>NZ_JANNYP010000644.1:0-6002 GCF_031410135.1 Armatimonas sp. | reverse complement strand
GGGCCTTTAGCGGCAGTTCCTGGACAGGTCACGAACGTGGGAAACCAGCCTGCTCTCTGCGTTCTTGCGGCGCTGAATCCGTAAAGAATCACACCACGTCGCCGCGTGGTGTTTTCTAGCAGGATCCTTTAAGTTTAATATCTCCCCGAGAGTAGACCACCCTCGGGGAATGTGTTAAAATTCCTTCATGCGTAGAACCATTGTGGGAGTGAGCATGGGGGCCGGATTGCTGGCGGTCTCCTTTGGTGTGGGAGCCGCGCCGGCAACACAGAAACCGGCGGCTCCGATCGCACGAAAGCTTACCTATAACCAGGATATTCGACCTATCTTGGCAGAGAACTGCTTCCCCTGCCATGGCCCCGACTCGGCATCTCGTAAGGCCGGACTGCGGCTTGATCGGCTTGCCGAGGCACGAGCCAAAGGGGCAATTGTGCCGGGCGACCCGCTTGCCAGTGAGGTGCTCCGCCGCGTTCGACTACCGCAGAGTGACGCCCTCACCATGCCACCGGCGGCGGGCCACAAGCGCCTCATGCCCGAGCAAGTCTCGCTCCTCACCCGCTGGATTGGCGAAGGGGCGCAGTACGAGCAGCACTGGAGCTTCCTACCCCCGAAATCGCAGACCCCGCCCAAGGTGAAGAACGCGGCCTGGGTTCGCAACCCGATTGATGCTTTTGTGCTGTCCAAGCTGGAGGAAAGTGGCTTCACGCCTGCGCCCGAGGCCGATAAGCGCACCATCGCCCGGCGGCTGGCGCTGGATCTCACCGGCCTGCCGCCTGAGCCTGCCGATGTTGAGACGTTTGTGGCCGATAAAGCGCCCAATGCCTACGAGAAGCTCGTGGATAAGTTTATGGCGACCGCGCAGTGGGGAGAGCACCGTGGGCGTGCTTGGCTCGATGCCGCACGCTACGCCGACACACACGGGATTCACTTCGATAACTACCGCGAGATGTGGGCGTACCGTGACTGGGTGATCCAAGCCTTCAATCAAAACATGCGCTTCGATCAGTTCACCATCGAGCAGCTCGCCGGTGATCTCCTGCCAGAGCCGACACTGGATCAGCGTATCGCCACGGGCTTCACCCGCTGCAATATCACCACCAATGAGGGCGGCTCCATTGATGAAGAGGTGCGCGTGATGTACACCCGCGACCGCACCGAGACAGCGGCGCAGGTCTGGATGGGGAGCACGGCGGGCTGCGCGGTCTGCCACGACCACAAGTTTGACCCGATCTCGCAGAAAGATTTCTATGCGCTCTCGGCGTTTTTTAATAACACGACCCAGAACGCTATGGACGGCAATATTAAAGACACGCCGCCCATTATTCAGGTACCCGTGAGCGCGGATCGTCCCCGGTTCGCGCTTGTTCAGAAAGAGGTAGGAGAGGCAAAGAAGGCCACGGAGGCACGCAAGGCCACGGCAAAGGCGGACTTTGACAAGTGGCTGACATCACCGACCCGCACCGCACTGGCCGCTCCCACCGAGGGGCTACTCTTCCAGGCCAAGCTCGACGAGGGCAAGGGCAAGGAGCTTGCGGCGATCCATGAGGGCAAGCCTGTAAAGTACAGTGCCGAGGGATCTGGGGTGAACTGGACCGACGGCCAGCTTTCTGAGAAAGCCTTCCAGAAAAAGCCCGGTGGGCCGATCTCCCTGCCCGATGTAGGGGATTTTGAGAACAACCAGGCGTTCACGTGCTCCGCGTGGGTAAGGCTCCCCGAGGGCAACACGGGCGGTGCAATTGTGGCACGCATGGACGAGAGCAATGCGCACCGGGGCTGGGACATGTGGGTCGAGGGTAATAAAGTCGGGAGCCATATTATCTCCAAGTGGCCTGAAGACGCGCTGAAAGTGGTCACGCAAGAGGCGCTGACTCCCAAGGTCTGGCACCTCGTGACGATTACCTACGATGGGAGCCTGAAGCGCTCGGGATTGAAGGTCTTTGTTGATGGACTGGAGAAAGCCACCGATGTCCAGGCTGAGAACCTCAAGGGGACGATCAAGACGACGACTCCCTTCAAGCTGGGACAGCGCAGCAATAGCAGCCCGATTGAGGGACTGGGATTGCAAGATGTGCGGCTCTACAACCGTGTGCTTCCTGCCAGCGAGGTGTCGGCTCTAATGGCGATGCGCTCGGAGTATCTGCTGGCGATGGGCAGCGACAAGCTCAAGCCCGCCCAACGCGACGAGCTGTTCTCCGGCTGGCTGGCATCCGGCGATCCGGTCTTCAAGGAGCTCTCCAGCAAGCTGGCGAGCCTGCAGAGCGAGGAGGCGGCAATCAAGGGGCGTGGCACCGTGGCGCATGTCGCCAATGAGAAGACAAACGCCCCCGAGGCCTACGTCCTCTTCCGGGGCGAGTACGATAAACGCCGCGATAAAGTCTCACCGATGACCCCCGCCGCGCTCCCCTCCATGAGCCCTGCGCTCCCCAAGAACCGCCTGGGCTTGGCCAAGTGGCTCCTCTCACCGGGCCACCCGCTGACGGCGCGCGTGACGGTCAACCGCTACTGGCAGGAGCTCTTTGGCACCGGCCTGGTCAAGACAGCGGGCGACTTTGGGATCACCGGCGAGCTGCCTAGCCACCCGGAGCTCCTCGACTGGCTCGCTCTGGACTTTCAGAAGGACTGGAACATCAAGCGCTTCTTCAAGCAGCTGGTGATGAGCAGCACCTACCGCCAGGCCGCCCTTCTCACCCCTGCGAAACGCGCAAAAGACCGCGACAACCGCCTGCTCTCGCGTGGTCCACGCTTCCGCATGGACGGCGAGATGGTGCGCGACTATGCCCTGGCAACCAGTGGCCTGCTGGTCAAGAAGATCGGCGGCGCAAGTGTCAAGCCCTACCAGCCCGATGGGGTCTGGGAGGCCGTGGCGATGATCGGCTCCAACACCCGCGATTATAGAAGGGACACGGGCGAGAGCCTCTACCGCCGCTCGATGTACACCCTCTGGAAGCGCGCCGCACCGCCCGCCTCGATGGAACTCTTCAACGCCCCCAACCGCGAGACCTGTGTGGTGAAGCGCGAGCGCACCAACACGCCTCTCCAGGCACTCGTCACGCTCAATGATGTCCAGTTTGTCGAGGCCGCACGCCAGCTCGCCACCAACGCCCTCAAGAGTGGCAATGCTCTAGACTATCTCTCCCATCGCCTCCTGTCCCGTCCGCTGAGAACGACCGAGCGCATCATCACCGAGACAAGCCTGACAGAGCTAAAAGCCTACTACGACAAGAATCCCAAAGAAGCGCGTGAGCTGATCACCTTCGGCGAGTCCAAGCCCGACCCCAGTCTCAACACCACCCAGCTCGCCGCCTGGACCATGCTTGCCAACCAGATGCTCAACCTAGACGAGGTGTTGAATAAATAATCCATGCCAACCGGTGCGATTCTCTATGTCCAAGTCCCCAACTCCACCACCTCGGAGGATTGGGCACGCTGGCGAGATGCGTTTGTGGTGAGCTTCGACCTGGGGCTTGATTCGTATCGGGCAGATATTGGTGAAGAGCGTTTTGCGGAGCTACTTGCCCCAGACTGGCGATTTCTCAGCTACCCAACCTTAGGAAAAGACTCTATTTGGGATGTCTTCCCACAGAGCATTTTTCTGGAAGTGAACTTGGGAGACTCTTACTACGGCCCTGGTTATGAGCGAGGTCATCTGCCAGGTTTTATCGAACATGCAGAATGGTTCGAGACAAATATTTCTGAGAGTCGTGTTTGGTATGTTGATGACTGTAGCCAAGCCGCGATGGTTTTTGATACTCGCGCTCGGGAGATTTTGCTAGAGTACTATCAGAAAATTGGGCACGAACCTTACCATATTAAGCTTGAAGAGAGAGCACAATGGAAGCCAGCTCAGGAGGCGTGCTTGCGGCTTTGGATGTTGGAGCAGGAGCGGGTTTTGCGAGAAATGAGAGAGTGTGATGGCCTTTAGCGACTATAAAAATATCTCCCAGACACAGCGGGAGTTTGGGATTACCTACCGCGAGGAGCGCTTTCTTTTTGCGGAGCCTGTCCCGCCGCCACAGAGTTTCTTGACCGAGCTGGAGTTCAGCCGCGAGAACATGGATATCTTCACCTCCGAGGCATCGCGCACGGAGCTGGTGATCTCGCCGCTTCTCCGGGAAGCCTACAAGCGCTTCGCAGATCGGTACGCCTTCTGGATTCAGAAGCCGCTGAGCTACAGTGAGAAGCTCTCGGGGATTCCTGATTATCTGATCGCGACCAAGTCGGCGCTGGGAAAGACCGTGCTGGAGACGCCGCTGGTGGTGGTGGTTGAGGCGAAGAAAAACGACTTTGAGCAGGGCTGGGGCCAGTGCCTCGCCGAGCTGATCGCCGCACAGAAAATCAACGAGAGGCCGGATCAGCCGGTCTATGGCATTGTCACCGATGGCGAGCTATGGAAGTTTGGCAAGCTCGTCGGTACCGATTTTACCTTGGAGACCGTGGGATACACCCTCACAGACTTGCCGGAGCTCTTCGGCACACTCGTCTATATCTTGGAGACAGCAGTATGAACCGTGAAAAAGAACCGATTGATCCGCTAATTGCGGAGTGGGTGCGCTTAGAGACCCGGCGGCAGTTTTTGCGCAGTGGAGCCAATGCGCTCGGGATGGCGGCGCTCTCCGCGCTGGGGGGCGAGGCATTTGCACAAACGTTGCCGAAACAAAAGTACAAAACCGTACCAGGGGCACTGCCTAAGCTACACTTTGCACCCAAGGCCAAGCACGTGATCTATCTCCACATGGTCGGGGGGCCACCGCAGATGGACCTCTTTGACTACAAGCCGGAGATGGTCAAGATGTACGACCAGGATCTCCCTGAGTCTATTCGCAAGGGCCAGCGCCTGACGACCATGACCAGTGGCCAGGCACGCTTCCCGATCGCGCCTAGCAAGTTCGCCTTCAAGCAGCATGGCAAGAGCGGGATGTGGCTTTCCGAGCTACTGCCGAACCTGGCGACCAAGGCCGATGACATCTGTTTTATTCGCTCGATGCACACGGAGGCGATCAACCACGAGCCCGCCATTACCTACATGCAGACTGGCAACCAAGTGACGGGGCGTCCGTGTCTCGGCGCGTGGACAAGCTACGGCCTGGGCTCGATGAACTCCGACTTGCCGACGTTTGTGGTGCTGGTGGCGCAGCCAACCAATACCGACCAGGTGCAGGCGATCTCGGCGCGGCTCTGGCAGTCGGGGTACCTGCCTGGGGAGCACGCAGCCTGTTCTTTCCGTGCGGCGGGCGACCCGATCCTCTATATCAACAATCCTCCGGGGGTTGACCCAACCGTGCGCCGCACGACCCTCAATGGCCTCAAGGCGCTTAACCAGCTCACCTACCAGACCGTCGGGGATGAGGAGACCCACACCCGGATCGCGCAGTACGAGCTTGCGTTTCGGATGCAGGCCTCGGTACCGGAGCTAACGGCGATCACCAACGAACCTGCCAGTACCTACGAGCTGTATGGCGAGGCGGCGAAAAAACCGGGCAGCTTTGCCTACACTGCCCTCATGGCCCGGCGCATGGTCGAGCGCGGTGTGCGCTTTGTCCAGGTCTATCTCAATAACTGGGACACCCATGCCAATGTCGCGGGGCGCTTGCCCAGCCAGTGCAAAGACATTGACCAGGCATGTGCGGGGCTGATCCAGGATCTGAAGAACCGGGGACTGTTCGAAGAAACGCTGATTATCTGGGGCGGAGAGTTCGGGCGCACGATCTACTCCCAGGGTGGGCTCTCGAAAGAGAACTATGGGCGCGACCACCACCCGCGCTGCTTCACGATGTGGATGGCAGGCGGCGGAAGCAAAGGTGGCACCGTCTACGGCGAGACCGATGACTTCTCCTACAACATCGTCAAAGACCCGTGCGATGTCCACGACTTCCACGCCACGGTGCTGCATCTGCTGGGCATTGACCATGAGCGCTTCACGTATAAGTACCAGGGCCTGGATCAGAAGCTCACGGGAGTGGAGCCCGCGAAAGTGATCAAAGAACTCATGGCGTAGCGAGGGG
>NZ_JANNYP010000643.1:0-5686 GCF_031410135.1 Armatimonas sp. | reverse complement strand
GGGGATGTTTCTGTGCGGCTCGGCTTTGGAGGGACGTTCCAGGTTGGCAATGTACTGGCTGCCATTGGCTACGGTGTTGCGCGGGGCTTCTCCCCGGAGATAATTGCCGCAGGGCTCGCCGCCTGTCCCCCCGTCCCAGGGCGCTTTCATCCCATCAAAGCGGGACAAGATTTCGCCGTGCTCGTAGACTATGCCCATACACCCGATGGTCTCGAAAATGTCTTGAAAGCGGCTCGTCCGCTCACCCCCGGTCGCCTCATCGCCGTCTTTGGCTGCGGCGGAGATCGTGATAAAAGCAAGCGCCCGATCATGGGCAAGCTCGCCCAAACCCTCGCCGATATCGCCATCGCCACCAGTGACAACCCCCGCACCGAAGACCCCGAGCTAATTCTCAACGATGTCTTGGCAACACTGGCTCCCCCGTTATCGGGGGCGGGGGGGGGAACCAATGTGTTGCGGGAAGTAGATCGGCGCAAGGCGATTGCTTTGGCAGTGGCAATGGCGCAGAAAGGCGACACGATTGTGATTGCAGGTAAGGGCCACGAGGACTACCAGATTATCGGACGTGAGAAATTCGACTTCTCCGATTTAGCGATCGCGCGAGAGGAGATCGAAAAATGCCTTTCGCGCTAACGCTCGCCGAGGTGGCTGCCGCCATTGGCGCACCGCCTCCCACCGAAGACCTGCCTCTAACGAGCATCTCCACAGACACACGGACGACGCAGCCTGGGGCGCTCTTTGTGGCGCTCAAGGGCGAGAAATTTGATGGGCATGACTATGTTGTGCAGGCCATCGCGGCTGGTGCTGTAGCGATCGTGGCGGATCACAATGTGGCGGCTTTTGTGCCCGTGCTGGTTGCTAAAGACACGACCGTGGCGCTGGGGGATATTGCCCTCACAGTGCGCAAGAAGTTCACGGGGCCTGTGATTGGGATCACGGGAAGTGTCGGCAAGACGACGACCAAAGAGCTTATGGCGACACTACTAGAGACCATGTTCTCGGTCGCCAAGTCGGGGGCGAACTTTAATAACGAGATCGGGGTGCCACAGACGATCTTTAGCGCATCAGAGACCTCCACGGCCTGGATTCTGGAGATGGGAATGCGCGGAGCGGGACAGATCGCGCAGCTGGCACGGATCGCGCAGCCCACTGTGGGAATCATCACCGGGATTGGCCTCTCCCATATCGAGCTGCTTGGAAGCCGCCAGGGAATCGCCAACGCGAAAGCCGAGCTGTTTGAGGGCTTACCTAGCGATGGCATCTCGATCTTCCCGACCACGGATGATTTTGCCCAGACACTCGCCACAAAAGCCCGTGGGAGAGTGCTGACGGTTGCGCTGGACGGCAAAGCCGATGTGCAGGCCACCGATATTTCAAGGCATGAGAGCGGCTGGCGTTTTACCATCAACTCGCCGTGGGGCACACAGAAAGCCTTCTTACCGTCGGCGGGGCGCTTCAATATCCAGAACGCACTGCTGGGAGTAGCGGCAGGCGCGGCGCTGGGCATTCCGCTCGACTCGCTCGCAAAAGCGCTACTACGCTTCGAGCCACCCGCCATGCGCCTGGAGGAAGTCCAGGCTACCTGCGGCGCAACCGTGATCGCGGACTGCTACAACGCAGCCCCGGACTCCATGGTAGGAGCGCTCCAGACCCTCGCTGAAACACCCATCAGTGGCAAGGGCAAGCGGGTCGCAGTGCTGGGCGAGATGAAGGAGCTAGGCCGCTTTGCGGAAGAGGCACACCGTATGGTTGGTCGGGTTGCCGCCAAGCTCAAGCTGGATCTGCTGGTGCTGGTCGGAGAGCAGACCACGTTTCTCTCTGCCGCCGCTATCGCCGAGGGCTTCGACCGCAACAATGTCTTCTACTTCGACCAGACCTCCAAAGCCGCCGAGGCCATGGCTTTCTTTGCACAAGAGGGCGATGTGATCTTAGTGAAAGGCTCCCGCGCGATGGAGCTCGAGAAAGTCGTCAAAGCCCTTCAGCCCGAGTGGACCGGAGGGAAGCCCACATGAGCCCGAACCTAATAGTCGTCCCCTTTCTGGTCGCGATGGTCGCAGTACTCCTCACCGGCAACCCTCTGATCGCGTACCTGCGCTCCAAAAACAAAGTCCAGCCGATCAGTGAGAACGCGCCCGAGAAGCACAAGCGCAAGCACGGAACCCCAACCATGGGTGGTCTGCTCATTCTGAGTGGGGCGACGATTGCCACTCTTTTCAGCCTGCTTATGGAGCGCTTTCAGGCAGTGGAGTCAGGCTCGGGGCTGATGTCGGGGACGCAGCGGGATCATATTCTCGCTGCCCTCCTAGTCTTCCTCGGTGGTGGCGTGATCGGGATGCTCGATGATCTGGGTAAGGCACGCAAGAAACAGAACAAAGCGGGCCTCTCCGAGCGGGCCAAGCTGGGGCTACAAGCGGCCGTGGCGATTGGCTTTGCACTCTATCTGGCGCTCAGCAGGCACAACTCGGAGATCCTCGGCATACAGCTGGGCCTCGCCTATCCCGTGATCGCCGCTCTGATGATCATCGGCTTTGGCAATGCTGTCAACTTCACCGATGGTCTCGATGGTCTGGCAAGCGGCACCACGCTGATTGTCGCAATGGCTCTTGGGATTCTGGCAATGACCAATGGGCTTGGCACCGAGATGACCCTGCTCTACGGCGCACTAGCGGGAGCCTGTGCGGGTTTTCTCTGCTTCAATGCCTTCCCCGCTCGGATCTTTATGGGTGACACGGGCTCGCTGGCTCTCGGCATGGGCCTGACCGCAACGGCCATCCTCGCCCAGCAAGAGATCCTGCTCTTTCTGGTGGGTGCGATCTATATTGTCGAGATTGCCTCCATGATGATCCAGCGCTATGTCTTCAAGTTCCGCCGCATCAAGCACGGGCTGGAGTACGCACAGAGCCACCGTGTGTTTAAGCGTGCTCCGCTACACCATCACTTTGAGGAGCTGGGCTGGCACGAGGTCCAGGTAGTGGTGCGCTTCTGGATGATGGCGCTGCTGGCGGCACTACTCAGCATTCTCTTTTTGGGAAGTGTACGGTGAGAGTTGCGGTGATCGGGCTAGCAGCCACAGGCCTAGCGACGGCACGTGCTTTGACGGCACGTGGCGACGAGGTGGTACTCTGTGATGCCAAGCCCGAGTCGCAGCTTAGTCCTGAGCGCCTCGCCGAGGCTCGCGCGCTGCCCGGGGTCTCACTCTGGCTGGGAAGCTCCGAGCTCCCCGAAGGAATCAGCCTTCTCATCCCCTCGCCCGGCGTTCCGCCTACTGCCGCTCCAATCTTACAGGCACAGGCACGGGGAACTGAGATTGCCAGTGAGATCGAGCTTGCCTACCGTCTGGCCAGTGCGCCGATCTTGGCGATCACCGGTACCAATGGCAAGACCACAACCGTGGCGATGCTGGGTGCGATGTGTGAGGCGGCGGGGAAAGAGACGTATTTGGCGGGCAATATCGCCGAAGATTTTGGCAAGCGCCTCCCGCTGATCGAGGCGGCCACTCAAGCGCCCAAAAGCTCCGTCATCGTCGCCGAGGTCTCCTCGTTTCAGCTGGAGTGGGTGCGAGACTTCCGCCCCAGGATCGCGGCATGGCTCAATCTCTCGACAGACCACTTGGATCGCTACCCGGATCTGCGTGCGTACGGGAAGACGAAAGCACGCATCTTTGCGGCCCAGCACGCAGGTGACTTCGCAGTAGTCAACGCCGACGATTTCTACGTCAGCCGCCTGAGCGATCAGGTGGGACGTGGGATTCGGATCCCCTTTCACGGCGGCGCTCCTCAGCTTGACCCGGCGCTACGGCTGCGCCCCGAGGAGCTTCTGGTGCCGGGTAAATACAACCTTGCCAATGCGGTCGCGGCCTCGTCCATGGCGCTGGCATTTGGCCTAAACCCCGCCCGGATCGCGGAGGGGCTACGCGGCTTTCGGGGAGTCGCGCACCGGATGGAGCTAGTCAGCGAGAAGAATGGCGTGCGCTTTATCAACAACTCCATGTGCACCAACCCCGCCGCTGTCGCCGCCTCGCTCTCGGCGGTTTCGGGAGGCGTGGTGGCGATTGCGGGCGGTCGGCATAAAGGCGGCGATATTGCCCCGATGGTCGAGGCACTGGCAAGTCAGGCGCGTCATGTGGTGCTGATCGGCGAGCATGGGCCCCTTCTGAGCGAAGCGCTGGCGGCACAAGGCTTTACGCAAACCGAGCAAGCAGGCGATATGGACGATGCGGTGCAGCGTGCGGCAGCCCAAGCTCAGTCCGGCGAGACGGTTTTACTGGTACCTGGCTTTGCCAGCTTTGACATGTTCACGGGCTTTGAGCAGCGCGGCCAGGTATTTCGAGAGGCAGTTGGAAACTTATCATGAATGGAAATCAGCGACGTGTAGCCCCCGACTGGTGGCTCTTTGTCCTCATCATTGTCTTGCTTGTCTTTGGGATCGTCATGGTCTACGATGCCTCGTACTGTGTGGCACGTGCCTTTGACGACTACAACCACGATGCTTTCTACTTTGCCCGCAAGCAAGTCCTCTCCGCTGGGATTGGTCTGCTGGGGCTCCTCGCCTGTGCTCGCATCCCTTACTGGTGGTGGAAGAAGCTCGCGGTCCCCGGCTTTCTGGTCTCGATTCTGCTCTTGCTGATTGTCTGGAAGCTAGGTCACTCCTCGCTTGGGGCACGTCGCTGGGTTGGAATCGGGCCACTGGTGATCCAGCCTTCTGAGGTTGCTAAGCTTGCCATCGTGGTTTTCTTAGCATGGATGCTCACCGAGAAACGAGCTTTTGTGCAGACAGCACGCGGCGTTTTCTGGCTGACCGTGGCCGTGGGAATCCCGATGGTTCTCACCGAGCGCCAGCCCGACCTAGGAACGGCTGCGACCATGTTCTTTTCGTACTTGATCCTGCTGGCAGCGGGTGGAGTGAAGCGCAAGTATATCGCCGTTGTCGCGGGAGCCAGTGCCTTGCTCGCCGCAGTCACACTCTTTCTGCCGAGCAAGTCACACCCCGAGGAGCCGAACTACCGAATGCGTCGCATGCTCACTTTCGCGCACCCGGAAGCGGACAAGGAGAAAGACGGCTACCAGCCTTGGCGCAGCTTGGTCGCTCTGGGCAGTGGTGGCACTACGGGCGTGGGCCTTGGCAATAGCCATGAGAAACGCCCCGGTGGCCTACCGGCACAGCGCACGGACTTTATCTTTGCCGTTGTTGGGGAAGAGCTAGGTCTCGTGGGCACCTCACTGGTTCTGCTCGCCTTCTTTGGGGTAACCTGCCGTGGCCTGACCATCGCCCTGCGTACCCGCGACCCGTTTGGGAGGTTTTTAGCCACAGGACTGACGGCCATGATCGGGATGCAGGCCCTGCTCAATATCGCGGTTGTTACCTCCTCCGCCCCGACCACGGGAATCCCTCTCCCTCTGATCTCCTACGGTGGCTCGTCGCTGGTTCCGACGCTCTGTGGCCTGGGAATTCTCCTGGGAATCTCCTGCCACCCGTTTTTCCGCGAGAACAGCGGCAAAAAAACGGCACCGAAAGAGCGTCCCAGCGACCGCTTCTTCCGAAAGATCGGGATCGAATGAGCACCCCGAACCCATCCCCTAACCCCTTCCCTCAGGACAAGGAAGGGGAAATTTCCCCTCCTTGCCCTGAGGGAGGGTGGCAAAGTGAGGAACGAACGAAGCCGGGTGGGTTCGAGCCGGGTGGGTTC
>NZ_JANNYP010000642.1:0-10044 GCF_031410135.1 Armatimonas sp. | reverse complement strand
AAAGCCCATATCTCTGCAATGATTCGATCTCTGGGTAAGAAGCGTAGGAGTGGCAAGATCACTGTGTCGGCCTGAGTCACTTGCTGAAACTTCCGCAGTTTATCCACACTCGGAAAGTAGTTAAGAAGCTCCCTATTAAATACCTGACGAACTTGGCTGAGCTCGGCAGGTTCTGCGCGAAGGATGCCCGCACTACCTTTTGCAAAGGCTCTCAAGATGCCCTTGTGACGAAATGGAGAGGCACGCTCCGCAATGGGTGGTGCCACAATGACCCGTCCATGGACAAATAATGGTGTTCCCTGAGACGCCGACAATGCTCCTTGGTATCCCTGTAGCACCGTGGCTACGGGCTCCTTTGCGTTCCCAGGCACCACAAGTACAACTAAACCAAGAGTCGATACATACCAAAATTTCATTTGTACCAACCTCCTGATTTATAATACTTGCGAAATTTTATTCGCGTTCCCTATTTCTTATTATTTAAGTCTTTTAGGGCTTGGCGGTGCGCTTGACCAGATACGCCATCGCGCCCATCACTTGGCCGGGCTTGACTCCAGCATGGCACGAGACGCAGGTCTCTTTCTCAGCCTTTACGGGGCGCAGGAAAATCTGCCACTCGCCTTGTCGGGTATCTAGCCTTGCCCCACGCTCCAGCCGCTCGGTGCTGGGCAGAATGCGCTCTTTGTAGAGAGCAAGCTCCTCGTTTTTATGCGCGTGATAGTCGGTGTTGTCGCGCCAGATGATCTCGAAGTCCGGGGTCTTGGTGGGAACGGACTTGGCCGTGTAGCGGCTGAGCTGGTAGCCGGTATGGACAAAACCCAGGCGGTAGTCACAGCCCAGCGTCGCCACTTGTGCCAGCACGCGCTTCTCGGCGTCGCTCTCGGGCTGGAGCATTCCCATGTGGCCGTGTCCCTGAATCTTGGGCACAAGTCGGCTTATCCCGAAGTGGCTATCGGTGGTTACCTGAAAGCGCGGCTGGACCAGCGTGTCCAAAAGCTCCGCCGTCTCCCGCTCCGGGCTTGTCTTGCGCTCATCACTCAGACTCCCCTTAATAGCCAGCCCGAAAGCGACAAGTGTCATCACTCCCAAAATACTCCAAGAAACTCGCATGATGCTAAACTCCCGAAACTAAGATACCAAATTTAGGCATCGGCTTCAAATGCGGGTACAACAGAGGCGATTATCATGCACATTCACTGGGAAGCGACGGAGTACTACGACGAGACTATTGGCACAGGGCTGCGGGCAGCGCTGGCAACCACCCCACGCGAGCACCTGCTACGTCTTGCGGGAATCTATGTCCACGACTACGACCCCAAAGGTGAGCGCCTCGGGGTCTATATCCGGGATCATCTGGGCATTCGCATCGAGCTTTATGTGCAGCCGCACATGGACCTCATCACCAACTCACCGCACTACGCCAGCGCCTCGGAGGCCACGATCCTGCGCGGCGTGGTTCTCCAGCTCGCTCATACGCTCTTTCACGAAGTCGGACACCACGTGACGCTCACGCTCAATCCCCGCAAGAAGCCCTCCAAAAAACGCGCCGCCGTCACCGAGACGCTGGAGAACTGGGCCGAGACCTATGCCGCCAAGCGCCTAGAGAAATTTATCGCTTCACAGAGCCTACTCCCGAGTGTGGGAAACGGGACGTAGCATATAGACCAGCGCTCCCAGCGTCTCGCCTTTCTTCGCATCAGTATGGCATGAGAGACAAGCAGCACTCTCTGCCCGAATTGGCCGGAGAACAAACTTCCAGCCCTTCTCCGAAAAGGTAACTCCCTTACCTGAGCGTACCTCGTTGAGCTTGAAGCGAACTGCATCATTGAGCAGTTTCTCTTCTTCATGCTGTATCTGCTCAAGCTGCTCACTGAAAACTTCCATACGTTTTGTTTCACGAAATGGAGGTGCTTTTAGAAGAGGATCTGGGGCAGTAACAAGAATCTGAGCATTGGGTTCATTAAAGTCAGCAAAACCATTTTGGGCATACGCATCAGGGACGGGGCGTAAGTGAAACATTGCAACACGCAGTTCTAGCTGGAGTCCTGATGCCTCAGCGGCAAGTATGCTCCCTTTTTTCTCAGAGTCCAGAAGGGCCAGAGACTCAGGAACAATACTCAGTGCTTCAGCATGCCCACGACTCTTGTGTCTGAGCCGTCCAAAGCCAAATTTATCCATTGTTTTCTGGAAGGGGGGAAGAAAGTAGGCATCTAGGTGCTCAATGAAGTTTTTTGTTTTATCCCTTGGCGTAGCCATACTTGATAATGCCAATAAGCTCAAAGCTCCAACCGTTAGAATATGCTTTCTCATCATCTCCTCTTTGATCACACTGCGGATAGATTCCTTCAATTGAGAGTTTGCTAGCCGAACGGTGAGGAGGCAGAGGCGGGGGGAAGTGCGATACAATCTCTCCTATGTGGCAACGATTCACGGAGCGCGCACGCCGCGTAGTTTTCTTCGCACAGGAAGAAGCGGGACGTTTAGGCGAGAACTATGTTTCGACGGAGCACTTGTTGCTCGGTCTTGTCAAAGAGAATGACAGCGTTGCGGCGCGTATTCTGGATCGGATCGGGGTCTCTCTGGGCCGGATTCGCTCCGAGATCGAGCGGCAGGTCGCCCGTGGCGATGGACGTATGGGGCCGGAGATGCAGCTCACGCCCCGCGCCAAGCGGGTGATTGACCTGGCCTACGATGAAGCCCGACAGCTGGGCAACAACTATATCGGCACCGAGCACCTGCTTCTGGGCCTAATCCGTGAGGGCGAGGGTCTGGCCGGGCGAGTGCTGGGCAAGCTCGGCGTGGACCTAGAGCGCACCCGCCGTGAAGTGCGCCTCTTGCAAGACCAGGAGCCGGGTCAGCCCGTGGCCGCCGGACGGAGCAATCCCAGCAAGGACCAGCGCTCTCGCACCCCCACGCTCGATGAGTTTGGCCGTGATCTGACCGAGTACGCCCGCAACGACAAGCTCGACCCGGTCGTGGGCCGCGCCGAAGAGATCGAGCGCGTTATTCAGATTCTCTCGCGCCGTACCAAGAACAACCCCGTTTTAGTGGGCATGCCCGGCGTCGGAAAAACCGCGATTGCCGAGGGGCTGGCCACGCGCATCGTCACGCAAGACATCCCCGAGATGCTCAAGGACAAGCGCCTAATCTCGCTGGACTTGGCGGGGCTGGTTGCGGGAACCAAGTACCGCGGCGAGTTTGAGGAGCGCATGAAGCGCGTGATGGACGAAGTGCGCAAGGCCAATGGGGAGATTATTCTCTTTATTGACGAGCTGCACACCGTGGTAGGAGCCGGGGCGGCGGAGGGCGCAATTGACGCCAGCAACATCATGAAGCCCGCGCTTTCGCGCGGCGAATTGCAGTGTATCGGTGCCACCACGCTGGATGAGTACCGAAAGTACATCGAGAAAGATGCCGCGCTCGCACGCCGCTTCCAGATGGTGAAAGTGGACGAGCCCAGTGTGGACGAGGCTATTGAGATCCTCAAGGGGCTCCGTCACCGCTACGAAGAGCACCACAAGGTCGAGATCAAAGACAGTGCGCTCAATGCCGCCTGCCGCCTCGCAGATCGCTACATCACCGACCGGCATCTTCCGGACAAGGCCATTGACCTGATTGACGAAGCCTCGTCCAAGGTTCGTCTGAAGGCCGCCACCGCGCCACAACCCCTGCGTGAGGCTAAGTCGGAGCTGATTCAGATTGAAAAAGAGCTTAGCCGCCTCCCCGATGAGGGTGACTTTGACCGGGTGAACTTCTTAGAGGAGCAGCAGGGCTACCTGGTGGAGCGTATCGCGGAGCTCCAGGGGCGCTGGGACACAGAGCGGGCGGGCCTTGAGCTAATCGTGGACGAAGACGATATCGCGCAGATCGTCTTTGCCTGGACCGGGATTCCCGTAAATCGTCTGGTCGAGACCGAGACCCAGAAGCTCCTCCAGATGGAAGAGTCGCTGGGCAAGCGCGTCATCAGCCAGAAAGAGGCCATTATCGCGGTCAGCAAGGCGATTCGCCGTGCTCGCTCTGGCCTGAAAGACCCGAAGCGCCCGATTGGCTCGTTTTTGTTCCTCGGCCCCACCGGCGTCGGAAAGACCGAGCTGGCCCGCGCACTCGCCGCGTTCTTGTTTCAAAAAGAAGAGAATCTCATCCGCATCGACATGTCCGAGTACATGGAGCGCTTCGCGGTCAGCCGCTTGGTTGGGGCACCTCCCGGCTACGTGGGCTACGATGAGGGCGGGCAGCTGACCGAGGCCGTGCGGCGCAATCCGTACGCCGTGGTGCTCCTAGACGAAGTGGAGAAGGCGCACCCGGAAGTCTTTAACTTGCTCCTGCAAGTGATGGAAGACGGGCGACTCACGGACTCTCAGGGCCGCGTGGTGGACTTTAAGAACACCGTGCTGATCATGACGAGTAATATCGGGGCGCATATTATCAATCGCGAGCCACAGATCGGGCTACGGGGCACCAGCAAGCCCAAGGACGAGACCGAGCGCGACTACACAGGCATGAAGAACAAGGTCATGGAGGAGGTCAAGCGTGCCTTCCGCCCAGAGTTTGTCAACCGCATTGACGAGACCATTGTCTTCCACGCGCTCACGGCGGCCAATATCCGCCAGATCGTGGACCTGATGCTGGGCAGCGTCCGTAAGCAGCTAGAGCAGCACGATCTTGTCCTTGAGGTCGCCGACCCCGTGATGGACAAGCTCGCCGCCGATGGCTTCGACCCGACCTACGGTGCGCGTCCGCTACGCCGCTCGGTGCAGCGCATGATCGAGGACCCGCTGGCTGAGGAAGTTCTTCTAGGCCGCTTCAGCGAGGGCGATATTGTCCTGGCCGAGCTCGATGGCGAGGGTGACGACTCCGTGGTGATCTTCCGCAAGAAAGAGATTGGCGACACCCTCCGCGAGATCGGCGAGGAGTCTGAGCCCGCTCAGATCGCCGCCGCTCCTGGTGGACTCGGTGAGCTTCCCACACCGACCGAGGAGTAGGCAAGCTCGTTTTACTCAAAACCGGAGTCACCCGTGGCTCCGGTTTTTTTATTTCGCGATTGTCTGTTTTCTCGGTAGAATACAGACATGAACCGACGACTCTTCCTGGCGACGATCGCCGCATTGCCGACGCTGGCACAGCGGAGCCAAGGTGCACTTCTGCTCCCGCGTTTTCAAGAGAACCCTTTCACGCTTGGGGTGGCATCGGGCGACCCTGAGGCAACCAGCGTGGTACTCTGGACAAAGCTTGCACCACGTCCCCTCGACCCCGATGGAGGCATGCCACCGGAGAGTGTAGAGGTGCGCTGGGAGCTCGCCAAGGACGAGAGCTTCACCACGATTCTTCAGCAGGGCAAGGCGATAGCCAGCCGCCTGCTCGGACACTCTGTCCATGTTGAGGTGGAGGGGCTCTCCCCCGACCACTGGTACTGGTACCGCTTCCACGCGGGGGGGGCAACCAGCCCGGTGGGGCGAACCCGTACGCTCCCCGCACCGGAAAGCTCCCCCGAGAGTCTGCGTTTCGCCTTTGTCTCCTGCCAACACTACGAAACGGGCTACTTCACCGCCTACTCCCCGCTGGTCAAGGAGGAGCTTGATCTTGTCTTCCACCTTGGGGACTATATCTACGAAGGAGCTGGGCGCGACGGCCAGGTACGACGCCATGCCAACCCGAAGCTCCTCACCCTCACCGACTATCGAACTCGCTACGCCCAGTACCGCTCCGATCCCTTGCTCCAGGCAGCACACGCCCACTGCCCCTGGTTTGTGACCTGGGATGACCATGAGGTGGAGAACAACTACGCGGCGGAGCTGTCGGAGCGAAAGGGAGCCGATGTCGCCGAGTTCTTGCTCCAGCGCGCCCATGCCTACCAGGCCTACTACGAGCTGATGCCCCTGCGCCACCGCTCCATCCCACGGGGGCCAGACATGCAGCTCTATCGCAAGGCATCGTACGGGACGCTGGCGGAGCTTCTGGTCCTCGATACCCGCCAGTACCGCTCCGATCAGCCCAACGGAGACACAGCCTCGCCCCTCAACGATGCCGCCCTCTCTCCCAAACAGACTCTGCTGGGGACACATCAGCGTGAGTGGCTCCAGAGCGCCTTGAGCACGTCACCCGCCACCTGGAATGTCCTAGCACAACAGGTCATGATGGGTTTGGTAGACCGTACCGTGGGACCAGCTCAGAAATTCTCCATGGATCAGTGGCCCGGCTATGCTCATGAGCGGATGGCGCTGACGCAGTTCATGGCGGATAAAAAAGTGAAGAACCCCGTGGTACTGACCGGAGATATCCACTCAAACTGGGTCAATAACCTGCGGGTGGACGATCGCAAGGCTGAGCTCCCAATTGTCGCGACTGAGTTTGTCGGGACATCTATCACGAGTGGCGGTAATGGCTCTGACAATCCGACAACTCTAGCAAGCCTGCGTGCGGAAAATCCCTGTGTGCAGTTTTTCAATACACAGCGCGGCTATGTTCGTTGCACGGTCAGAAAGAACCAGTGGCAGAGTGACTATCTCGTGGTGGATCAAGTGACGAAGCCCGGCGGTAGCGTGACCACGCGAGCCTCGTTTGTCGTGGAGGCAGGCAAGCCTGGAGCGAGGCCCGTCTGATAAAATCGGTAGTACGATGCTTTGTCTTGCGATCATCCAAACAGCTGAGAGCTTTCCGGCTCTCCTAAAGCGCATTGAGCAGCTTGCGGTGGCAGGGAAGCTCGATGCCGCCGCGAGTGAGGCGCGTAAAGCCATTGCACTCCAGCCGAGTGCGCCCGAGGGGCACTACTGGCTGGGGCGTATCGCGCTCAAGCAAGGCAAGATGGAAGAGGCGCGGGTGAGCCTGACCAGGGCCAGCACGCTCAAGCCCTCGTCTGCACTTGCGAAAACGATCGCAGAGCTTCTGGGCAAGCTCCCTGCGCCCCCTACTACCCCCAAACCAGAGCCTGCCAAGCCGGCGCTCCCCCCCTCGCCTCTGACCGTGGCTGAGTACAAGGCGCAGCTGGTGAGCATCCCGACGGGGAGCTTTCTGATGGGCAGCGCCGACACCGCGCCCGATCGCAAACCGGTGCATAAAGTGACCCTGGCAGCCTTCAAGCTAGGGCGCACACCGGTGACCGTCGGGATGTTCCAGGAGTTCTGCAAAGCCACCAACCGCAAGATGCCCGATCCCCCTTCCTGGGGGTGGATTCCCGATCACCCGATGGTCAATGTGAGCTGGGACGAAGCAAAAGCACTGGCGGACTGGGCGGGGCTACGCCTGCCCACCGAAGCCGAGTGGGAGTACGCGGCGCAGGGCGGGGAGGCGGCTCCGATCTTTCCCTGGGGTGAGACCTACAAAGACGAGCTAGCGTGGTCAAGCATGAAAGAGCAGCGCGACAAGACCGCCCCGGTCAGCCGAAGCACGAATATTTTTGTCAATGCCTACGGCCTCATGGACATGGCGGGCAATGTCTTCCAGTGGTGCGCGGACTGGTACGGCGCAGACTACTACGTCCGCTCCCCGGAGGAGAACCCCAAGGGCCCCGCAACAGGCACGGATCGTATCCTACGCGGCGCGTCGTGGTATAGCTACACCACGAGCACCTCGCATCGGGTCGCGGGACGTGCCTGGAGCTTCCCTGGCAAGGGCGGCGACTCCGATGGCTTCCGACTCGCCCAATGAGAGTCGCCGTTGTTGGTATCGGTGCGGTCGGGAGCGCGGCATGTCGGTTTCTCGCGGAAGCGGGCCACACGGTCGTTGGGTTTGAGCGCTTCGAGATTGGGCATGGCTTTGGCTCATCGCACGGAGAGTCGCGGATCATTCGCTACGCCTACCCCGAGGCGCACTACACCAAGCTAATGGGCCAAGCCTACCCGCTCTGGGATGCACTGGAGCAAGCGGCAGGCGAGGAGCTTTTCGTGCGCTGTGGCGGACTCTTCTTCGGCCCCAAAGACCACCCTGAGCTGACGAGCATGCAGCAGGCACTAGAGGTCAATGGCGTGGCGCACCAACTCCTGAGTGCCGACGAAGTGTCGGAGCGCTACCCTGCTCTGGTGCTCCATCCCAACGAGACGGCCATCTGGCAGAGCGATGCGGGCTTTCTCAGAGCCGGTGCCATTGTGAAGGCGCAGGCGCGGCTGGCGCAAAAAGCCGGGGCGGAGCTGCGGGAGAATACCATAATCGAGAGCCTCGACGAGCTAGAGAGCTTCGATCACGTGATTGTCTGCGCGGGAGCCTGGGCCAACACGCTCTTTGGCGAGCAACCATTGCCGCTTACCGTCACGCGCCAGCAGGTGACGTATTTAGCCGGTGAGCTCCCCGGCTATCCGGTCTGGATTGATGCCGAAAGCTACTGGTACGGCTTCCCCAGCGACGGGCGCATTGCAGGCGTGAAGCTGGCACGCCATATCCCACAAGTCCCCTTCGATCCCAGCCAGCCCGACCGTCCCACCCTACAAAGCGACGACGATGCGGCCCTTGCCTACGCCACCACACGCTTTCCCAGCCTCGGCCCCGAGATCACGCATCACGCGTCGTGCCTCTACACCAACACCCCCGACGAGAGCTTTGTCTTTGACCACCCGCGCCTCAAAACCACCCGTATCTCGGCGTGTTCGGGGCATGGCTTTAAGTTCTCGATTCTCATGGGCAAGCTCGCCGCTGAGGCCGCCACAAAATAAAAAAGCCGGGGAAGCTCTCACTTCCCCGGCTTTTTCGGAACTCCCTACTTAGGAGGTCCGCCGCCCGGCATGACGGACTTGCCATCGTCGGTTGCGGTGCTTCCCGGCAGACCGGGAGCCGGTGGTGCACCTGGTGCAGGTGTTGGCTCCGTTTCAGCGGGCTTCGAACACCCTCCCAGAATCGCTAAAGTTCCCAGAAGTGCCAGCGCACTCAGTATTCCCATCAGTCGTAAATTCATACGTTTCCTTTCTTTGCCCTATGGCCAAGCATTGTTCCCACCAAGGCTCCAGAGCTGACCGTCCGCGTAGAGCTTCTGGGCCTGAACGCCCTTAACGTGGCCATCACAGAAGACGACGTTGTTGATTGCATTAGGGCTAGGGCGCATCGCCAGGGTTGTCTTCTTATAGTCACCCGAGTGGCGACCATCGGCGGTGGCGATAGAGCCAATATTGCCCGAGCGGCGGTCAAAGAAAGAGAGTGCAAGCGCCGCACCCGGGAGCCGTCCCCCACAGAGCCAGTCCCATGTCTCGACGGTTGCTGCTGCCTGAGCAGGAGAGGCAACCGCTGCCATATTTACCGGAATATACGTGGTCGCGATTCCCGGTGGCATCCACCAGTTCACCAGGTGGTCACTAATTCCGTAAGAGGAGGCATAGCCAAAGTTACAGTTCGCCTGCTGGATAGCCGCATTCGGGCGGTTGCCACTGGGGCAAATAAATACCTGCGAGAGATCCGTCGCCAGTGCCTGTCCCCCGCCCCCACTCGTGCCTGCTTTTTGGATGTAGGGAGAGATAAGCTGCGGCCAGTACTGGCTGGGAGCGCTATAGGTACCAGGGGGCGTAAACCCACTGAAGTAGGGACAGTAGGTCTCGTCGTAGTCCTGCGCATACATCATGATCCCTAGGCCAATCTGACGAGTATTCGACAGGCAGGAAATAGTTCTAGCCTTTTCACGGGCCTGGGCAAAAACGGGGAAGAGAATCGCGGCGAGAATCGCGATAATTGCGATCACGACAAGAAGCTCAATAAGCGTAAATGCGGATTTTTTTGATTGCATAATAACTTTCCTTTAGATTCCGAAAACAAACTACCAGTCACGTGCCCAACCAGGATTACCCTGCGGGGTCTTAATGTTTGTGGCATTCCCCAAAGCTCCACGCCATGCACCATTATTCATGACACACTGAAAGGAAACAAGATTTTGTGTGTTAATCGCCTTCGTATGTCCATCCGCATACAAAACCATGGTGAGTGTTCCTGTGAGGAAGCGATTGATCGCAGCATTCGTACTTGCCCCTGCTGAAGGAGCAATGGTTCCACTTCCACCCTGGTGCGAACCCCAAACGCCATTGTTATTGGCACTGTTTCCATTAACGGCATAAGCAGAAGGGGGGCGAGAGA
>NZ_JANNYP010000641.1:0-7303 GCF_031410135.1 Armatimonas sp. | reverse complement strand
CAGATTAACAGAGAGATAAGAGATTGTTAAAATAATATTATGCAGATATATTGATTTTTAGTAATTTTTTAAGCTTTTAATAGTACGGGTAAAATGACTAATATATTCGATCATAAAAGTATAATGATGGCAGGAGTATCTCTTTATGGCAACGAAGTTTACAATTGCGTACACGCGAAGGAAGAAAGACTGGCAAGTTGATAGCACGCTAAGGCGGGCAGGAGCGACGGCAACGTTTATGCAGAGTCTTGATGCAAAGTATCAGGCGATCCCTGACATGGAGACGAGCCGTCTGCAAAGTGCGACGAGCGATCTGCAAAGCAGTATTAACGAACTAAACGTGCATCTGGAAGCGATAGCAGCACTGCTCCCTGCACTCGACACAAAGACCGAGACGCTCGACAAACTTAACAAAGCGAGCTATGGAACCCTGCGTAGCCTACTGAAAGGTAAGCCGGAGGCACAGCGTCTTGACCAAGCCGTACTGCCAACGCCACGTAAGCAGAGCACAAAACCCACTGTGTAGTTCCTAAAACCCGAGTACGGTCTTTGCATAGTCCGCGCTGAGCTTCGCCGAGGTTGCCGGGTCGCCGCCCTCGGCCACGCGGTCTTGCTCGGTGGTGACCCAGACGGGCGAAAACGTCTTGACGAGCTTGGTGGCCTCGATCAGCTTCACTTGGCCGTTGCCCAGCTCCGTAAACGTGAGGGGCTTCTGCTCGGCAAGATCAAACGTGCCGTCTTTGTAGTGAAAGTAGTCCGAGCGGTGGCCGTGGGTCTGTAAAAAGCTCACCAGATCCTCGCCACCGCAGGCTATCCAGTAGAGATCGAAGCAGAACTTTACCGCCGCGGGGTCTGTGTTGCGCAGGAGAATCTCCATCCCCGTGCCGCCCTCGGGCAGGGTGAAAAACTCCCAGTTGTGGTTGTGGTAGCACACCGAGATTCCCTCGCTTGCCAGCACTTCGCCTGCCGCGTTGAGAGTCTCAGCCGCCTCTTCGTAGCCTGCCGCATCGGGCCACTTGCCACCCGCCATCAGGTGCTTTGCGCCGACTATATTCATGTGCGCCGCCGTCTCCCGCACATGGTCGAGGTCGGTGAGGGCGCTGACTCCGGTGTGGTAGCCCGCGCAGACCAGACCTGCATCATCGAAGAGCTGCTTGTAGTCGTAGGCCCCGGTGCTGGTCGTAGGGTTGCCCACTTCCGCGCCGTCGTAGCCTGCATTTTTCACATCGGCCAAGACGCCAGGTAGATCGTCGCCGCCGCGCTTGCCGAAGATAATCAGTTGAATGCCAAGCTTTGTCATGCCCGGCATTTCGACAAGCCCCGCGACGATTCCTCTATCCCCTCGATTAGAACGAGGGGACTGGAGAGCTAAAGCTGTGAAGGCCGTTCTGGCCATAAGAAATCGGGATGGCCCGAAGCGGCCTTTGTAGCGGAGCCTGCGACGCTCGTTAGTCCCGCCGCTCCAACCGGCGGGACGGGAAAGGCTAAAACTTCAGCCCGATCCGCAGGCCGGTGCCTTCAAGCCCATCGCTTGCGCGTAGGGAGCGGAAGTAGGCTCCCTCCACAATTAAGTTGCCCGTCACCCGCAGGCCCGCCGTGATTCGTGCAATCGGCCCATTTTGACGACCAGGATCGAACCCGGAGCCGCTTCTAAACGTGCCGTACCACCCGATGCCGCCCCCGATATTGGCAGTCGTTCCCTCGGTGCCCAGCTTGAGCTGTGACTGAACCCCCAAGCCACCCGCCAGAAAGTTGCGCGGCGTATCGCCACCAGTGCCCGCCCAGTCCAGAAACAGTGTGCGACCGAGTCCGACACTAGGCGGAGGAGTAAGCTGGTGCGTCCAGGAGATTCCGTTGAGAGGGCCGTTTCCCAGGTAGCTCTTGACCTTGCCTGCGGGAAAAAACGCCTGGTAGCTGACTTCCTCGCGCCCTCCAAAGCCGCTGTCGCTCCACTGAGCCTGTACCTGCGACGAAGTGCCCAGAGCAAGGGCGACGGTGACGAGAGTTGTGATCTTGTTCATGGGAACTAATAACGCGAGACTCGGTTGGTTTTGTGACAGCTAGGACAGTCATAATTTTTATGCGCTGTCATAGCGAATATGAAGAGAGCGTGCTATAATTTATAGGAACCTCGACAATGATCGACGAGAACTTTAGCCCAGAACTAGCCCCAAATATCGCCCATGCCCGAAGCTTGCCGATGCCCTACGTAGCAGAGTTTCAGAACCTTGCACAGCTTCTTCGGTATCACGTCGCAATCCGCCCCGAAGCGGATTTTCTCCGTTTTCGAGACGATCTTAATCCCACAAAAGCTTGGAGTTACCAGGAGGTTTCCCTCGTTGCCTCTCAGGTTGTGGGTTGGCTCCGCGAGCGCTTCGGCCTGCAGATCGGAGACCGAATTGCGACACTGACAGGCAATTCGCCCGAGACAGTCTTTCTCTATCTCGGCGCGTGGCTGGCGGGCGTTACAGTCGTTCCGGTCAATATTACCGAGGATGACGAGCGGATCGCGTATATTCTCGAACACGCTCAGGTGAAAGTCGCGTTCGCCTTTCCTGAGCAGGCGGAGCGCGTGAAAAACTGCCAGGTCGTCTCTGAGTTCGACTACCAGGGGTGTGAGCACGGTGAGAGCGATTTCTCGTTCCCCGGCAATACCGAGGCGCTGATTGTCTACACGTCGGGGACCACGGGCGCGCCCAAGGGCGTGGTTCTGGAGCACCAGAATCTCATCGCCGATGCCCAGGGGATTGCGGCGTGGCATGGGTTTACCGAGGCCGACCGGGCGATGCTTGTTCTGCCCATCCATCATGTGAACGGAATTATCGTCACGCTGATCACGCCGCTGCTCAGTGGCGGGAGCGTGGTGCTCAACAAGAAATTTTCCGCCAGCCGCTTCTGGAAGACGGTCGAGCAGGAGAAGTGCACCTGGTGTAGTGTCGTTCCCACCATCCTCGCCTTTCTCTGTGAGACACACCCCGAGGGTCTCCCCATCCCGCCTGACTTCCGCCACTTTATCTGTGGTGCGGGGCCACTGACCACCGACCTGGCCAAGCGCTTCGAGAGTGTCTTCGGGGCCAGAGTCGTGCACGGCTACGGCCTCTCGGAGACGACTTGCTACTCGTGCTTCTTGCCCATAAATCTCGCTAAAGCCGACTATGCGCACTGGATGTGGGAGTGCGGTTTTCCCTCGATTGGCATTCCACTCCCCGAGAACGAGATGGCGATCCACGACGAAAACGGCAAGGCGCTCCCCGCTGACACGCGCGGCGAGATCGTCATCCGGGGTGTGAACGTGATGCGCGCCTACTTCAAGCGCCCCGATGCCAACGAAGCCGCCTTCACCCATGGCTGGTTCCGCTCTGGCGACGAAGGCTTCTGGCGCTCGGGCACCGACGGCAGGCCGTATTTCTTTATCACCGGGCGCTTAAAAGAGCTGTTTATCCGAGGCGGTGTCAACTACTCACCGCTGGAGATAGACGAAGTGCTCAACGCGATTCCGGGGGTCAAAGCGGCGATGGCGGTTGGCTTTGAGAACAACTTCTACGGCGAGGAGATCGGGGCCTATGTTCAGTTAGAGCCTGGCGCAGCGCGGACCGAGGCAGAGATTCTCGCCGCCTGCCGCGAGAGCCTGCCGTTCAACAAAGCCCCAAAGGTGGTGCTTTTTGGCGAGGACTTTCCCGTGACCAGCACCGGCAAGTACCAGCGCGGCAAGCTCAAAGAGCGTTTCGCAAAGTGGCGCGACGCGGAGTTCCGCAAGTGAAAAAGCCTCCCGCTCCGTCCGTGAGGACGTCCGGCGAAGCCTCTAGCGAGTTGGTTTCAACCACTCGGGCTGGATTGACCACGGGAAATGCGCCGTTTATTGAGGCGGCCAAAGACGCGGGGCAGCGCTTTATTGAGCAGCCCTACGCACTCTACACCGAGAGCAACCATGAAGCGTGGCGGCGGCTCTACGCCCGCCAAGAGGACTCCTGGCAGCAGTTCGCCAACCGGCACTTTCTGCGCGGCCTGGAGACGCTGCATCTGGACACCGGCCATGTGCCGAATCTCGACGACGTGAATCAGTTTCTCTCGCCGCGCACCGGGTTTGTGGCGCGGCCTGTCTCGGGCTACGTGCCTGCCTATGCCTTTTTTGACTGCCTGCGCCAGCGTGCTTTTCCCACCACGATCACGATTCGCGATGCCGAGCGCCTGGACTATCTCCCGGAGCCTGATATTTTCCACGATATCGCGGGCCATGTCCCCATGCACACCGACCCGGCGTTTGCGGACGCTCTGGTGCGCTTTGGCGACTGCGCTCATACAGCGGCGGAGCTGGCGGCGGGAATCAAAGATCGCGACGAGCAGGTGCGGCAGCTCTCCAGCATTATCCGGGCGATGGCACGCTTTTTCTGGTTCACCATTGAGTTTGGCCTGATGCGGGAGGGCGATGAGTTAAAAGTCTATGGCTCGGGGCTGCTGAGCTCGCACGGAGAGATTGAGCATGCGATTGTCTCGCCGACAGTTCAGCGCTACCCGATCCAGCTGGAGTGGGTGATCAATCAGGGGTTTGAGATTGACCACTACCAGCCGCTGCTCTTTATTGTTGCCAGCTTTGACCAGCTGTTTGAGCTGGTGGACACGCTGGAAAAGTGGATGCGCTTGGGTAAACTAAGTAATGTCGCGCCCGGAGAACCTGGTGTCTCCGAGGCGGATTTGAGGAGTTTTTTAGATGCCGGTAATTGATATCCTGGTTCCCCAGATGGGGGAGGGGCTTCAGGAAGTGCTCGTGGTAGAGCTTTTCAAAAAGCCTGGTGAGCGCATTGAGCGCGATGAGCCGTTTTACTCGATGGAGACGGACAAGGCTACCATGGAGGTGGAGTGTCCCCATGAGGGAGTCTTGGTGGAGTGGCTGGCATCGGAAGGTGACACGCTGGATATTGGCGCTCCTGTCTGCCGGATGGAGGTGGAGGATGCCGCCCCAACCGACCCCGGAACTCACTCCGGAACCCACCCCGGCTCGTCCCTCGCCGACCCTCCCTTGGATCAAGAGAGGGTGGATGGGAGCGGTAGCGACCAGCCGGGTGGGTTCGACCTCCGCACCATTCCTCCGCGCACCCGGGCCTACGCCAAGGAAAAAGGCATCACCGATGAAGCGCTCGTCACGATTCCCACCGCAAGTGGCAAGCTGATGCCGGAAGACATTGATGTATTCCTGAAGGCTCCCGTGCGTGAAGGGGCAGGGGCAGGCTTTACCGAGCGGCCGGTATCGGCGCAGGACAAGACGTTTATCTACCGGCTGAAACGCAGTGCGGAGCAGGTGATCCCGGCAACGGCTAAGCGCCAGCTCGACTGGGGCGTGGTGCGGGCCTACGCCGATAAAAAGAAGGCGGAACTGGCCGATAACCCGCCGTCGGCGTTTAACTGCGTGGCCTACGCCATCGCTAAAGCCACGGCGGAGCACCCGAAGTTTCGCTCGACGTTGCTTCGCGAGGAAGTGATCCGGGAGCACAGCCATGTGAACCTGGGGATCGCCGTGGCGATGCAAACCGGTGAGTTGGTCGTGGCCGTGGTGAGCGCCGCTGACGCACTGAGTTTCGAGGACTTTGTGGCGCAGTCAAAGACCAATATTGGCATTGCTCGCGGGGGGCGAGATCAGGCAACGGAGTCTACCCAGCTTGTGCTTACGTACATGGGGCCGTATGAGATTATTGACGCGGTGCCCGTGCTGGTTGCGCCTGCTGTTGCGGTGCTGTTTATTGGCTCACCATTTGAGCAGGGGGGCAAGCAAGTCGTGAATATTGTCCTCACGTTCGACCATCGCTTGGTGCACGGGGTTGAGGCGGCGGAGTTTCTACGCACAATTGCCCGCAACGTGGAGAGCCTCGCATGACGATCCTAGTGCCCATCAAGCGCGTCCCCGACCCTTACGAGCGTATCGTAGTGGGCGACGACGGTACGCTCAGCCTCGACGACGTCAAATGGGTGATCAACCCATTTGACGAGATAGCATTGGAAGAAGCCGTGCGGCTCCGTGAGGGCGGTGCGGACGTCACTATTGTGACCGTGAGTGTTGGCGGCGCGGAGTGCAACGAGCAGCTTCGAACGTCGCTTGCCATGGGGGCGGATCGGGCGATCTTGGTCGAGACCGACGAGGCCTTAGAGCCAGGCAGTGTCGCAGTGCTGCTTGCGGCTATTTGTGAGCGCGAGCACCCCGAGCTAGTGCTGATGGGCAAGCAGGCTATTGACGATGACTACAACCAGACGGGGCAACTTCTGGCGGCCTGTCTTGGCGTGCCGCAGGCGACGTTTGCCTCGCAGCTCACGCTGGAGGCGGCGCACGCTGTTGTGGTGCGCGAAGTTGATGCTGGGCGTGAGACGGTTCGCGTAACACTCCCTGCTGTCGTTACCGTAGATCTGCGGCTCAACGAGCCGCGCTATGTGGCGCTCCCCGCGATTATCAAGGCACGGAGCAAGCCGCTGGAGCGGCTCTCCGCCGACGACTTTGGGGGCGTGCTCCCAACGCGCATTGAAGTTTTAGAGCTAATTCCACCACCAACACGAAAGGCGGGACGGAAGGTGGCGAGTGTGGACGAGCTTCTTGCAGCACTGCGTGAGGAGGCACGGGTTTTATGAGACTATTAGTGTTGGCGGAGACGCCGCAGGTAATTTCCTTTGCGCAGCAGTGGGCCGCTGTCACCGGCGGTAGCTTCGTCGTTGCCGCGCCCGAGGAGGCCACGGCAGACGGGCTGGTCGCTCTGATGAAGAGTGAGAGCTGCGACTCGCT
Organism: Armatimonas sp.; assembly: GCF_031410135.1. Taxonomy (GTDB): domain Bacteria; phylum Armatimonadota; class Armatimonadia; order Armatimonadales; family Armatimonadaceae; genus Armatimonas. The sequence continues at coordinate 540 of NZ_JANNYP010000641.1, read as the reverse complement.
GGCGGGGGCTGCGACATCGCTGGGGCGTGATCTTCTTGCCCGAGCGGCGGGGCTACTCAATCTCCCCATGCTCTCGGATGTGCTGAGTGTCGAGAGCCGCGATGGTCGCCTCACGCTCACGCGCCCGATGTACGCGGGCAATGTGTTGGCGAGGGTTCGGACACTTAGCGATGTGGGCGTTTACAGTGTGCGTAGCGCCGCTTTTGCTCTACCCGAACCCGGCGCACCGGAGCCAATTCAAATTCCCGCTCACACAACGCTGGGCTGCGAGGTTCTGAGCCTCGATGCACCCGAGCAGAAGCGTCCTGACCTGACGCAAGCCCGTGTTGTGGTCTCGGGCGGACGGCCCACACAGGATGCCGCGACTTTCGAGAAACTCATCGGCGGACTGGCGGACGCGCTCGGTGGAGCCGCCGGTGCGACCCGTGCTGCCGTGGATGCGGAGATCGCGCCCAACGAGCTGCAAGTGGGCCAGACCGGGAAAGTGGTCGCGCCAGAGCTGTATATCGCGGCAGGAGTCTCGGGGAGCATTCAGCACCT
>NZ_JANNYP010000640.1:0-2293 GCF_031410135.1 Armatimonas sp. | reverse complement strand
ATCATAGTGAGGAAAGTCGGAGATTCCCGCGTAGCGGCACCAGCCTCGTGGATCGCTCCAAGTGACCGTCGTGGCGAGGCGACTCGTGGCAAAGGGCGCAAGCTTTCCCCAGACCTCCTGCGGCGGTGTCGGCCCTTTTCGCCCCCCGTACTGCGGTTCCCCGAGAAACTCCACAGCGTGAACTTTGGGAAGCACGCGCTCATTGTCGTAGAGGGCGACGGGCTGGCAGCCGTGAAAGTGCTTGAGCGGGTACTTCTCGCTGAGCTCTGTGTCCGAGTAGCCAGGCACCAGTGGGATATGGGCGGCGTTAATATGAACGCTCTTGAGCGCCCGTAGATACGGCTCGTCAGTGAGGTATTTTTCGCCGACCCAGCCGCCGGAGAGGTCAAATGCCTCGCGCTTGATCCGCTGGTGCGCCCAGAGCGAGCCAGTCGTGAGCTTGACCTCGATCAGGCAGTAGGTGAGCGGAAGTTTTCCCGTCCCGACAGTGAGGGCGGCAAAGTCTTGGGCAGGGACTGTTCGTGCACTCGGAGCCAGTGGGGGCATCGGGGCAAAGCGATTGGGAAGCTTCGGATCCGGCGGGAGCCAGAGGCGAATGGACTCAACCGTGGCTTTCGATTTTCCTTTGTTTTCGAGATGGAGAACGAGCCTATCGGGCTGGACACTCTCGCCCAGAAACGTGGCGGCAGTGATACTCACCTCGGTGGCTTTGAGCGCTACTGTGACTCCGGGTTTGTCTTCATCCCACTGAAGCGTCACCGACTCAGGTAGGGCTTGGAGCGCGTTGAAGGTCAATACCGTGAGCTGGCCCGGCGCGACGGTAACACCAGCATCCGGAGCATCGTGGGGAAAATCGCACCAGCCCCACGCGCTACTTGCGATGCGCTCTGCCGGGTTCTCACCCTCGATGAGAATATCCGAGCGACGAAAAGGGGAGTCGCTGCGGACGATTAGGCGCACCAGAGCGCCTGGTGATGAAACGGCGGGCCGAAAGAACTTCAGTGTCTTGGCCGAAACATGGGGCGTTACACTCGCCCCGACTACCTCGACTGCCATCGGACTAAAATCTCTCGAAGCGCTCGACATCTACGACCCAAGCAATCGCCCCACCCACCTCAACTTCGACGGGGGAGGGAATAAATGTCCCGACCGGCCCCGCATCGGGTGGCAGGACATTGACATACTGCTTACGGCTTTTGCTGGCCTCGTTGATCAGGCCGAGAACTCTTTCCACGTCCTTGTCGTCGGCCCCAATCAACAACGTTATGTTCCCCTCCCGAAGGAAGCCCCCCGTTGATCCGATCTTTGTAAACTTGAACCCGTTTCTCAGCAGACTTTCGCTGATCTTTCCCCGGTCCCGGTCGTGGACGACTGCGATGACTAGTTTCACTTGGTTTAGAACCCTCCTCCGTGACGGCAACGTCGGGGGCATTATACGCCATGACTGCCTCATATTCCCAGCGAGTGAGCTCACGCCACTGCCCCGGGGTAAGTATCCCCAGCAGCACGGGCCCGACTTGTACCCGAATAAGGCGCACGACTGGGTGCCCGACGGTATCGAGCATACGACGAATCTGGCGCTTGCGGCCCTCGTGGATCACCATCTCTAGGCGCGTGTAGCCCTTACTGGACTTTCCTAGCTTCGTGACCTGTGCCTTCGCCGTGCGCCGTGTCTCCCCTTCAAGGGTGAGTCCACGCGCCAGCCGGTTCAGCGTGTCCGATTCCGGGGAGCCTTCCACCGTGACGTGATAGGTCTTACCCAGGCTCATGCTCGGGTGCGTTACCTTATAGATGAAATCTCCATCGTCGGAGAGTAAAATCAGGCCTTCAGAGTCCGCGTCCAAGCGTCCCGCAGGCTTTAATGTCACGCCAGGCATGGTCACGAGATCGGTTATTTTTAGTTTCGCATGGCGGTCGCTCATCGTACAGACATAGCCCGGCGGCTTGTGGAGCGCGACATAGCGCCGCTTGCCTTGCTCGGGGAGCGCCTTACCATCCACCGTGATCTTCTGTGTCGTCGGATCGACCTGGACGCCTTGCTCCGTCACCACCACACCGTCCACCGTCACACGACGGCCCGCGATCAGCTCCTCCGCCCGGCGGCGCGACGCCACCCCCGCATCGGAGATAGCCTTTTGCAGGCGAACCATATTGGTATTAGAAGGAGAGTCGGGTGTTGTGGACATGGCTTCTATGGTATCGCGTTACGGACGATTTCCACACCAGCAACCATATTGGCAAGCTTCTTCTTCGCCGCCCAGCGTGCGGTTTGGGAGAGGCCACAGTCGGGTGC
>NZ_JANNYP010000639.1:0-18999 GCF_031410135.1 Armatimonas sp. | reverse complement strand
AACCCTCAGGGAGGGCTGTCAGGAGGCTATTTTCAAACCAGACGCCATGAACGGGGTTCACCTTGAAGCATGAAAATGCCCGAGGAACGCCGCCCGAAAGCGGCTATTTACAGGATAGGTAAAATGCTGGTTATGGAAATGGCCTCTTCGGTATTGTGCGGCGTGGACGTGCTGGTGCGGGATAAGTTCTCCGCGCTCGGGCGTGGGACCATCGGGCTGATCACGAACCACACGGGGCTCACCGTGGAAGGCGTGGCGACCGCAGATATCCTGGCAGAGTCGCCAACCGTACAGCTGAAGGCGTTTTTTGGCCCCGAGCATGGGATTCGTGGTGCGGTGGATGAGAAAGTCCCCGATGGCAAAGATCCCAAGACGGGCTTGCCAGTCTACTCCCTCTACGGCGAGCGCTACGAGCCCACGGCGGAGCAGCTGGCGGGAATCGAGACCCTGGTCTACGATATCCAGGACATCGGTTGCCGCTTCTACACGTTTCTCTCCACTCTGGGGCACTGTCTGACGGCGGCGGCCAAGCACGGGAAGCGCTTTGTGGTGCTGGATCGGCCCAACCCGATTGGTGGCGTTGCAATGGAAGGCCCGATTGCGGATAAAGATAAGCTGGCCTTTGTCGCGTGGCATCCGATCCCGGTGCGCCACGGCATGACCATGGGCGAATTGGCAAAGCTGATCGTCGCGGAGAAAAATCTGAAAGTGGATCTAACCGTGATCCCCTGCGAGGGCTGGAAGCGCGGCGAGTACTGGGACGCGACGGGCCTGACGTGGGTCAATCCATCGCCCAACATGCGCTCCCTCACGCAGGCGACTCTCTATCCAGGGATTGGGCTCATCGAGTTCACCAATATCTCAGTAGGCCGTGGCACCGACACGCCGTTTGAGTGGATCGGAGCGCCGTATCTCGACCCTCGCCGTCTGGCAAGTGCGCTCAACGAAAAGAATCTGCCGGGGATTCGCTTTATTCCGGTGCACTTCACACCCAAGGCCAGCAAGTTCGCAGGCGAGCTCTGTGGCGGTGTCAACTTTCTGGTCACGGATCGCCTAAAACTCCAGCCCGTGCGTGTGGGAATCGAGCTCGCACTCACGCTTCGCAAGCTCTACCCGAGTGCGTGGCAGGCGGAGAAGCTCATGACGCTGCTGGTCAACCGGCAGGCGATGGATGGCGTGCTGGCAGGCGAGGACTATGCGAGTCTTGCTCGCCACTGGAGCCCTAGCCTGCGCACGTTTGCCAACCGTCGCAAATCGCACTTGCTCTACCCATAAAAATAAATTTTCGGGTTTTTATCAGAATCAGGGGTTCTCACCCGTTCTAGGAGTGAAAGCGGGGGAGAGACCTCCGCAAGAACCAACCAAGAGGAAACCTGAAACAATGAAAACGATCTTTACCCAACTGACTATCTGCGCCGCCGCTCTTCTGAGCCTGACCACCCTGAGCTTCGCTCAGACGCAAACCACCGAGAAAGCTGCCCCTAAAGCCGCTGTGATGGCGACGAAGAAAGCCCCGAAGGCTGCGAAAACTACCAAAGCGGAAGTGGGAATGGTCTCGCTCAACAAAGCGACGGCCAAGGAGCTAGAGAGCCTTCCGGGAATCGGCCCCGCCATCGCCGAGCGTATCGTCGCCTACCGCACTGAGCAAGGCAAGTTTAGCGAGCTCAGCGAGCTGATGGAGGTCAAGGGAATCGGGGAGAAGAAGCTCGCCCAGCTCCGTCCGCACCTCACCCTAGACTAGGCTTCCGGCGCGGCGTGATACGATGGGAGCGTGCTAGATCACCTGATTTCGATGCCGCTCCCCTTTACGCCGGGGGGCATTATCTTTGACTGCGACGGTACCCTGGCGGATACGATGCCGCTCCACTACCAAGCATGGCGAGCCACTCTTGACCGTGCGGGGCACCCGACAATGTTTACCGAGGAGCAGTTCTATGCCTGGGCGGGGGCACCTGCCTACGAGATTCTGGAGCGCCTTGCGGTGCAACACCAGGCGAGACTTGCACTGGCGGAGCTGACTCATGAAAAAGAGATGACCTACCAGAAGCTAATTCCCCAGCTTACCCCCATCGAACCTGTCCTAGCCGAGCTTCGGCGTTTTTATGGTAGCGTGCCTCTGGCCGTGGTCTCGGGAGGGATGCACGCACTGGTCGAGGAGACACTGGACATTTTGGGGGTTTTGGACTGCTTCGTGCGGATCATTGGCTCTGAGGATGTCACCAAGGGCAAGCCAGATCCCGAGGGCATGTTGCTTGCCGCCGCAGCGCTGGGTGTAGCAGCTGCGGATTGCGTCGTCTACGAGGATGGCCCGGCGGGGATCGAGGCAGCGCGGCGTGCTGGGATGCGTGCCGTGGACATTACGAAGTTTATCGGTTAGAATTACCGAAGCGATGTCTGCAACCCTGCCTCCCTCAAACCCTACCCCCAAACCTGAAAACCGTCTGGCGACACGCCTCTTTGCCTTTGTGGTAATCGTGGCGGGGCTGGCTCTCGTGGGGTATGTTTTTTTGACCGCGAAACAGCTCTTCGAGGCACCCGCACAGCCTTTGCCGACTCCGCTGCCGACGCCTAAGCCACTACCCGGCGCGACGCCTGCGCCGGACAACAATGCGGCGGGGGCTGGGGCGCTTCAGGCGGGCTGGCTGTTCGTTGGCTACATCAAGCGCCTGCTGGCCTTGCTCATGATGTGTATCGCCGGGAGCATTGTCGCCGCCCTCGGAGTTCGACTCTGGGGTAAGAAGTAGCTCCGCACCATCAGGGAACACAACCGTGTCGCCTGGCCTTAGCTTGCGTCCCCGCCGCTGCTCCTGCTCTCCATTGATCTCAAAGCCACCTTCTTCCAGTAGCAACTTCGCCTCACCGCCCGTCATGGCGATTCCGAGTGCTTTCAGAAGCTGCCCCAGAGTAATAAACTCTCCGCGTACCTCAAATCCTTCGTCCACTTTAGGATAAACCCTCCTGGTAAATTGTCAGTGCCGTGCGCATCGAGGGAAATGCAATCTCGTCTAGTTCTACATCTTTCGGATCAAGCCAGAGCGCCTCGCTTGCCTCATCTTTGGCCAATAGAAGCGCATCTTGCGAGGGATGTGCCAAAAAGAAAAGGTCACAGACGGGATAAACGAGCCCTTTATAGTGATAGTTGTTTGGTGAGGAGCAAAAAAACTCGACATGATGAACAGCTAAGCTTACCTCTTCTTGTAGCTCTCGTACCAGAGCTATCTCCGCCCGTTCCCAAGGGTCGACAAAACCGCCTGGCACTGCCAGCATTCCTTGAGCTGGTTGTCGTGCCCGGCGAATAAAGAGCATCTTCCCATCGGAGCGAATCACGAGTGCTGAGGCCGAAACAGTGGCATTGAAGTGAAGATAGAATCTACAGTGCTCACAGCTAAATGTGCGCTCTGTGGCGGTGCCGCCTTGCTTGCCACACTGAGGGCAGAAGTGAAAACGCTCATGGGCAGGAAGAAAATCATTCATGGCTCTGGCTATAGTACCGTAATAGGTACAATCCCTGTATGGCTTTCCTGATGTTGCCTGCGTGGACTCAGCAGCTCGTTGTCCCAAATATCTGGGAAGCGCTGTACTGGAACGTCGAGGCACGTGGGCCACTTCTTGCCGTAGGGATAGAGAGCTGGGAGCAGCTCCCCAATCTGCCGGAAGCTGCGCCAGGACTACAAAATGCCGCCGAGCTTCTCACACGCTACGATGCCATTCTCGTGCGCTGTGGAAATATCACGGTTGCCGCTGCACGGACGATGCGCCTCTACGATCCGCCACGGGTGCCTGTGGGGCTGAGTGAGAAACTACGCGATGTTGCGCCCAATACCTACCTCTACATGCTACTCGACTCACTCTCTTCCGGGCAAGAGCAGCAGCTTTTCTCCGAGCAAGGGCTGGCACTTAGCGCACTGGATCCCCGTCAGAGCCGCTGGCTTTGGGAGAATATCTTGCCGGAGAGCGCGACATTCCGTCTGCCACAAACAGCTGAGATTAACCGCCAGACACTGCGAGTTCGTCTAAGCCGTCAGCTTGCGATCCAGGTCACCGGTAAGAACGGGCAGGGGAGTCTCTACACACCGACGGGCCTTCCGCCACTTCCTGCGGCAAGTCTGTCTCTCGCCCTGCGCGAATCTCTTCCACCAGTGGAGGGTGATGAGATACTTCTCGGGTACCGTCGAGTACTGGGTAAGAACAAACCCACAGATCTCGCACCTAGCGCGTCGTCACTCAATGCGATTGTCTCGCTGGAGGGCTGTGCGACCGTGAAAGCTCTGATCGCAAGACTGGCACAAGCCACCCGACTGTCTCTGTTTGCCGATGCTGCGCTGGCTGGAAAGTCGGTACGGGTACGGGGAACAAAGGCGCGGGCAGGCGATGTACTCCAGGCACTCTGTCGTGGGGTGAATGGTGGGATGCGGCAAGTGGGCTCGGTGTATCTTCTGGTGGAGGATCTCCCCAGCGCGGCGGAACGTCGTGAGCGAGCCAACGCGGACTACCAGCGATTTTTACTTCCTCAAGAGCAAGAGACGCAGCAGCTCTCCCAGCTTGCCGCCGCTGCGCTCCGTCGCCTTAGCCGCCAGGGTGGTCTGGCAAGAGTTCCCCGGAGCCGCCAGGATGCTCCAGAGCCGCTCTGGGCACTGGCAGAGCGCTTCGATACCGAGGCACATATCCCGTTTTCTCAGCTAACCGAGACACTCAAGCGCGAGGTACTAACACGCTTTGAGCAGCAGAAAGCACAGGTCGAAGAGGTCGGAGGGCTCGCTATTGAGGTGCCAGCCGAGGCAACGGCGGAGCAAAAGCTTGTCGTCGAGCTACTGGCTCCAGACGTTCAGGGAGTGGCCGAGGCGGTCTCTTTTTCCGTCGAGCCGCTTCTCCTGGAAGAGTCACCGGTGGCGCCCATCGGGCCGATTGTAATTCCCGAGACTCTCTCCGTCCGCGCCTGGCAAGTGCAGCTTCCTGACAATGATAAGGCGCAAGACGCACTGCTGGCTCTGGCAAAGCGCGGCAAGATCGACCAGCTCCGTGTGCCCTTCATGTTGCAACCGGAGGCTGAGGTGCGCTTGATGGCTCTGGCACGCGCGGCAAAACCGATGGGAATTGGGGTGGTGCCTGTGCTCTCACCCTTCATGGCCTTGACTCCGAGTGCGCCGCGAGAGCGCAACGCCATGGGGCTTACACTCAAATACTGGGCAGCGAAGCTTGCCACGGATGCGTCACCCTCCAGCCGACTCGCACGTGGACTCGCCCACTGGGACTTTCTTGTCCCTGAAGCACTTGATCCCACTGCGTTTGTGACGCTGACGAGACGTCTGATGGCACTGCCTGGCATCAGTGGATTGGCGCTTGATAGTGTGAGTGTTCCGGGCTACCCTGAGGCGGAAGTGGGGGACTGGTCTTTATGGATCGGTGGGCTGGCTCTGGAGGGCCGGGTTGCCTTTCTTCGCACCCACCAGACCGATCCAGCCGATCTCATCGCCGCGTCCCCGTTTGATTTGGAGCGCAGTACCACCGAGAAAAATACGCTACGTGATCTCTGGGAGACTCAGCAGCGCCAGCGTCGTGATAGAGCGCTGGCACGGCTCAATACGGCTCTCCTGCAGGCAAAACTTCCTTTGCCCCTCTCTGTTCGTGAGGGAAGTCTGGGTAAGAGTGGTGCTTGGCGGCGCTGGCGTGGTGTGGTTCCTGGGATTGATGAGAGCGAAGAGAGCGCTTCGTCGGGTCTGCTCCATGTTAGCCTGCTTGCCTACGAGGCGAAGGTCTCTGGTCTCGTCAGTAGCTCGAATGGGCTTCTCGGTGCCGAGGCCCGCCTGCGCGAGTGGCTAGATCTAGAGCTTCAGCCCGCTACGCGACCTACACCTGATCATCCCGACCACTGGGATGGCTTCGTGGTGGATGTCTCCGATAGGCCGCTCACTGTCGCCCTGACACTTCTGGAGCAAACCTTTATCGCTCTATCAAGTGCTTCATGTGATAGAGGAGATTGAGAAGTCCAAAGAAAGCAACCGAGTAGAGTAAGAAGTGGGTGAGAAGCGTATTGAAAAGTGGGATACTTCGTCGCATTAGCGCCACCAGAGTGGCAAGAATCAGAAAAATGCCAAGGAAGCAAATCCCGGCGAAGCTTATCCCTAAGAAGTTAACAGGGCTATGGGGTTGTGCGGCGATCAGCTCCCAGAGCAAGCCTAGCATGAGTATGATCCCTAGAGTATTTCCAACGAGAAGGGATTTCATGGCAATATTATAGCAAGTTCGTCAAGGGGCAGGAATTTGCAGAGGCTATGTGGAAACGGCCTTTATCATCAGGAGGAACTTTTGGGTATGTCTCAAAATAGACGTGAGTTTTTAGTGGGAGCGGCGGCGCTTGGAGTGGGCATGACGTTTGCCGAGAAAGCACTGGCAAAGCAGGGTGGTAAGGTCAAGTTTGCTTGTATCGGCGTGGGCGGCAAAGGAGATAGCGACACCGCTGATGCGAATCGTTTTGGTGAGGTCGTTGCGATCTGCGATGTGGATGAAACGACGGTGGCAAAGGCGCTCAAGCGCTACCCCAATGCCAGGCCCTTTACCGATTGGCGCAAGTGTCTGAAGGCTATGGCCAAGGAAGTAGATGCGGTTACCATAACCGTTCCCGACCACATGCACGGCATCATCGCCGCCAATGCCATGATGATGGGCAAGCACACTTTTTGCCAGAAGCCACTCTGTCGCACGATCTACGAAGCCCGTCGTCTGGCAGAGATTGCGGTGCAGATGAATGTGCAGACCCAGATGGGCAACCAGGGGACGGCAGATCCGAAGCTACGTAAGCAAGCCGCTCAAGTTCGTGCGGGGATGATCGGTAAGGTCAGCGAGATCCATGTCTGGAGCAACCGCCCGATCTGGCCTCAGGGCATCGCCCGTTCGACCAGTGTTGCCACTCCACCTTCGACTCTAAACTGGGACACTTGGCTGGGTGTTGCTCCCACTCGTCCCTATGTGCAGGGAGCCTACCATACGTTCAACTGGCGTGGCTGGTGGGACTTTGGCTCCGGAGCAATGGGGGACATGGGCTGCCACACACTCAACATGCCCTTCATGGCACTGGATCTACGTGACCCTATCTCGATTCAGTCTGAGACCGCACCCAACAACGGCGACTCGTTCCCCGCGTGGTCAGTCACCACCTTCATGTTCGCCGCGACCTCTACCCGTGGCCCGATCAAGCTGGTCTGGTACGATGGCAACAAGCAACCCCCGATGGAGATTCTCGCCGACTGCCTCGACGAGGACTGGAAGCTCAACAGCTCCGGTTCCCTCCTGATCGGTGACAAGGGCAAGATCTATGTTCCCGGTGACTACGGCTCTGGTGGCCGTGTGGTTGGTGGTGTAGATCTCTCAAACGTGGGCTTCGAGGAGTCTCCGGGCCACTTCGCCGAGCTCGTGCGTGCCATCAAAGAGGGTAAACCCGCGATGAGCAACTTCCCGGGCTACGCAGGCCCACTCGCCGAGATGGTGCTCGCCGGAAATCTGGGGGTTCGTGCAGGTGGCAAGAAGGTCGAGTGGGATGCCCGCAAGATGAAGGCTACCAACATGCCCGAGCTGGATGCCTATATCAAGCCCAAGTACCGCAAGGGCTACGACATGATCTAGTGCTTGCTTTCAGCAAGCCAATGCCGCAGGGGCTCCCCTGCGGCATTTTCTATTTTCCGATTTTTTCGTAGACCCTAAGAGTCTGCTGAGCGCTTTGCTGCCACGTGAAGTTCTTCGACCACGCCAGACCGTCGCTGCCGAGCTTGGCTAAGCGTGCGGGATCGCGTAGCAGAGAGTCCGTTACGCGGGCGATCTCTTCATCGTCTTGTGGAGAGAACGTGATTCCGTTGGGCCCTGCCACCTCGGGGAGCGAGGCCGTATTGCTGGTGATCGTGGGCGTTCCACAGGCCATTGCCTCTAGTGGGGGTAAACCGAGCCCCTCCCAGAGCGAGGGAAACACAAACATATCAGCAGCGCGGTAGTGTGCACCGAGGAGGCCATCCGAGGGGATCTTGCCAGCATGGACAATCCGCTCTCCCACTCCAAGCTGCTCCACAAGTGCTGCTTCGTCCTCGTGAAAGGGGGAACCTACCCGCAGTAGCCAGACATCGTCCCCGAGAGCTTTCAGAAGTTTTATCAGAGCAATCGTGTTTTTATAGCGCCCGGTGGTGCCCACATGCATGAGGAGCCGCGCATTTTCTGGAATGTTGTAGCGCTTGCGAATCAGCACCCGTTCCTCGGCGAGTGTTGGTGCCTCCGTTGGCTCGGGCGTAAAGTTTGGGTTGATCCCAAAGTACACAACATGGAGCCGTTCTGCTGGGATTTTGGTGTGCTCCAGAAGGTTCTGTTTGGATGACTCCGAGATGGTAATCACTTCCTGGGCTGCCTCTAGGTTTGCAATAATCTTTGGGAAAGCACGACGCTGATTGTCACTGATAGCAATATCGAGCTTCCCTAGACTTGCGAGCAGCGGAATAATATCGTGGCAGCTAATCACGGTTCGCTCTGCGGGAAGGGACTTTAGGAGATGTGCGTGGCTGTGGTCGAGGATGTGGAAAATATCCCCCCGATAGCGGTTCTTTTTCACCACTAGAGGGTACTTGACCAGACGGCCTAAGCGCTCTGCTGTCTTAGCTCCCAGATTCCCTGGGAGCAGCTTTGCCGCCAGAGCAACATGGTGACAGGTGAGGGAGTCCAACTCCCAGCCTGGTGGAGTAATCTGGTGGAGTGCCTGCGTCAGCTCATCCGCATAGCGCTTCATGCTGACAGCATGGTACTCCACCAGATTGGGAATCAGCAGGACTTTCACGTGGGGATGGTTTACCGATTCGCAATGAGCGGGGCAATCAAGAGGCTGACGACGCTCATGACTTTGATGAGGATCGCCACGCCAGGGCCGGAGGTGTCTTTAAACGGATCACCGACGGTATCTCCGACAACGGCGGCTTTATGGGCATCACCGCCTTTGACGTGTCCTTCTAGGTCGCCTTTCTCAATGTGCTTCTTGGCATTGTCCCAGGCTCCTCCTGAGTTGGCCATGAAGAGGCTCAGGGTGGAACCAACGGCTAGAGAGCCTGCAAGCATCCCCGCCAGTGCTGTCGGACCGAGAATAAAGCCCGTGAGCGTGGGGGCAAGTATCGCAACTAAGCCCGGTTGGATCATCTCGATCAGCGCGGCTTTGGTGGCAATGTCCACGATATGGGCGGGCTCAGGATCAGCGGTGCCTTCCAGAAGTCCTGGAATCTCCTTGAACTGCCGGGCGATCTCAATGACTATCTTCTGTGCCGCATGACCGACCGCAAGCATCGTGGAAGCGCTCACCCAGAAGGGCAGGATTGCACCAAGAAGCACTCCGATCAGCACGGTCGCATCGGTGAGCTCCAAGTGGAAAGGGATACCATTGGGGCCACGTGCGTGGGTAATCTCCATCGAGTAGGCCGAGAAGAGTGCCACGACGGTGAGAGTGGCCGAGCCAATGGCAAAGCCCTTACCGATAGCCGCCGTGGTATTACCCACCGAGTCTAGCTCATCGGTGATGTCGCGGACTTCTTTGCCTAGTCCACTCATCTCGCTGATGCCACCCGCGTTGTCTGAGATGGGGCCATAGGCATCCACAGTCATGACAATCGCGGTTCCGGCAAGCATTCCGACAGCGGCAATCGCAACGCCATAGAGGCCAAGCTGGGCGTTGGAAAGCCAGGCCACGGCGCAGAGAATGAGCATGGGCAATATCACGGACTCTTTGCCCACCGCGAGTCCCTGAATGATATTGGTTGCTGCACCGGTTCGCGACGACTCAGCAACACGTCGAATGGGCAAGTGGGCGGTGTAGTACTCGGTCACAAGGCCAATGACAGCCCCTCCAATCGCACCCGCTGCCAGACAGATCGTCACGGTCTGCGTTGCGCCTAGAATCGGCATCAGGATTGCGGAGACAGCGGTGAGGGCAATCGGAGGAATGATCAGGCAGTTCCGAAGGACAGTCGCAGGCTTGCTCCCACGAAGTGCGCGCGCCAGAAAGATTCCCAGAATGCTGATGGCCAGCCCCACTCCTGAAAGAATCAGAGGAAGCGCCCCTCCCAGATTTCGTTCCCCAATCTGGGAAATCCCCGGTGCCAGACTCTTGAGATGGACGGAATCGGCAGTTGTCAGGGAGATCGCGACGGCAGAGACGATAGCGGCGACCATGGACTCGTAGATATCCGCACCCATTCCTGCGACATCACCGACGTTATCCCCAACATTATCGGCCACCACGCCTGGGTTGCGGGGATCGTCCTCGGGGATACCTTCGATCACTTTTCCCGCGATATCGGCCCCCACATCGGCGGCTTTGGTGAAGATCCCACCGCCAATACGGGCAAAGAGGGCGATACTGCTGGCTCCGACGGCGAAGGCGTGGAGCGTCGTATTCATCAGGGAGGGATTATCACGCAGGCTAAAGTACACCGCTGTCAGGCCGACAAGCCCGAGACCGGCAACCGAAAGCCCCATCACCGCGCCCCCATCCAGCGCGATGAGCAAAGCATTGGGCTTGCTACCTCGACGGGCAGCCTCCGCTGTGCGGACATTGGCTAGAGTTGCGGCTTGCATCCCACAAAAACCTGCCAGAAGCGAGAGAAAAGCCCCTAGGACAAAGGCATCTGCCGCCAACCAACCCAGCGTAAAGCCCAGCACGACGAAAACCACGAGCGTGTAGACCGCCAGCACCTTGTACTCGCGGGTCAGAAACGCCATCGCTCCTTCGCGGATGTACTTGGCGATGCGATTCATGGTCTCTGTGCCGCCAATGGGCTGGCGCTTCACGTTGCCATAAAAGAAAAAAGCGAGGGCGAGCCCGATCAGGCCGATTACCATCGGCGAGAGAATCCAGGCGTTACTCAGTTGTCCTGCCAAAGGGCAGACCTCCTTATTCCAAAAATGTTGAATTGTAGTGGCTGCAACTCTTGCGCCAGACTATCCAAAAAGAGAAAGACGGCGAAAAAGGAAATGGCAGCAACCATAGGTGCCGAGTGAGTATACCCGAGTTTGTGAAAAATTTCCCTATCGCAAACTAAGAAGTTTCAAATGACTCCACTGTCTTTGTCTTTCCAGGCAACAATTGCATTTTGTGTGTCTAGCAAGCGGCTCATGAGTGCCCCCTCATCGTGGGCAAGAACTAGTGCTAGGCTCTCCGGTACAAAAAGACTCTCGAACTCTGTCTGAAGCGAGCCCGAAAAGACATGCGAGACCTGCGGAAACTGCTCGCTCATCCAGGAACGTAAAACTAGGTACTGCGCTTCCATAAACGGATTCACCTGCCCGACCTTCGCGGCATCACAGATCAGCTCGACTAAGTCGCTGAAGCGTGCCTCGAAGGCCTCGGCGGTAAGCGTGGCTACCTCCCGCGTGAGGGTCATGGACGCTTGCTCTGTTCCACAAAGTTCATGCGTAGATCACTGACCATGGCTTTAAGCGGCAGGCGCTCTTCGGGGGCAACATGGGGCTCTAGCTGCTCAGCGAGAAAGCCAACCGTGTTGATGGCGATCTGAGCCTGCGCCATGTCTTTTTCGATCTGACCGGTCATAGGGTTGGCGACTAAGCCCATCCGGAGCCAGGCTAGGTTGCGTAGCTCGCCCATGAAGAGCGCCAGAACGGAGCGCACGTCAGGGATCTCGTTACTCTCTTCACCGTCTTCGCCGTCTTCATTTTCCCCCATAAACAGACCTTCCATGCCCTCAGAAGCCATTACGTCCAGAGATTCTGGAGATTCTGGTTCAGGGCTGGAAAGAACAACAGGGGCAGGGGTTGGAGTGGGCGTGGTATCGTCCGTGCTCTGGCGGCGACGGTCGCGGAAGGTAAATCCTTCTTCCTCTTCTTCGGGCATGAGGGATTGTAGCACGGGGCAAGACCCCTGTGCAATGGGGTACACTGAAAACTAGATGAAAACGGAGGCGGCAGAGGTTTTTGAGGAAGTCGGAGAGACTGCCACCAAGCTAGTACGTCGCACGATTGTCCGGGCGTTTGAGTATCTTGGGGAGCTTGTGACGTTGCTGGGGCGCACTCTTCGGGCAATCTTCCAGGAGGGAATTAACTTTGGCGACCTGGCAAGACAGCTCACCAGTGTCGGGACGGAGTCTCTGCCCATCGTACTCCTCACGGTTGGCTTCTCGGGGGCGGTTCTCGCGCTCTACACGGTCGGGTCCCTCACCAACCTGGGGATTGGTAATCTCCTGGGGGGCATTGTCGCTCTCTCGATTGTGCGTGAAACCGGGCCTCTGATTACGGCTGTCACCCTGATTGCTCGCGTGGGCTCCGGGATCACGGCGGAGATTGGGGCGATGAAGACCACCGAGCAAGTGGATGCGCTCCGGGCAATGGGAATCTCCCCCGTGGGCTACCTGGTTGTTCCGCGCCTGATTGCCTGTCTGATAATGGGGCCTGTCACCACGCTCTTTGGGGATGCCGCAGGACTGTTTGGCGGTGGCCTCATCGCCGTCAATCAAGGCCAGACCTCACATCAGTTTATTGATTCCTTTCGCCAACTTCTCGACACTAATGGCTCGGATATCTTAGAAGGGCTTTTCAAGGCGCTGGTCTTTGGAATGCTGATCGCGCTGATTGCTTGTCGCGAGGGGCTGGAGACAAAAGGCGGAGCGGCAGGGGTAGGGCGCTCAACTAACCGCGCCGTGGTCTTCACGATAATCCTGGTCTTTGCCGCAGACTTTGTGATGACGTGGTTCTTTAAGGCAAAGTCGGTAGTCTAGTTATGAGTGAGGAAAAGCCGCGAATCTCGCTTCGTGACCTGCGCTACGTGGTAGATGACCGCGAGATCTTGGGAGGCATCACGCTGGATGTGGCTCCTGGCGAGATCCTCTGCGTCATGGGGCTCTCAGGTGCGGGCAAGTCCACGATTCTGCGCTGTATTGCGGGGCTCATCTCTGCCACAGGTGGACAGCTCTTGGTAGATGGTGTGGATATTGTCGGGATGAAAGAGCGCGAGCTGCTGCCCATCCGTGCGAAGATGGGAGTCGTTTTTCAGTACGCCGCGCTCTTTGACTCGATGAATGTTTATGGAAATATCGCCTTTGGGCTCTTGCGGGGCTTGCGCTGTAAAGAGTATAAAAAGAAGAGGCGTCCGGAGATTGCGGAATTAGTCGCGGAGCACTTAAAAGAAGTGGGGCTGCCTGGTATCGAGAAGCGCTTGCCCTCCGAGCTCTCGGGCGGCATGCGACGGCGAGTCGGGCTGGCGCGCGCACTGGCCACTGAGCCCGAGATTATCCTCTACGACGAGCCCACCAGCGGTCTTGATCCTGTGACAGCGGCGGCGATTGATCACTTGATTATTCGGACACGGGAGCGGAAAAATGTTGCCAGCGTTGTGGTTTCCCACGACATGCAGAGTATTTTCCGAATTGCGGATAAAATACTAATGCTCTATGAAGGAAAGGCTCAGATCTACGGCACCCCAGACGAAGTCCGGGGAAGCACCGACCCTATTGTCCAGCAGTTTATTCGGGGAGAGATCGAAGGCCCCATCGAGATTGGATAGACCATGAGATGTAAACGAGACATCGTGACAGTTCTTGCTGTTTGTAGCGCGGTTCTCTGCTTTAGTCTTTGCAAAAACTGGCTGAAACAAGAAGCAGACGTGCGGTCTACCTATCCACTGACACTGATTTTACACAATGCGCAGGGGCTACGGGGAAATGAGAGTGTCTTAGTATCTGGGGTTGTTATGGGAAGTGTCACCACAGTTCAACTGGATACAGACCCACGCACCGTTCTTGTCAGACTACGTCTCTCCCATGAACTGATATTGTCCAAGAATTCTGTTGCCAGGGTTGATGTTCCGCCTTTTGGGGGTATGTCTACTGTTCATATCACGCCGGGTGACTCCCGAGAAACGCTGGGTTCTGGGGATCAGATCCACGAGAGAGTTTATGAGTAAGCGCGATATTGTCACCGGAGTGGTGATTGTGGGGGCGGCCATTGGCTTTGGGGTTGCTAAGGGCTGGCTTAACCGTAGCTGGGAGGAGCGCAACTCCACGGACTTTCGGGTGGCCTTTGAGGATGCCAAGGGGCTCAAGGGCGGCGAGGAGGTTCGGGTTGCGGGCTTCCAAGTGGGCTCCGTCAAAGAAGTCCGCCTCTCCGACGATGGTCGTAAGGCTATTACGCTCCTGCGCATTAACGACGGCGTGAAGATTCCGCTGAAGTCGCAGATTAGTGTGTCGTCGGGGCTGCTCGGTGGTGGTGCGGTAGTGACCATTACCCCCAGCCGTGAGACGGCGTTCATCACGGAGGCAACCACGAAAGAGACACCTCTTGAAGGTGAGCCTGCGGCGGGCCTCGACTCCGCGCTGGCAGGGGTGAGCAAGTTCACCAACGACGATGCGCTTCGCAAAGATCTGACAGCAACCGCACATAACCTGAAGATAATCAGCGAGAAGCTCAGCAAGCTGGGCGCGATTGGGGCACTGGACGATCCCGCGGGCGATCTTCAGCAGACGATGCGTAATATTCGTGTCACCTCGGCGCTGCTTCCGGCAACTATGAAAAAGGTAGATACTGTCGTCGCCAATGCCGCTGATGTGACCGCCTCTGCCAAAAATATTGCGCCGCTCTTGGAGAAGCAAGTGGCGACGCTCTCGAAAGAAACCCAGACCCTCATCAAAGACCTCGACTCCGTGATGAGATCGGGCGGACGGATCGCCACCCAGACCGAGGGGCTAGCCAAAGAGGCCAAAGAAACGGTCGCGGATAGCCGTGCAAGTATCAAAGCCCTTCTGCGCTCTGCCAACGATGCCACGGCAGGAGTGGCGGGACTGACCGAGCAGCTGAAGCTACTCGTCGGGGACAAAGACCTTCGGGGAAATGTTGTGGCGGCCACGGCCAATCTGACGAAGCTTTCGGATAATCTTGTCGCCCTCTCACAGAAGCTTGATGACACAGCAGGAACTCTGGCAAAAAACATTACCGATCCCGAGTTACTGGCAAATATCAAGACAACTGTCGCCAATGTCAAGGATGCCAGCGGCTCCATAAAAAATATTACCGCTCGTGTGGAGACACTGCGGCTGCCCGGTGAGAAGAGGCCAAGCGTGGTAAATCCACCGGAACCGTTGAAAAAACAGCCTTCCTGGTACGAGCCGGGCTTGACCGGAGACTTTCTGTACGATACAAAGGCGGAGCGTTTTCGGCTCGATACCAATTATTCTGTGGTGACGGGGGGGCAGCTCTGGCGAGCGGGTCTCACGGATGCGACAGAGCGAAATCTGGTCAATGTGCAGCTCGGGCAGAAAAGCGGAGAGCTCTGGACACGCTACGGCCTCTTTGGCGGAAAGCTGGGAGTTGGGTTTGATGTGCCGGTTGGGTCGCTACAGTGGCGGCTTGATCTACAAGACCCGAACCGCTTTACCGTCAATACGCGGCTGAGAGCGCGTCTGAACGATAGCGCAGCGCTGACCTTTGGACTGGATTCCGTGGGCAACGGGAATCTCCCTAGGATTGGCCTGCAGATAAGGAAGTAAAAATGAACGTAATTTTGCAGAAAGATGTTGTTAAAGTGGGTAAAGAGGGCGAGGTCGTGACCGTCTCCGATGGTTATGCTCGCAACTACCTAATGCCCCGTGGTCTGGCTGTCTCCGCTTCAGGCGGAGCGCTGAAAGTTTTGGAGGCACGCCACGCCGCCGATGAGCGCAAGAGCGAGGCACTGCTAGCTCAGGCAACCAAAGACCAGGCCACTCTTGAGGGTAAGACCATCAAGATCATCGGTAAGGCGGGAGTGGGGGATCGTCTCTACGGCTCCATCACGTCGAGTGATATTGCCGAGTCTCTCAAAAAAGAGTTTGGCGTTGCCGTGGACAAGCGCCGCGTGCTCCTGCTCGACCCGATCCGTGCGATTGGAACCTTTCATGTGGATGTCAAGCTCCACAAAGACATCACGGTTCCCGTAACTGTCGCGGTTGACAAAGCGTAAGCAAGGCCGCGCAAGCAAAGTAGGGGCGCGGCGACTAGCCGCGCCCTTTTAATTTCTCTAATTTTTATGAACGGACGCGTCCCCCCCCAAAATATTGAGGCCGAGATGGCTGTGCTGGGCTCCATGCTTTTGGGAGACAGCGGAGCCATTGAGCGCGTCACGGAGTTTCTGGATAAGCAGGACTTCTACCGTGAGGCCCATGGCCGTATCTACGAAGCCATGCTGGCGCTGGTAGATAAAGTAGAACCCGTAGACATTGTCACCCTCAAAGATGAGCTCACGCGCCGGGGGAGCTTGGAGCAAGTGGGTGGCTACTTGTATCTGATGCAGCTCGCCGAGTATGTCCCCACACCTGCCAATATCGTCTACTACGCCAAGATCGTCTCCGAGAAAGGCGTGCTCCGTCGCCTAATCGAGACCGCTTCCGAGATCGCCGGGATGGCCTATGGTGAGATCGATGAGGTGGACACGCTGGTGGATCAGGCCGAGCGTGCCATCTTCAATGTCGCTCGCAAGCGTAAGACAGAAGGCTTCACCCCGCTCCGCCCCTTGCTCAGTGACGTCTTCGAGCAAATTGACACTGCCTACCATGACAAAGGCGTCGTCAGTGGCACCGATACTGGCTTTTATGACCTCAATTACATCACTAGTGGCCTAAAACGCGGTGATTTAATTATCATTGCTGCTCGACCTAGTATGGGAAAAACAGCACTAACGATGAATATCGGTCAAAATGCAGCAGGTAAGGGGAGTGTAGTCGCAACTTTCTCGCTAGAAATGAGTAAAGAGTCGCTTGTGCAGCGTATGATGTGCTCAGAAGCGAAAGTAAATGCCCATAAATTGCGCACTGGTTTCTTGCAAGACGAAGAATGGTCTCGGCTTTCGGAGGCCGTGAACCGCTTGTGGGATGCGCCGATGTTTATTGACGATACCACGGACATGAGCTCTCTGGAGATGCGTGCCCGCTGTCGGCGCTTGAAGGCGGAGCAGGGGACGCTGGACTTGGTGATCGTAGACTACCTACAGCTCATGCGCGGTTCCGCGAAAAGCTCTGAGAATCGCAACCAGGAAATCTCCGAGATCGCCCGTGGCCTGAAAAGTCTGGCCCGCGAGCTGGACGTGCCCGTGATCGCGCTCTCCCAGCTCTCGCGTGCGGTGGAGCGCCGCGAGGACAAGCGCCCCATGCTCTCAGACTTGCGAGAATCGGGAAGTATCGAGGCAGAGGCGGATGTGGTGGCATTTATCTACCGTCCGGCGTACTATGCGCGAAAAGATGCGGTCTCGCAGGATGCGGAAGACAAGGCGGAGCAAGAAGGCGGGGACTACGAGGGAGAAGAGGCGGAGATTATTATTGCCAAGCAACGAAATGGCCCCACAGGGACAGTGAAGCTGGCATTTCTCCCCAAGTTTGCGAGTTTTGCCAACCTGGCACAGAACATGGATGGCCCTGATTTTTAGGGAAGGACCCGATTTTTGAAGATCTTAGTCATTGGAAGTGGTGCACGTGAGCACGCGATCTGCTGGAAACTGGCGCAGAGCCCTCAGGTGCGCAAGATCTTTTGTGCTCCAGGGAACGCAGGGACGGCGGAGGTGGCGGAAAATATCGCCATTGACGCGATGGACATTGAGGCACTTCGGGTTTTTGTGGAGCATCAGAAGGTTGATCTGACGGTCGTCGGGCCAGAGAAACCCCTCATTGCGGGGATTGTGGATGTCTTTGAGGCGCGGGGCCTGCGTATCTTTGGCCCAAGCCGTGAGCCCGCTCAGCTTGAGGGAAGCAAGGTCTTCTCCAAGCGTCTGATGAAGCAGGCGGGAGTTCCCACCGCAGACTTTGAGGTCTTTGACGATTCCGAAAAGGCGCGTGCGTATCTTCAGCAGGCGAGCTTTCCGATTGTCGTCAAAGCCGATGGCGAGGCAGCAGGCAAGGGTGTGGTCGTGGCACAGGACCTTGCGGAGGCTGAGACCGCGATCCGTCAGATGATGGACGAGAAGATCTTCGGGGCCAGCGGTGAGCGCGTCGTGATTGAGGCGTGTCTGCGAGGTCCTGAGGCGAGTGTCCTGGCGTTTGTGGACGGCGAGACCGTGCGCCCCATGATCGCCATTCAAGATCACAAGCGCATCGGGGAGGGCGACACCGGGCCTAATACAGGCGGAATGGGGGCCTATGCGCCCGTCAAAGTCGCCCCCCAGAGTGTTGTGGAGGAAGTAACCGCGCGGATTATCGAGCCTATCGTCACAGCGATCCGGGGGACGGGAATTCCGTATCGGGGCGTGCTCTATGCAGGTGTGATGCTCACGGAAAATGGGCCGTACTGTATTGAGTTCAACTGTCGCTTTGGCGATCCTGAGGCACAGGTGGCTCTCATGCTGATGGAGAGCGATCTGGCGACGATCTGTCAGGCAGTGGTGGATGTGGAACTCGATAAAGTGCCGGTGGTCTTTAGCCAGCGAGCAGCGGTAACCGTTGCGATGGCCTCGGATGGCTATCCCGGAAGCTACCCTATTGGTTTGCCCATCACAGGGCTGGAGGCGGCACAAAAGCTCGATGCGCTAGAGGTCTTTCATGCAGGGACTAAGCGCGATGAGACGGGCCAGCTCCTCACGAATGGCGGTCGCGTTCTTACCGTCACGGCGACGGGCGAGACCTTTGCAGAGGCCAAAGAGCGCGCTTATGCAGGCGTGGATTTGATTCGCTTTGACGGGGCGTATGTGCGCCGTGATATTGGCTGGCAAGCAGAATAAGAAAATGCTTGCAAGCATAAAACCACTATGATAAACTGGCCGGGCGCTTTCTAAAGAAAGCGTTAGACTTTTAGCTCCTGAGTGGTTAGCCGTGACGGTCTGTGTTTTTGCAGCGTCCTCCGGCCACCTTCACAACAAAATAACGACGCGTGCGGGTTGCGCACGGCTTGAGGAAGTAGCATGGGTAAGGCAAAATTTGAGCGTCTGAAACCCCACGTCAACGTGGGTACGATCGGACACGTGGATCATGGCAAGACCAGCCTGACAGCCGCGATTACAACGGTTCTGTCCAAGAGTGG
>NZ_JANNYP010000638.1:0-1338 GCF_031410135.1 Armatimonas sp. | reverse complement strand
TCCAGAGCACCAGAGTGTCGCCGAAGCGACGCTCACCTGCCCGAGCCATAGCCCCTCCTACGGCGCTTGGGCTCCGGCTCACGGGGAGTCACCATCTCGTCGGTCACGTAAATCTCGGCGGTCTCTGCGATACGAGCCTGCTCTGCCTCGGCGTCTTCTATCTCCTCATAGCTGAACCGGCTCCCCACGATGCCGCGGCTATCGAGCTTCCGGAGAGTCTCGGCCATGTTCTTCGCGGCGACAAGCGCGGCCTCACGGATCAGCTCACGCGACGGCCCATCGAAGTCGTTGAAGCCCTCCATACGGCCCAAGAGCGTATCTATGTCGGGCACGTACTGGAGCTCCGGCTTGTCGTAGCCCGCCACCGCAAGAACTGGCTCGACCTCGATTTCCAGAGCGCCTGCGAGCTTGGTCAGGATCTCCTCGCTTGGCAAGAGATACTGCCCGTCCGACTTGATACAGCCGTTCTCGATCAGGTTCACGTAGCTCGCCGAGATGCCCGCACGCTCTGCAAGAGAGACACGGCTCCAGTTCCGGTCGGCGCGCTGAAGCCGAAGCCAGCGAGCGAAGCGCTGGCCCTGAGCGAGCTGCTCGGGGGTGGGCGGTTTAAGTGCCATGCGCCTATTATGTCACGAAAAATCCCACAAGGCAATCACTATTGCGTAATTCGTAATGACGCGGTACACTCTGGCAATCAACTGTTTGATACCCCATTTCAGTCAAGGAAAGATAGGATGCCAGCTCACCGAAAACCAACTCAGCTCCAGACAACTCTCATCGGCACCGACCGCGAAGAGGTTCTCCGCTCGTTCTGTCAGGCAACCGACGTGCTCCGCCGCGCCGCACTACGCCACAGCGATCCTACGATGCTCTCGATGCCCGCTCCCGACTACCGGAGGGAGCGATGAGACCTAAGAAGAAAGCCCCGCAGCGCTTCGCGATCTACCTACGCTGCTCCACCGACGACCAGCGCTTCGGCGACTTCACGACCATTGACACACAGCGAGAGCTCAACAAAGAGCGAATCACCGAGCTCGGCGGTGAGCTGGTCGCCGAGTACGCGGACGAAGGCAAGACCGGCTCCAACCTTAACCGCGCCGCCTGGCGCAAGATGCTCGCCGATGCCGATATCCGCAAGTTCGATGCGGTGGTCGTGACCTACATGTCTCGCCTCGCGCGTGGCGAAGCCTACCATGTGGCCGAGTATCTCTTGAAAGAAGAGAAAGTCACGGTCGAGCTGGTCAAAGAGAAGTTCTCGCCGGACATGGTCGGGCAGCTTCACAAGGGCCTCCAGATCGTGATGGACGGGAACTACTGCCGCCAGGTCAGCGAGTGGAC
>NZ_JANNYP010000637.1:0-15147 GCF_031410135.1 Armatimonas sp. | reverse complement strand
CCGGACACGCCGTGGTTGGTTGGCCTGCAGAAAGTGGCCCCTGTCTCGCTGGGAATTCTCCTGGTGTGGGGCGCGTTCAAGGCAGGCGGGCCGCTCTTTGTGATCGGGCTTGCGGTGCTCGGTGGTCTGATCGCGGGGACGTTTTATATTCCCCGAAAGATTCGCTCGGTGCTTGCCTTTATCGGCATTGCCATCGCGCTCTTTGCCTACCTCTTCCCGCTGGGCTGGATGATCGCCACGTCGCTGAAGCAGTACACCGATGTCAACGCCATGCCGCCCAAGTTCGTCTTCACCCCGACCGGCGCGAACTATGCCGCGATCTTCACCACCGCCGACGGCAAGAAGTTCATGGGGCAGATGGGCAACAGCCTGCTCGTGAGCGTCATCTCAACCGTGATCGCGGTCTTTATGGGGACGCTGGCGGCCTACACCTTCTCGCGCTTTAAGATCAAGGCCAAGGGCGATGCGCTCTTCTTCATCCTCTCGACCCGCATGCTCCCGCCGGTGGTCGTGCTGGTGCCGGTCTACCTGATGTACCAGCTCATCGAGCAGAAAACGGGCATTAAGCTGCTCAACACGCTCTTTGGTCTTGGCCTGCTCTACACCACTGTCGGGGTTGCCTTTGCCACCTGGCTGATGAAAGGCTTCACCGACGATGTCCCGCCGGAGTACGAAGAGGCCGCGCTGCTTGACCGCTACTCTCGCCTGCGCGCGATGCAGAAAACCGTCCTGCCGCTGGTGATTCCGGGCATGGCCACCACGGCTGTCTTTGTCTTCCTTAATGCCTGGAACGAGTATGCCTTTGGCTACTTCCTCTCCGGCCTGGAGCCCCTCACCGCGCCGCCCTCCATCACGGCAGTCATTGGGGGAGGCTCAATCCCCTGGAACGAAGTCGCCGCCCGCGCCATGGTATTTCTCTTGCCTGCTGCAATCTTCACTTTCTTGATGCGCAACCACCTGCTGCGCGGCATGACTTTTGGAGCCATCAAGGGGCGGTAGCAGGCAACTGTGCATCTGGAGCGAGCGACCTGGAAAGAGCTGCCCTCTGTGGCAGAGCTGGCGGCGCTCGCCGTCCAAAAACCAGAGTTATTTCTTTTGGTTTCTGAAAGCGCCAATAAAGAAGACCAAAAAGCTCTGATCGACTCTCTGAGCGCTGCTCTTCCTCATCATCGAGTTTTTGATGCCGGTGTACGGGAGGGCCGTGCACGTGTCACCGTTTTACAAGTGCTTCCCCACTCGGTGATTCTGGAGCATCTAGAGCGCTTCCACAAGGCTGCCTGGGCGTATCGGCAACTAGCAAATAAACTGATGCCTCGTCTTTACGAGAAATTAGGCTTGCTCAGAGACGCCGAACACTGGGGGACGCATCCTCAAACCGGGCAACTCGACGAAAACTGGGCGTATTTTTTTCATGGAGCCCACTGTGCCTTGGGTAACCCCAAAACAGGAGAGTCTGTCGAAGCCTCACTTTGGTTTGGTGGAGAGTTCGGCGTTCTCGATGCTGGCTTTTTAGGACGCTTCATCCAAAAGACACCTGGGTTTGAAGATATTGCTCCATTCGTAATACATGAGTATCATGATGGTTGTCGCATTCTGGAAGTCTTGGAGCAAGACGGACGACTAGCGCGTATCCAAGTAAAAAATCATGAGGGCTTAATTGCTCTGCCTGTCGCGGAGCGACTTTGAGGCCGGAGGCCAGCAGCGAAATTGAAGCCTTTGTCTCTGTTGACGATAGGCTTGGGCACTTCGGGCTTTTAGGAGGGCGCTACGTCACAGGAGCCAGCTCTGAAATATTTCCTGCACTTACTCGCTACCACTGAGATCAGCACCATGCGGCGAATCGGAGTATATGGAGTTTCAAACCTTATTCGCGAAATTGGAGCTACCGTATTTCTTACACGGGAGTTATGATTATAGGAGAAATAATTATGAGCGCTAACATCACCCTCAGCATGAGTACTCTGGAGCAACTCTCTCCTGTCATCCGTATCTTCGCTCACCCGCTTCGCTTGCGGATCTTAGATTTTCTGGAGACCAGCACTACTCCTCAGCGTGTTACAGAGATTGTTGGTGTGTGTGAGGGAGCCCAGCAAGCCATTGTGAGCCAGCAGCTCAAGATCATGCGGGACATGGAAATTCTCGACTCAGAGCGGCGTAAGAACTGTGTCTACTACTCCATCAAAAACGCCGAGGTGCTCTACTTCCTAGACTGCGTTCGCAAGTTTGATCTTAGCAGTGAGTCCTCTTCTCACACCCCCACCACGAAGATCTAGTCGCAGTGGGGGCGTCTATCTTTCTACTCGCCGGGGTACTGTAGCCCAATCTCGGTGCGAACCGCGTCTAGGACACGCATCACGGCGAGCGTGCCATCCAGCGGCAGGATATCGCTCTCGGTCTTGCCCGCACGCAGGCACTCGGCGACATGCATCGCCTCGAACTGGAAGCCCTCGCCCTCGTGCAAAAACTCTAGCGTGTCCGTGTGACCATTGGCCGTTAAGATTAGGCTCTTTGGCCGCCACCAGAACGGGACTTCGATCTTGCCCTTGGTGCCGATAATCGTGGTCACAAACGGGGTAGTCACCTGAATCGAGGTCGTACAGGTCGCCAGCGAGCCGTTCGGGAAGCCCAGCACCACTCCGACGTTCTCGTCCACGCCCGTGCTCCCAAGCTGCCCAAACGCCTTGACGACACTAGGCTCGCCCAGAATCATCATGGCAATATTGATCGGGTAGACCCCCACATCCATCAGCCCCCCGCCGATTAGCTCACGGGAGAAAAGCCGCCCGTTGGGGTTGCCGATAATCAGCTGGTGGTTCTCATCCAGCGAGCCTGCACCATAGCCAAAATCGGAGTAGACTTGCCGCACATGCCCAATCGCGCCCTCGGCGATCAGCTCCCGTACTTTCCCCCAGACCGGGAAGCAGCGGCTCCAGACCCCTTCCATCAGGAACAAGCCCTTCTCCCGCGCCTTGGCCACCAGCTCCTCGGCCTCTTTCAAGTTCACCGTGAAAGGCTTCTCACAGAGCACATGCTTGCCCGCGTTCAGCGCCAGCAGCACTTGCTCACGGTGGAAGTTATGCGGTGTCGCCACATAGACAATGTCAATCTCCGGGTCATTGACCAGCTTGGTGTAGGCATCCGGCCCGGTGTGCTGTGTGTGCACGCCAAACTTCTCGGCGTACTTAGCCGCCTTCTCAGGATCGCGCGAGGCAATTGCCTGAATCTTATGATCGCTCAGCTTGGAGACATCTGCTCCCAAGCGGTTGGCGATCGAACCACAGCCTAAAATGCCCCAGCGTAAGGGCGAAAAATCTTTGGACATATCTGTTGTACTCTTTTACTCCATCGGGTATTTCAGGCCGATTGCGGCCCGTAGGTTATCGAGTGCTCCCATCACAGCGAGGCTGTCAGAGTGGGAGAGAATATCGCTCTCTTTGTACCCCGCACGCAGCCGCTCGGCAAAGTGTATGGCCTCAAACTGGAAGCCGGGCCCCTCAAAGGGCAGCTCGAAGACCTCTGACTCACCGCCTTTGGTTAGAGTGAGCTTACGCGGCGTCCACCAAGGGCCTGCGACTTCTATCTTGCCACTCTCGCCAAGGAGTGTCACATCGGAGGGAGTGCTGACCTGAAACGACGTGCTGGTGACGGCGACCGCGCCACTCGGGAAGTGCAGGAGCATCCCCACGTTTTCGTCCACGCCGGTGTGCCCGAGCGTCCCCAGACATGCCACTTGATCCGGATCGCCGAGCAGCATCTGCGCTAGGCTCACGGGGTAGATGCCGACATCCATGATCGCCCCACCACCGAGCGCCGGGTTGAAGAGCCGCGCCTCGGGGTTCAGGCCCACCAGCTTGCCGTCCTCCCCCACATTGGACGGGCTCGCGCCGCAGCGAAAACCAAAGTCGGCGTAGAGCATCCGGGGCTTGCCAATCGCGCCCTCGGCCAGGAGCGCACGCACTTTATCCCAGACCGGAAAGAAGCGGCTCCACATGCCCTCCATCAGAAATAGGCCCGTCTCTTTGGCAACGGCTACCACGGCCTCCGCCTCGGCTTTGTTGATCGTGAAAGGCTTCTCGCAGAGCACGTGCTTGCCGCTCTTGAGAGCTAAAATGCTGTGCTCTTTGTGGAAAGTATGCGGCGTGGCGACATAGATCGCGTCTACTTCGGGATCGTTGCACAGAGCTTCGTAGCTAGCGTGGCGGTTTGGGATGCCATGCTTATCGGCAAACGCAGCAACTTTCTCCGGGCTACGTGAGCCTGCGGCGACGACTTTTTGATCTTCGAGTAGCGCGATGGACTCGGTGAAGCGGTTAGCGATGCTTCCAGGGCCGAGAATGCCCCAGCGCAGGGGCGTGTATTGGTTTGACATAGCCTCTCAAGGATACCCCGCACGGCGGCCCTACGTCAATGTGCCGCCCCATGAATGAGGCGTCTGGGTGGCGTCGTTCCTCCGCCGTAAAGCCCGTGCCGGGCTACAATCCAACGGATTCCCCAGCCCGGCACGGGCTTTGCAGCCGCAGGCTACTGAGACGCCCCATTCATGGGGCGGCGTTGATGTGGGGTGGTGTTGGAGTGGTCTACTGGTCCCAGCTCATCTTGCCGTTGATCGAGATGGAGTAGGTCATCTGGCGCTCGTTGAGCATGGAGAATCCGGCCCAGATCAGCTCGGCCATGAACTCACCGACGATTAAACCAAGGGCGATCTGGCGGAGCTGGCTGTAGCCCTTGAGGCCGTAGAAGCGCTGGACGAAGACTTTCACGATCAAGACGATCAAGAGCCCGAACCAGTAGTAGTCCACCCCGAAGTTCATCGCCAGCGCGTAGCCTGCCGGGTGGAGCCAGAAGCCAGGGATGCGGAAGCGGATGAAGTCCAGGAGCATCACGGTCGTAAAACCACCCAGCACGGCGAGCATGGCGGTAGGGTTGGGCGGGCGTGGAGTGCTCAGAATATTGCTCACAAAGCCGCCCAGCTCGCCGGAGACCCAGCTCACGGGGGTGTAGTGGTAGCCAAAGTAGATGTGGGTCAGAAAGCCCGCCACTGTGCCCAAGGGAATCGCCAGAAAGAGCGCCAGAAACATCCCTTTGGCCGAGAGCTTGCCCCGGTCCGCGAGATAGAGCCCTTCCATAAGCGACGGCATGGTGTGCGTCCGATGAATCCGGTTCATGAAGTGAAACGTCGCAAGTGTGCGTGTGAGCAGCTCGTTGGAGAGCCCGGCGCTGCCATGAAAGTCTAAAATAAGCTGGTGTGGCCCCATAAACGCCATCTCGTGGGTGGGAGCGCCCAGCGCGGCTCGCAGGCGCGTGACGGCCACACTGAAGGCCAGAAAGAGGCCAACATAGAGTAGTACAAAGAGCAGAGGCAGTCCGATTCCCACCCCAATGGCTGCCGTGCCGGCAATACAGACCAGCATCAAGACAAACAGAAAGCGCGGCGGCAGGCCCGGATTCTCGCCCGTGTCTTTTTCCCCAGAGCTAATCTGCGCCCAGAGCATCTTTAAGTGGGGCCGCGCCAGCCAGAGTGCACTGACAAAGAGCCCGATAAACGCGCCCCAGCTCTGCTCCGAGAAATACGGTGGGCTGGGTGTCAGGCCGCCGCCCCCAAAGACTCCCTGCTCGTTGCCGATACTGTAGGCGATAATCTGCTGGGCCTTTCGCACAAAAAAGAACACGAGCAGCGAGAAGAGCAAGTCGGTGGGCATCAGGAAGCCCAGCGCGGAGAGATAGGGGAAGATCCCCACGGGAGTCCAGCCGGTCTGGTTCCACGGCGGCGAGACAAATGCCTTGTTGAAATCCCCCAGAAAGCGAATGTTGAAGTGCGGGAGCTGCGGGTAGAGAAACGAGAAGCCGTTGAGCATGTCAATGGCAAAGACCACGGCAAAGCTGCCCCAGAACAGCTTATTCTTCCAGAGCGGTGTCTGCCCCGGCCCCGCTTCTTCCGTCAGGGCGATCGGGAGCTGAACCAGAGGAAACGCCAGGCGCTCTTTGTGGACCCACTGGTCTTTGAGCAACGCACTGATACAGAGCATCGCCGTGGTGATCAGTGTCAGAAGCAGAGTCCACGCCCCGATCTTGGGCCACCACATCGGGAGCTGCGAGAGAAAGAACCCGAAGGTCTTGCCCCCCTCCCCAAACTCCTTGAGCGGCGCGGGGTCGCGGAAGAAGAACCAGTCGGGAAGATAGGGAAGGATATAGGTGCCATAGCGTGGGTTGTTGGGCGAGAACACCGCAAAGCCGTACATCGAGGGCGCGACCATGTCCATCCACTCGCCGCTCATCGCGCAGGCAATGGTGAGCATGGCATAGACCACCGCGATCTCCCGTCCGTTCAGCGCAAGCTTTGGGAACGCTTTTCGCACGGGCAGGTTGAGTAGTGCTAGAAGAATTGTGAGTGCGAGCGGCGGCACCATGAGCGAGAAGATTCGGTCTATGACCTGATCCTGCGCCCAGTAGCAACACACGGGTATTAAGAGCAGTCCGATCAAAAGTGGGCGAAGAAGGGCTAACATGGTCTATAATTTCTCCTACGGTGCAACCATAATCCTGCCGACATCGTCTTTAGTAACAGACATTCCCTCGCGTTGCGGGGGCCAGGGGGCTTTTATGATCTCGGATGAACTGAAGAAACTGATTGATGACTGGGTGAAACGTGAGGGGCGCAATGAGTTTGGCGACCCCAAGGACACCCACTACGCAGGCGGCAACCCGCTCTTCGACGAGCGCTCGCCGGGCCTCAAAGACCGCTATGAGTATATTTTGGAGCGCAACCCGAAACTGAAAGAGGAGCTTGAGAAATGAAATCCCCAAAGTCCCACGCGGGGGGCAACCCCAAGTTTGATGAACGTGCGCCCGAAGTGAACCAAGACCGACAAGTTGTCGGTGTCAGCCCGCACTTTGACGAAACCAAAGCCCCGCTCCGCCTTGTCAC
Source organism: Armatimonas sp. (assembly GCF_031410135.1). Classification (GTDB taxonomy): domain Bacteria; phylum Armatimonadota; class Armatimonadia; order Armatimonadales; family Armatimonadaceae; genus Armatimonas. The sequence continues at coordinate 8,222 of NZ_JANNYP010000637.1, read as the reverse complement.
ACCTATCGCCAAAAAGAAATCTCTACCGATTCGGAGGATCAACCCATCATGACAAAATCTCTGAGAAATACCCTCGCCACCCTAGGCATCGCCGTCGCCGTCGGAGCCACCGCCGTCCCCATGCTCTCCGTCTGGACACAGAAAGAGAGCTACGAGCCCATCGCCTACCCGACACAGATCAGCAACTCGGCAAAGTGGCCGATGGTTCTGGTGGACTTCAACGACGGCACTAGCGACGCCGATATTCAGGCGTTTGCCGCGCAGTATGGCCTGAAGCTCGCCCCGAACTCCATCGAGGCCAAAGACAACCGACTCTACCGCGTGATTGAGGGCAAGGCCGATCTCAACGCACTCCGCAACGACTCCCACGTCCAAGCCGCAGAACCCGAGATTCAGTTTCATCTGGAGCAAACTGCTGGTGCTTCTGCCGCCTTCCGAGTCACCGATCCAACCGTCGAAACCACAACGATGACCGATCCGACGGTTCATGAGGAGCTTCAAGTAGGTTGGAGTTCTCTTGAAATCCATGAAGCTACAAAGAAGCAAGTGCAAGCAACTGGCAAGCGTTTGCTCTACCTCAAGGGTTCTGTTCCTACTTTCCAAGAAGCGCCTAACGAGGATCTGATGCTACGCAGTAGCATTGCCAACATCTCTGATCAAGCCAGACGATACCGTCAAACGGGTGTCATTGATCCACCTACTGTTTGCACGTTTTCGGCAACGCAAGATGCTTTAGGAGACTTAGAGCAGCGTGCTCAGAGCTACCGCGAAGCAGTTATCGCAGAAGCGCGAAAACAAGATGCCGAGGCGGCGCAGCCGTCTGGTACTCGGCCAAACGATCCGATGTACGACAAGCAGTGGAACTTCCGTATGATTGATACGGAAGGGGCCTGGGAGCGCACTCGGGGTAAGGGTGCGGTCGTTGCGGTGATTGACACGGGCGTGACGCAGGCGCGGGACTTTAAGCAGACTGCGTTCACGGCGGGCTACAACTTCGTGAGCAAGACCACCAACGCCGACGACGACCACGGGCACGGAACCCACGTGGCGGGGACGATTGCCGAGTCCACCAACAACAACGAGGGTGTGGCCGGGATCGCGTTTGAGGCGACCATCATGCCGCTGAAAGTGCTCTCTGCCGAGGGATCGGGCAATAGCGCCGATATCGCCGATGCCATTCGCTTCGCTGCCGACAAGGGCGCGAACATCATCAACATGAGCCTCGGCTCCATGTACCCCTCCGACGTGATCCACGAGGCCTGCAAGTACGCTCGCAAGAAGGGCGTCACGATTGTCTGCGCCGCGGGCAATAGCTTCCGTGAGGGCGTGGGCTACCCCGCCGCCTTCCCCGAGTGCATCGCGGTCTCGTCGGTGGGGCCCAGTGGGATGCTCTCCAAGTTCTCCTCGTGGGGTAAGCAAGTGGCACTCGCGGCGCCGGGTGGCGACATGATTGACTCCCGCAACCCCGATGATGGCATCTTGCAGAACTCCGTTCTGGGCGGGCAAGACGACTACTTCGCCTTCCAGGGAACGTCGATGGCCTCGCCCCATGTGGCGGGAGCTGCTGCGCTGGCCTACAGCCAGGGCACCAAAGACCCGGCCAAGATCCTGGATCTGCTCAAGAAGACCGCGAGCAAGCCCAAGGAGAACAATGTCAAAAAGTACGGCGCGGGCATTCTGAATGTCGGCAAGCTGACGGCCAAGGCCGAGGCGGAGAACGGCTGGAAGCTGCGCAACACACTTGCAATTGCTTTTGCCGGTCTGCTTCTCGCCTTTGGTGGCCCGCTGGGTCGGCGCAATGTCCTGCTGCGTGCCACCACTGGAGCCGCGATTGCTGGGGGCTTCTTCCTCCCCGACGCTGTGACAAACTTCGTCGGCGCAGACTCGGCGTGGAACTTACTCAGCTTCTCCGCACTGGCTCCCGCGCTGCTCGTCTGGATGCTCCGCAAAGGCCCCGGCCTGAAAGTAGCCTCGGGTGCGGCGCTGGGCTTTGGCGTCAATCTCTTCGCCAACTGGAACAACGCCACGATCCCCTTCACCACGGCGACGTTTGGAGCCAGTGCCCTACCTTGGACGCTGACCAATATGGCGGTCGCTCTTGGACTGGCGGTTGGTAGCGCCTTCTGGGCCGCCAAGCGCCTGCGGTAATCTTCGCAGAATCCCCCCGCCGAGTCCGGCGGGGGGATTTTTTTATGCTACAAAGAGAGCACTATGAAGTCTGTCTTAATTCTCACCCTTATTGCGGCTTGTGCCCCGGTTTCACTGGCACTAGCACAGAAGCCCAAACCCAAGCCGAAAACTCAGCCAAAGCCCCAAGCGACAGCCCCTAAGTCGGTGCCTATGACAGGGATCTACGAAGGGGCGATCACGCTGCCCAACACGCTCAAGCTCCGCATGGTCTTTCGCTTCGACGGCAAAGGGGCAGGCACCTGGGACAGCCCGGATCAGGGCGCACGAGATCTCAAGCTGGCAAGTGGGACCGCGACAGGCTCGCGGGTCACCGTCACCTGCGCCACGCCGTCCTGGAAGTTCACGGGGCAGCTCTCTCCCGATAAAAACAGCCTAACGGGTAACTTTGAGCAGGGGGGACTCTCGATGGCGATGAGCCTCAAGAAAGTGGCACAGGTCTCGGCGCTACGCCGTCCGCAGACTCCTAAGCCGCCGTTTCCCTACAAGACCACCGAGGTGAGCATAGCAAACGCAGCCGAGGCCGGTGTCACGCTGGCGGGGACGCTCACCGTGCCGCCGGGCGCGGGGCCGTTTCCGTGTGTGGTCTTTATCTCGGGCTCGGGCCAGCAAGACCGCGACTCGACGATCTTTGAGCACCGCTCTTTTGCCGTGCTCGCCGACGATCTGGCGCGGCGGGGGATTGCAAGCCTGCGCTGCGACGACCGCATGGCGGGCAAGTCCAAAGGCGACCTGACCAAGGCCACCAGCGCGAGCTTTGCCACCGATACCGAGGCCCAAGTGGCGTTTCTCAAGACCCGCCCGGAGATCCATCCCCAAAAAATTGGGCTGATTGGCCACAGCGAGGGTGGGCTGATCGCGCCCATGCTCGCCGCCAAGCCCGCAAACCAGATTGCCTTTATGGTCTTGCTCGCAGGCACCGGGGTCTCCGGTGACCAGGTGCTGATCGAGCAGGGAGTCGCGGTGGTCAAAGCATCGGGCATGGGCGAGGCCGTGGCGGCAGCGGCTCGTGCCAACCAGGAGAAGCTCATTCCCATTGCCAAGGCCGAGGCCGACCCGGAAAAAGCGCTGGAGGCGATGGCAAAGGCGCTTGGATTGGGCGGGGCCGCTGCGCTGCCGGACTCCGCGCGGGGTGAGCTGATGCAGCTCACCAACCCCTGGATGCATTTTTTCCTGATCTACGACCCCGCCCCCACGCTCGCCAAAGTGACCTGCCCCGTGCTGGCCCTCAACGGCGACAAAGACACCCAGGTGCTGGTAGGGCAGAACCTTCCCGTGATCGAGAGACACCTGAAAGACGCGGGCAATAAAGAAGTTACAGCGCTCTCGCTCCCCGGTCTCAACCATCTTTTTCAGCACACCAAGACCGGCTCTCCCAGCGAGTACAGCCAAATCGAGGAGACTTTCTCCCCGGATGCCATCAAGACCATCGGCGAGTGGATCGTCGCCCGGACAAAGTAAGTGATTTTTGCGCTGGTTTTTGCCATCCCGCAGCCACCTGTGGATACCCTCGCGGCGGCGCTGGAGCGGCTCTATTGGAACGCGGCGACGCGGGGGCCATTGCTGATCGTCGCGCCCGAGTGCTACACGCCGCTTCGCAAGCCCGACGAGCCACCACCCGATATTTTTCGTTTCTCCCAAGGCGGTGAGCCCGCCGATGACGAAGAGCCTAGCAATGCGACGCCTGCCACGATAAGCTTGCCAGCGGGGCCACTGAACCCAACCGTGTTCTTTCCTCGCTTTGGTCTCCAGACGATCAGGCTCAGCGGCCTGACTGTGGCAGAGCCCACGAAGATGCACGTGCCTCAGACGATGTCCTTGAACGACGCACAGCAGGAGGAGCTTGCCAATCCCTACGACACTCTCATGCGGTTTCTGGCAACCCTCACCGAGAGCCAGTGGAAGGCTATTGGCAGTGCCGAAGGACTTGGAGTGGGCCTGCTAGAGAACAAAGCGCAGAAAAAGCTTTTCCAGCAGCTTCTCCCTGCCCGTGCCAATGTCTTTTTTCCCACCGAGCCGAACTTTCCCAAAGACGACGAGCATCCTGCTCGCCTTCCTGCCAGTGCCCTCGCCGATCCGCACCTGCGAATCTACCAGAGCCTCAGTCTCACGGCCTTTACCTCGGGTGGAGAGGCGAATACATTTTCTCTCCGCGACCGGGAAAACACCGACCCAGAAGGCAAGCGTCGCCGAACCGTGCTTCTCTCCCCCGAGAAAGATCTCCCCGATGAGGCACTAGAGCCCTTTGGTCTCGCACCTACCCGTCTCAAACCCACCCAGCTCGATCCGGCAAGCGCTACACTCGATGCTGCCATCTCTCTGGAGGGCGCGACGACGGTGGGGGAGCTGGTGGGACGTATTGCCCGTGCAACCCGGCTCAACCTGCTCTGTGACAAGCGCGTGGCGGGGCGCAGTGTGGCAATTCGCGGACGAGGGATGGTGCGTGCGGGAACGGTGCTGGCGGGGCTCTGCCGGGGCTTGCAGGGAGCTGTCCGCAAGCTCGACAGTACCTACTTGCTCACGGCGCAAGTGGCGACCAATATCGAGATCAACGAAACGGTACAGCTCGCCAGTGATGGTATCAATAAACAAATGAGCCAGCGCTACGTAGCAGAGGCCGCGGAGGCACTCCAGGCGCGTGGGCGGCTCATCCGTAGCCGTGCCACCGAGAATATCCCCCGCGATAGCCGCAGCCTCGCCTCCGACGCGCTCTGGAAGCTCGGGGGGAAGCTCCAGCGCCCCAGTGACTACGAAGACGAAGGGAATCAGCCTGAGTCGGTGCCGCTGGCGAGCTTGCCGTCGTTTTTTCAACAGCAGGTACAGACGAGCTACCAGAAGCGCCGTACGGAGTCGGAGAAGTTCGGTGAGCCAACTCGCCCTGCTCCCACTCAGGTCGGCGCGAAGGTCTATCTTTTTGGGGAGGCACTCCTCCCCAATCTTCGTGCTCGTGCTACCCTTGGCATTCTCCCGCTAAATTTGGTACACCCGGACACTCCCCTTCCGGAGCCGCCTCCGCCCGTGCGCTGGCCTAAAACGGGAATCCGTGGCTGGTATGTTCCGCTCCCGGCAGACGATAAAGAAAGCGAGGCGCTGATCACGCTGGCAAAAGCCTGCCAGGTCACCGAGCTTCGGATCGCGCTCCCGCCTGGTACGGACTCGGAGAAGCGCCTCGCACTGCTGGCAGTGAAACTCAAAGCCGCAAAGCTTTCGCTCGTGCCGGTTCTCTGCCCCTTTGAAGCAGCCACGGCGGAGACGAAACGCGATATAGACTTACTGGGGCGCACGGCAAAAGAGTGGAGTCGTACCCCTGTGGCTGCGGCAGCCTCAGCATTTGAGCCCCTCACGCTCCGCGACTACGCCGAGCCCGAGGCAATAGACCTCGCGGCTTTCACCGCTCACTGCCGACGTCTTGCCTCTCTTCCTGGAGTTACGGCACTGGCACTCGCCGAGCTTGCCCCGCCCGGCTACGGCTCCGAGACGGCATCCTGGTCGGGAGGGGGGCAACGAGCTGAGCGGCTTGCCTTCCTCAAGAAAGAGAAGATTGACCCCGCCGATGTGGAGCAAGAGGACGATACGAGTGCTCCGGAAGAGCAGAGTCGCTGGTGGACGCGCAAGGAGGCCCGCCGCGATACCTTTCTTGTCCGTCTCGATACGGCACTCAAAACTGCTCAGCTTCCTGTGCCGATCTCAGCGGAGGGAAGATTCGGTTGGGAGCGCTGGCGACCTGGTATGCTGAAGTCGCAAGGGAACTCGGAGGAGCAATCAGGCCCCTCGCCCGCAGCCTATCCACTCCTCATGGCCATTGGCCTGGATGCTAGTCCGTGGAAACCGTCCAACGATGATTCCACTGCCTTTCTGGATGAAAATGGGCAGCAGCGCGTTTGGCTTCAGAAAAGCATGAACCTCGTGAGCAACCCCAGCAAAGAGATTCACTACGATGGTATCGTCCTAGACATCTCCGACTTGCCTCTGATACAGGGCCTAAAATTACTGGAGAGCGCCTTTGCTCCCCAAGCCCCAGTGACCATCACACGTTGACGCGTTTGATGCGCTCGGTGGCGGGGTCGAGAACCATGGTGAACTGACCGTCGGACATGTCGAAGATGCCGGTGGCGACCGTGTCAATCAGAAGCTGGTCGTGGCTCGACATGAGAATTGTACCCTCAAACTTCTTCAGCGCCTCGATCAGCACTTCTCGGGCGAGCGGGTCGAGGTGGTTGGTCGGCTCATCCAGAAGATAGAAATTCGCGGGGCGCAGCAGAAACTTGGCCAGCGCCACGCGGGCGCGTTCGCCGCCGGAGAGAACCCCGATTTTCTTAAACGGAGCATCGTCGCCACGGAACTGCAAGCGAGCAAGCAGGCCACGAGCAAGCTCCTCCATCTTGGGATCAATCCCCGCCAGCGTCTCCTCAAAGACTGTGTTGTTGGGAGAGAGTGCTTCGGCCTGGTGCTGAGCAAAGTAGCCAATCTCAGTCTTGGGGTTGACCACGATCTTGCCACTCGTGGGCTGCTCGATCCCGGCCACGAGCTTTAAAAGCGTGGACTTACCCGCGCCATTGGGGCCGGTGAGGGCGATCTTGTCTTGGCGCACCAGTGGCAGCGTGATGCCATTTAGCACGGTCTTATCGCCGTAGCGCTTGACCACGTCCTCGATACTGATCGGCTCCGGCGCTTCACGTGGCGGCTCTGGGAACTGGAGATAGATGGTCTTGGGGCGCTCCTTGGGCTTGGGCAGCATGTCTATCTTTTCGAGCTGCTTCTGGCGGCTCTCCACCATTCCTGCCTTCGACTTATTCCCACGCCAGCGCTGGACGAACTCTTTCCAGTCCGCGATCTCACGCTGCTGGGCATCGTAGGCCTTGAGCTCGCGCTGGTAGCGCTCATCGTCAAGGCGGATATAGTCGTCGTAGTTGCCCTTGAACTTATTGACCTCCATGTCCTTAACCTCCCAGATCTCTTCGCTGGTGAGATTGAGAAACTCCACTTCGTGGGAGATGCAGATCACCGTTCCGGGATAGCTGGGAATGTAGTCGTACATCAACCAGAACTTGGCCTCGGTGTCTAGGTGGTTGGTCGGCTCGTCGAGAAAGAGATAGTCGGGCTCTTGCAAAAGCAGCTTGGCCATCGCGATTCGCATCTGCCAGCCCCCGGAGTAGGTGTCGGTGAGGCGATCAACCGCTCCCAGCTCAAAGCGCAACCCCGAGAGAACACGGCCAATGCGAGCGTCCATAGAGCGCGTCTCCAGCTTGGTCATGTCCTCGGTGGCTTTATCCAGTGCAGCGATATCGGATTTTGTGATATCCCCTTCCCCGATAGCCTGCGAGGCGGCGATCAGGCGCGCCTCGATAGCATCCATGTCCGGGAAGACGGAGCGCATCTCCTCGCCCACAGTCACCCCAAGGCGGCACTGAGACTCCTGGTTGAGGTAGCCGACGGTGGAGCCGTGCCGGTGCACCACTCCCTTGTCCGCTTCCTCTAGCCCAGCTAGAATCTTAATGAGGGTGGACTTGCCCTGCCCGTTGAGTCCCACAACCCCAATGCGGTCGCGGTCTCCGAGCTGAAGCGTGATGTCTTTGAGCACGTCCTGTGGCCCAAACGATTTGTAAATTTTTTCGGCGGTCAACATAATAAAAACCCGCAGATTGTATCGCGCCGGAGGGGGTTTTCGCTAATGAAGGAATTTTGTGATGGCTCTCCCCCGGTGCTCCGCGCGACCCCCTCCCAATAATGGGAGAGGGTTGAGTGGGGTGTTTACTTCCCTTCGCGGGTGCCGCCTGCCATTTCGTACTCACTACTGTCTTTACCGTAGGCAAGGCCGACGGCAGTCAGCAGGCGAGTGTCGTACTTACGAAGCGCCTTTTCGGAAGCCTGTACTTCATTAAGTAGGCGATCTGCTTCGGCGAGGATACCATTGTACTGCTCCAGCAAGCTCTGGAGCGCCATTTACTTACTTTCTGCTTCGGTGATCGTAAGCCCCGACGGAAGCTGTGTAGAGCCAAGGAATTTTTTAATACCCGCAGAGCGCAATCGTGAAC
>NZ_JANNYP010000636.1:0-8041 GCF_031410135.1 Armatimonas sp. | reverse complement strand
CTAAGTACTCCAGAGAGATCTCCTCAAAGACCTGTCGAAAGAGACCATCGGTGAGCTTCATGATGTTGTCTTTGGTCATGCACGTCACTTTGGAGCGGTTGTTCTTGCGGGCATATTCAAAGGCGTAGCGGACAATTTTCTCACAGCCAGGGCGGCTGATGAGCTTCAAGCACTGCACCACATCGTCGGTTTGTTTATGCTCGATACCCGCGTAGAGATCCTCTTCGTTCTCACGGATAATCACCATGTCGAGCTTCGGGTGCTTGGTGGTTACAAAGGGCGCATAGGCGACGCAGGGCCGCACGTTGGCATAGAGCCCCAGAGACTTGCGCAGTGTCACGTTCACACTCTTGTAGCCGCCACCCTGCGGTGTGGTCAGAGGCGCTTTGAGCAGCACTTTCGTCTCACGAATCGCCGCCCAAGCCTCAGGTGTAATCCCCGAGCTATTGCCATTCTCGTAGGCGAGCTTTCCCAGCTCCACACAGCGCCACTCCAGCGGTGCCCCCGCCGCTTTCAGTACCTGCTGTACTGCGACCATGATCTCCGGCCCAATCCCATCGCCACACGCACACGCCACTACATGCTTATCCATAACAAACCTCCGTAGATATTAATATCACGAAATTAAATGCACGACAATGTTTTCGCAATATTTTTTTCACGATTCTTCAGATATAATGCTCAGCACTATGGCAAGTCAATCTGGTTGGACTTTTTTAACGAATCACTCGCATGTCTTGATCTGCCTGGCACAAGACAGCGAGATTCGCCTCAGAGATGTGGCGATTAGAGTCGGCATTACGGAGCGCGCAGTGCAGCGCATTGTTGCGGAGCTAGAAGATGGCGGCGTTCTAGTGCGTCACCGTGATGGGCGGCGCAATAGCTACACGATCAACGCCGAGATCCCCCTACGGCACCCTCTTGAGGCACATCGTACGGTCACCGAGGTGATCGCCCTAGGGAAGCCCTGATCCAGCACTCGTGTTATTGATGAGAGATGGGAACTCTTGAACGCAAGAGCCCGTTAGGGTATCCTGAGCCAACCAAATTCGTATTGGAGTTTTTCTATGATCTCTTCCCGACGGCGCTTCTGCGCTGCCCTCACTTTCGGATTTATCTTCGTGGGCTGTGCCCAACAAGAGCCTGCCAAAGACACGGCAGCGCCCCCTGCGCCGGGGACAGCAGCGACCGGGGGTGAGGCGATTGCGGCACTGAAGATCGGCCTGATCACGCCCGGCAAGATCAACGACAAGGGCTGGAGCCAGCTCGCCAACGACAGTGTGGCGAAGATCAAGGGAGAGATTCCTGGCACCGAGACGGTTCCAGCCATCGAAGACCCCGGTCAGGCCAACGTGGCAGGCGCAGCGCGGGACTTAGCCAAAAAGGGCTGTAACTTGATCTTCTTCCATGCCTCGGAGTACGACGATGCAGCGGCCAGTGTCGCCAAAGAGTTCCCCAAGACCTACTTTGTGGTGGTTGGGGGCCGCACAACCGACACCAACCTCACCCCGATTCAGTTCAAGGCGGGCGAGGCAACCTATCTGGCCGGGATGCTCGCAGGCGGGATGACTAAGACGGGGAAAGTGGCCTGTGTCGGCGGCAGCGAGATCCCCATTGTGAAAGAAGCCTTTGCCTCGTTTGCGAAGGGCGTCAAAGCTGCCAAGGCCGATGCGGAAGTCAAGATTGTCTTTACAGGGAGCGGTGATGATATCGCGAAGGCCAAGCAGCAGTCGCAAGCGCTGTTAGATAGCGGCGTGGATGTGCTCCACCACAATGCCAATGCCGCTGGACAGGGCGTCGCGCAGGCTGTGACGGACAAAGAAGGCGCGATGTTTATTGGGGCCAACGCACCGCAAGACGATCTGGCAACGACCAAGAACCTCGGCTCGTTCCTCGTAGACGCCCAAGCCGCCTACCTCCTCGCCGCCAAGGCAATTAAAGAGGGCAAGGCGACGGGCGCGTTTCAATACGGCCTGAAAGAGAAAGTGGTAGGGCTGCACTACAACGATAAGTTCGCTGGAAAAGTCCCCGATGAGCTAAAAGCCAAGATCGCCGCCGCCGAGGCCGATGTTATCGCTGGTAAGGTCACGCCGTAGGGTGCCCTCTTTACCCTCCTCCCCCCGCCCCTCCTCCCAATCCTGGGAGGAGGGGAGAGAGGGGAGAGTTTTATTGGAAGCCCGTGCGCTCACGCGCCGCTTTGGGAGCTTTACCGCGCTCGATAGCGTGGACTTTGACCTGCGTGCGGGGGAGATCCATGCCGTGCTCGGTGAGAACGGCGCGGGTAAGTCCACTCTCATGAACGTCCTCTCGGGTTTGCTCCGGCCCAGCGCGGGTGAGCTCTTGCTTGAGGGAAGTCCCACGCGCTTCGACTCCCCCGCAGATGCCAGTGCGCAAGGCATCGGGATGGTACACCAACACTTCTTACTGGTGCCTCCGCTCTCCGTCACCGAAAACTTACTGCTTTCTGCCAACAAAGCCAAGGGTGGCCCTCTCTCTTGGCCCATCACAGACGTGCTAGACGAGGCCAAGGTCCTTGCCGAGAAGCTGGGCTGGAGCCTGCCCTGGGACGCGCTCGCCGGAAGCCTTCCGGTAGGAACGCAGCAGCGCATCGAGATCCTAAAAGCCCTGCGCGGTGAAACTAAAATCCTGATCTTTGACGAGCCGACGGCAGTGCTCACCCCCACCGAGACCCCCGAGCTCTTTGCCACGCTCCGCCAGCTCGCAGCCGAGGGTAAGGGCATCGTCTTTATCTCCCACAAGCTTGACGAGGTGCTCGCCCTCTCGGAGCGCGTCACGGTTCTACGGCGTGGGAAAGTCGTCGCAAGGCTGAAAACCGCCGAGTGCGATGCCGGAGTGCTTGCGGAGGCGATGGTGGGACGCGATGTGATCGCGCCATCTCCCCGTCTCGTTCCTCGCCTCCCCTCTTCCCCTGATGCTCCTTCGTCGCGGGAAGAGGGGCAGCCAAACCCTCTTCCCAACGAGGCACGAGTGGCAGGGGAAGAGGGTCGCCGTCTCAGCGGCGGGGAGATGGCCCTCACCGTCCAGAACGTCACCTTGAGAAAGCTCAAAAATATCTCGTTTACAGTCGCGCCCGGCGAGATTCTAGGATTTGCAGGCGTGGACGGCAATGGTCAGACCGAGCTGGCGGACTGTCTCTCGGGAATGTCCAAGCCCCAAAGTGGCGAGATTCTCGTCGCTGGAGCTGCCCTACAACCAAGCCCCAAGGCCCTCCAAGACGCCCGAATCGGGGTGATCCCGGCGGACCGTCAGAAGCGCGGGTTGGCGCTCTCGATGACGATTACAGAGAACCTCACGCTAGGCGTGCAGGACAGCCCCGCGTTTCGAAGAGGCCCGTTTCTCTCCGCAAAGGCGCTCCGTGCACGCGCCGAGCAGCTGATCCAGCGCTTCGACATTCGCGCCGAGGGGCCGGACTCTGCGGCGAGTAGCCTCTCGGGGGGGAACCAGCAAAAAGTGGTGATCGCGCGGGCACTGGCAGGCGAGCCCAAGGTGGTCGTGGCCGTGAACCCGACGCGCGGCCTCGATGTCGGGGCGATTGGTTATGTGCACAAAGCCCTCCGTGAGGCGCAGGCCTCAGGCGCGGCGATTCTACTGATCTCCACGGAGCTGGACGAAGTGCTCACGCTCTCGGATCGCGTGGCGGTTCTCTTCGACGGCAGGCTCATGGGCATTGTCTCACCACAGACCCCACGCGAGGAGCTGGGCCGCCTGATGGGAGGCGCGGCGTGAAGCTCGTGGCCTGTGTTGTCGGGGGACTCTTACTGCTCGCTGCCGTGATCCTAGCGGCTAAAGCCTCACCGGTTGCGGTGGCTCTGGCGCTGTTTCGCGGGGCATTTGGCTCGAAAGATAGCGTTGCCAACACGCTGATTCAGACCACGCCGCTCTTGCTCACGGGCCTTGGAGTGGGGCTCGCGTTTAAGGGCAAGCTCTTCAATATCGGGGCCGAGGGACAGTTTCTTTTAGGCGCGGTCTTTGCGATCTGGGCCGGGACGCAGAGGCTCCCGGCTCCCCTGCTTCTGCCGCTGGCCTTACTTTCCGGCGCACTGGGCGGAGCGCTCTGGGCGGGGCTGGCGGCGGCGCTCAAGCTCTGGCGCGGGGTGCAGGAAGTGCTCTCGACGCTCTTGCTGAACTTTGTGGCGATCCAGCTCGTGGCCTGGATGGTGCGCGGGCCGCTGCAAGAGGCCGTGAAGCAGTACCCCCAGTCCGACAAGCTCGCCATCTCAAGTCGGCTGGCGTTTCTCTGGCCGGGGACGCAGCTTCACCAGGGCTTTCTGATCGCGCTGGTTCTTGCGGTTCTTATCTGGGCCTACCTCGCCAAGACCGCCTCCGGGTTTGCCTTGCGCGCCGTCGGTGCAGGTGCCGAGGCCGCTGAGGCTGCCGGAATCTCGGTGGCCAAGACCACCTGGGGGACGTTTCTGCTCTCAGGAGCACTCTCGGGGCTGGCGGGCGCGATTCAAATCTGCGGCGTGACCTACTTTCTGGCCGACCCGTACTCCAAGGGCTACGGCTACACCGCGATTGCCGTCGCCCTGCTCGCCAACCTCTCGCCGCTCTGGACAATTCTCACCGCGCTGTTCTTCGGAGCGCTCACGGCAGGTGCAACAGAAGTACAGAGCGCCGGGGTATCGTCGGTGGTGATTCAAGTGCTCCAGGCCGTCACGCTTCTCACCGTGCTTGCCTACGGCTGGCTGAGGGAGCGCGGCAAGTGATTCCCTTTCTCTTACAGACGCTCACGTTTGCAACGCCGGTCTTGCTAGCAGCGCTTGGTGCTGTGTTTGCGGAGCGGGCAGGTGTGGTCAATATCGGGCTGGAGGGCTTACTACTCGTCGGGGCACTGGTCGCAGTGCTGGTCTCGGCGGCGACAGGTCAGCCCTATCTGGGGGTCTTGGCCGCCGCACTGGCGGCGCTGGCGCTGGCAGGCGTTTTTGCCGTTTTTGCTATTGCTCTGAAGCGTGACCAAGTGATCGTCGGCACCACGATAAACTTTCTCGCGCTCGGTGCAACCGGGGTTTTCTACCGCTCTCTCAAGATCTCTGGCGAAGTCAAGACGCTCCCGGTACTCTTTGGCGATGGCTCCACGGCGATCAACGCAATCACGCTATTAGGCTTGCTGCTCATTCCCGTGGCACAGTGGCTGCTCTACCGAACGCGTCTCGGGATTATCGTGCGCTCGGCGGGAGAGAAACCCGAGGCCGTCGCGGCGGCGGGTGTCTTTGTGAACCGGATGCGCGTGCTCACCGTTTTAGCCACCGGAGCCCTCTGCGGCATCGGCGGCGCGGCGCTCTCGATAGGGATCGCCAACACCTTCACCGAAGAAATGACTGGCGGACGCGGCTTTATCGCGCTGGCCGTGATCGTCTTTGGGCGCTGGAACCCACTCGGAGTGCTCACCGCCGCCCTGCTCTTTGCCGCTGCCGATGTCTGGCAGACCCGGCTCCAAGCCCAGGGCACGCTCCACATCCCCTACCCCATCTTTCTCGCGCTCCCCTACGTCCTTACCCTCCTCGCCCTCGCGATTCGCGGCGCGAAAGTCAAGCCCCCCGCGCATCTTGGCGAGCCCTTCGAGCAGGGCTAGTTTCTACCCAGAAGCAACCAAACACGGCTCGTGCCAGAAGCCGGGGATATCTTCCAGCTCATAGAGAACAGTTCCCATGTGATAGAAACTGACGCGTCGGACAACCGCCTCCTGATTGGCATAGGGAAACTGTGCCTCCGTAACTGCGTGATGTGCTTGCCAGTCACGCTGAAACTGAATGAGCATTCCTAAGGAAGCAATACGCACTTTCTCGCCCTCAGAAAAACTCGCCTTATACGGCTCCGATGTTCGAGACAACACCACTTAGACCTCAGGGTTAAAAATTAGAGCAAGTGCTAAATCATAGGCGCTCCTTGCAGAAATTGTATCGCGCACTTATTTCGAAGGAGTCCGGGAACTTTCTTTTTGGATTTAACGTCTTTTTCTTCGGAAGATACTTGACAACAAGACACTCAAGTTATATACTCATCCTGGCAATAATTCTTCTCAGAGGAACTTAAAACACTATGGCAAAAACAGTAGGAATTGACCTGGGGACCACGAACTCAGTTGTGGCAGTGATGGAAGGTGGAGAGCCCACCGTGATCGTCAACTCGGAAGGTGCACGAACCACGCCCTCCGTCGTCGGCTTTAACAAGACCGGCGATCAGCTTGTCGGGGTTCCCGCCAAGCGGCAGTCGGTTGTCAACCCGGATCGGACGATTGTCTCGATCAAGCGGCACATGGGCACCAGCCACCGTACCACGATCGATGGTAAGGGCTACTCGCCCGAGGAGATCTCCGCGAAGATTCTCCAGAAGCTCAAGGCCGATGCGGAGGCGTATCTTGGTGAGCCCGTGACAGCAGCCGTGATCACGGTTCCCGCCTACTTCAACGATGCCCAGCGCCAGGCGACCAAGAACGCCGGCGAGATCGCGGGCATGAAGGTGCTGCGCATCATCAACGAGCCCACCGCCGCCGCACTGGCCTACGGCATGGACAAAGAGGCCAATGAGACTATTCTTGTCTACGACCTAGGTGGTGGGACGTTTGATGTCTCGATCCTAGAGGTCGGCGACGGCGTCTTTGAGGTGAAGTCTACCAGTGGTGACACGCACCTAGGTGGCGACGACTTCGACTCCCGTGTGATGGACTGGCTGGCTTCCGAGTTCCAGAAGGAGCAGGGCATTGATCTTAAGAAAGACAAGCAGGCCCTTCAGCGACTACGTGAGGCTGCAGAAAAAGCGAAGATCGAGCTCTCCAGTGTCGTGACCACCAATATCAACCTGCCGTTTATCACCGCCGATGCCGAGGGGCCCAAGCACCTGGACCTAGCGCTCACCCGTGCCAAGTTCGACGATCTGACAAAGGATCTGGTTGACCGCACGACCAAGAGTGTCCAGCAGGCGCTCACCGATGCCAAGCTCAAGATCGAAGAGATTGACGAAGTAATCATGGTGGGCGGCTCGACCCGAATTCCTGCCATCCAGGATCTGGTGCGCTCGCTGACCAACAAAGAGCCCAATAGATCGGTGAACCCCGATGAGGTCGTGGCCGTCGGTGCCGCGATCCAGGCCGGTGTACTGGGTGGCGAAGTGAAAGACGTTGTCCTGCTCGATGTCACCCCGCTCTCGCTGGGAATCGAGACCTTGGGCGGCGTGATGACCAAGCTGATTGAGCGCAACACGACAATCCCCACCCGCAAGTCGGAGATCTTCTCGACGGCAGCCGATGGCCAGACCGACGTTCATGTCAAGGTCTACCAGGGTGAGCGAGAGATCGCGGCACACAACAAGAACCTGGGCGACTTCCAGCTCTCGGGCCTGCCGCCTGCACCACGTGGCGTACCCAAGATCGAAGTCACCTTCGACATTGACGCCAACGGCATCTTAAACGTCTCCGCCAAGGACCAGGGCACGGGCCGCGAGCAGCGCATCACGGTGAGTGGCTCGTCGAACCTGAACAAGGACGAAGTGGATCGCATGGTCAAGGAAGCCGCCGCCAACGCCGAGGCCGACAAGAAAGCCAAGGAGTCTGCCGAGCGCCGTAACAAGGCCGACCAGCTTATCTACG
Source organism: Armatimonas sp. (assembly GCF_031410135.1). Classification (GTDB taxonomy): domain Bacteria; phylum Armatimonadota; class Armatimonadia; order Armatimonadales; family Armatimonadaceae; genus Armatimonas. The sequence continues at coordinate 435 of NZ_JANNYP010000636.1, read as the reverse complement.
CCACCGAGCGCACCCTCGTCGATCTGGGCGACAAGGCAACACCCAGTGAGAAAGAAGACCTGGAAGCCAAGATCGCCGCCGTGCGCCAGGCATCGGAAGAGGATGATGAGAACCGCTTCAACAGCGCCCTCAACGATCTCCAGACTGCCAGCTACGGCATGAGTGAGCGCCTCTACCAGCAGGCAGCAGCCACGGCAGAGCCCGGCGAGGAAGTCCACGTCGATCCCGACAAGACCCAGATGGGTGGCGACGACGTGATCGACGCGGAGTTCAAGGAGAGCGAGAAGTAGTTCTCCCGTTAGAGTCCCGCCGCTCCAACCGGCGGGACACGTGGAGAGAATCCGAGAGACACAAAAAACACAGTTTAGTTTGAGTTAAGGAGAAAAATAAAATGAGTATCGTTCGTTATGACAACCCAGCGCGCACGCTAGACAA
>NZ_JANNYP010000635.1:0-2846 GCF_031410135.1 Armatimonas sp. | reverse complement strand
GTCGGGCGCTTGTCCAGCGGCTGGCCGTCGTAGTCCCGCTCCCCCGCGGGGAAGTAGCGCTCGACTCCAGGGAGGTTGCCGCTGTAGCCACTCTGCGCCTCTAAAAGCCATGGCGCACTCTCTTTTGCGATCAGCTCTTGGTAGAACTCTCGCGGGCGCTTGACGGTCTGGGCGGCGTTGTTGACCAGAATATCTAGATGCGGCAGGCGGGCATTGAGCGCATCCGCGAACGCCTCGACGCCGGGCAGGTTGCGCAGATCAAGCCCCTCCAGGGTCAGCCGCTCCCGCCAGTGCGCCACATCGGGCTCTTGGGCGAAACGCTCGGCGGCATCGCGGGGAAAGCGGGTCGTGACAATCACGTTCGCGCCATCGCGCAGTAATCTTAGCGCAAGCTGGTAGCCGATCTTGATGCGCCCGCCGGTCACCAGGGCAAAGCGCCCGGTCAAGTCCACGCTCTGGTGGCGCTTCTCCCAGCTCTTGGCGGCGCAGGTCGGGCAGAGGCGGTGGTAGAAATGATGGAGCGGGGTGTAGGACTGCTTGCAGATGTAGCACGGCTGCGCCTTGGCTAGCACAACACTCTCCCCGCCCAGCAGACGCGGCTCACTGACTTGTTGCTGCTGTTGCTGCACGAGCCCCGTCTGAGTCTGCGCCGCCCACGACTGCTCCCTCGCCACGCTGCGCTGCGTCTGCCGCTGCCCCCGCTTGCCCTCTCGGTGGATTTTTGCCACGAGCCCCTTGAAGCGCTCGTGCGCATCCATCACCGATGGGTCTTCGGCGATCTCCTGCAAAACGCGCAGCGTGGTCTCTAGCTCGTCGTCGGTGAACAACCTCTCCCCCTACCCCTCTCCCGGTCGCTCATTCTTCGCTGGGAAAGGGGAGCATCCGTTGGGAGAGAGGTGGGATTCGAACCCACACGTCCGCTACGCAAGCGGTGCGCTTCCGGCACCCGCAGGTATTCTGCGTCGCGCTTCCGTTACGCAACTCCCTCCCACACTCTTTATACCGTAAAATACAGGTATGGACGAAAGGCTCATTGCACTCAAAGATCCGACCCTCCTGGTGGTACGCATTGAAGAGATCTGGCAGGGGATACAGACTCCCGACGGGCCCATTGCCGGAGCGATTCTTGTCCACCCCAGCTGTCCACCGGTACTTTTCTGGCACCTCTTTTTGCACCATCCTACGCTGGCGGCGAGCAACCCCTCGTTTCCATTGCTTCTTCTGGAGTCCGAGAGCCTGACCCACCAGAATGCCTGGAATCTGCATCATCTCTTGCGCCGCTCCGATATCCCCGTGTCCGCTCTAGAGCTCCTCACACACGTGGAAGCCCGGAAAGTGGCACAGGAGGCACGTCACCACAGAGGGCTGGCAGGCGACGTTGCGCCGGGCTGGGAGACCGAACTACTTCAAGTGCTTGCCAGCGAGCTCCACCGAGACCGGCGGCTGGTCTGGCTCGCGCGGGTGGGGGCGCTGCCGGAGACGCTCAATGCTGCCTTGCCCTATCCGATCCGACCAACCCCGCTCCCATCCCGCTCATCCCGCGATGTCCCGCTGTACGAGGACTGGGAGCCGCGCTGGCAGTACAATGCCCGGCTTGGCCAGCTTGTGATGGAGAAAGGGCTTGCCCTCCCTGAGAGAGACCAGCGCCATGCCGTGCTAACATTCTTTGCCAGCAGCGACGGCGAGCTGGCCCCCTTGCTTGCCCTCGCGCAAGTTCCTGCGCGGCGCTTGCTCACCAATGCGACTGTCGCTCCGGTATGGTACAAGCGCTTGGGGGCCGCGCTCAACCACCACCTGCCCACTTCTGCCCTCCCGCGCCTCACCGACGACGGCAACCGCTGGGTACGCGCCGTAGCCCAAAAGCGCCTCGCCGATCCAAAGTGGCGTCTATTCTCGTAAAAACAAGAAAGCGGGCAGGATTTGCACCTGCACCTTAGAGTTATGAGCCGCAACGTGCTTCTGTTACACCACCACTTTCCAGATGCATTTTATCAAAGGAGAGAGACGGGACTCGAACCCGCATCTCCGGAATGCAAACCGGCGTGGTTCCCTTCACACCACTCCCTCCCTGGGTTTGGAAAACGAGCCGGAGTCGAACCGGCACCTCCTGAGTGAGAGTCAGACATGCTTCCATTGAACACCACCACTTTCCTAAGAAATTGTATCCGGGCGGAGCGGGTGGGAGTCGAACCCACACCTCTTCAATGCCGTTGAAGCGCGCTTCCATTACGCCACCGCTCCCCGATGCCGCCGGTTGAAACCGGCGTCTGCAATGGCGTGCCGCCACAAAGCCTGTGCCGGGCTGGAGAAGTGGGTAGCCCGGCACGGGCTTCGCGGCGCTTGCGCCACTGCTGACGCCCAATTCCATTGGGTGAGCAAAGAAGGCAGGCGGGAGTCGAACCCGCACTCCGCAGGTTTGCAACCTAGGTCGCTTCCATTACTTACTGCCTTCATTCCTATTTTACCGGTTTGCGGTATAAAAGCTTATGCGCCAGCCTCTTGATATTGCTCGCGAAATTCTTCAGCGCTCTGATGCAACTGCGGATCAGTTGCGGTACGTGTATAGGCAAAGTCATGTTATGCCTAGCCATGAGCTTCCTTGGGCGATGGAGTCGTTAGTGCGAAACCCAAACTGCCCTGCGGATATCTTCACTGAACTCTTTCCCAAGTTTGCAAACCATGCCCTGCAAAATCCGTCTTGGATGCTTTTTTTGCTGGAGGGGAGCTTTCTGATGCACCTAAATCGGGGGTTTGTTTTTACAACCCTTTGGGAGGAATTTTCGTCGCGTCCGCTTCTGGAGGCACTTATTCTGCATCCCATACCGTGGATTGCCGAGGCGGCGCGG
>NZ_JANNYP010000634.1:0-6156 GCF_031410135.1 Armatimonas sp. | reverse complement strand
GTGGCAAGATGTCCTAGGCGACTCTGGCAAGCTACGAAACCGGCTGAGCAAAGCCAAACGATCCGGTGTTACCGTCCGACTCATTGACAATGGCGAGGTTTCCGAAGGCACGCCGCTCCGGCAACGGTTCGTCGAGATCGTCGACGCGTGGGCGGAGCAAAAGGCTCTCCCGCCGATGGGATTTATGGTCACGCTGGAATTGTTTCAGCACGCGGAGCGTCGCCGCTACTTTGTGGTCGAGTCGGGCGGAGTCGTCCATGGCTTCGCCGTCTGCGTGCCCATCTATGGCAGAAACGGCTGGCTTCTCGAAGACATGATGATCCAACCCGAGTCGCCCGCTGGTTGTGGTGAATCCCTGGTGGATGCGGTGATGTGCCGGTTGCGCGACGAAGGCGCCGAGGTGGTTAGCCTAGGAATGGTGGCACTGGCGGGGCTAGATGCGGAGCAAAGCCCCAAAAATCATGTGTTGCTTACAGGGCTACTGCGTATCTGCGCACGTTCGATGGGCTGGCTCTATAACTTAGAAGGACTGTACCGCTTTCGCGACAAGATGAAGCCTTCCGCGTGGGAGCCCGTGTACATCGTTTCCGGCGGCAACGTCAGTTTTTTGACCATTCGCGCCATCTTGATGGCATTCGCCAACGGCTGGGTTCCTCGGTTTGCTGCCCGAGCGCTGGGACGATGGGCCCGTCAGTGGTTACAGCGAAAAACGGTCAGTCCTTCCGAAATACCGTCCCAAAAGCCCGCTATTGATGTCCCTATTTTGCTGCTGGTGATCTTTTGCTACACAGCAATGGCGCTGGCCGTCGTGGGGGCCTTCCAAGGCTGGCTACCCTGGTGGCTGTCGGTTGGAATGGGCTTCGTGGCCGCCTTCGCCGGGTTCACGCCCGTCCACGAAGCCGTGCACGGCAACGTTTCTCAGTGGAGAGCCCTGAACGCCGCTACGGGACATCTTTGCTCGGTACTCTTGACGGGAGCATTTCGTCCCTATTGCTTCCTTCACCGCGAACATCACTTGCATACCAATGTCCCCGCCGCCGACCCCGATTTTTGGTGTGGAGCGGGGCCAAAATGGGCAGTCCCTCTGCGCTGGCTGACCCAAGACATCGGGTACCTGCGGTACTATTTTTCACGATGGGCGACAAGACCCTGGCTCGAACGGGCAGATCTTGTGCTTTGCGGAAGCGTCTATGTTGCGCTCACTATTGGTGCATGGCTGCTCAATCCCTCTCTCTTTCGTGCCTTGTTGTTGGGATGGATTCTTCCCGCGCGACTGGCGTTGTTTACGCTTGCTGCAACGTTCTCCTGGCTTCCTCATGCGCCGCACCAAGCGACGGAACCCTACCAGGCGACCTCGGTTCGCAGCTCCCCTTGGCTGACATGGCTCCTGCTGGGGCAAAATTTCCATCTCGTTCACCATCTCGATCCGAGCAAGCCTTTCTATCGTTTGGCGAGTATTTGGAAGCACAAACGGGAGGATTTTATGAGCCATGGAGTGATAGATGGCAGTGTTTTGAATAGAAGCGACCTACGATGAAAAAAGTACAGAGAGCTCTTGCGGCAGCGATGGGTTGGCTTCTCCCTTTGTTGTTGCTAATGGTACTCAGCCGCCCAGCACTTGCACGAGATTCTCTGGAAGAAAGCCCCAAATTTATTGCCGTTGCTCAGCAATTCCAGAACAACTTTGGGATCGCTCTCAAGGTTTGGAGCAGCAGAGATGCCTCGGTGGGGGCAAGCTACCAAGTGACTGCCTTGAAGCTGGAGCACTTAGAGAACGTCCTACAAGTGCTCACCTGGGTTGACACCGAGCTCAAGCGCTACCCTGTGGGCTTTCTCAAGACGCACGGCTCCCGGAATCTTGTGCTCGCCAGTGCCTATGTTGCAAAAAATGGGAATGGCTCTGGCACAGCGTACTCGCCTGCTTTTATTGCGGAAAAGGCGAGTGCTTCGCTTCTCGTCACCGTGCCGAGTGCCATTACCCCGACGACCGAGATTCTTGGCAAGGGGTACCTGCACCAGACACTCTTTACCTACCTGCTCACGGATGTCAAATCACCCAAATCTCCCCTCGCGCTGGAGCGCTGGAAAACCCTTGCCTCGGACAGTGCGGCGCTTGAGAGCGAGAGTGCCAAGCGACTCGTGGCGCTTAGCAATCAGCGCGAGGGGCTTTTTAAGATTCTCTGGGAGCCTTTCGAGGTTGCGGAGCTAAGTGCCCTCGCCAAGACCGACGCGCCGCTGAAACAGCGAATTGCGCTCGTCCAAAGCTTTCTGCAAACGCTCGACCCGAAGTTTGACCAAGCCTTCTGGGCAACGATCGCCACGATTCCCGAGTCGCAGCGCACTATCTGCCTCAATGATTTAGCCGACCTGCACAGTGCCGATCAGCTCAAGGCTGACCCGGAGATTCAAGACGATCTACGTGCGATTGAGAAGAAATGGGGCCTCAAGGTGCTCTGGGAACCCGGCTCCGAAGCCCCACCCATGCCGGCTCGTGTCCGACTGGAGTACTCCTACTTCACGGATAAAAAGCTGCCACAGTTCAAGCAGTTCGTCCACTTGGTTCGCGAGGAGCTAGAACAGTACCCCGATGAGATTGTCACAAAGATCAAAGTCAAGAATATCTACATCCTGGATGTGTTTACATTTCGAGATGTCAAGCTCGCCGGGCAGAGTTTTAGCTGGCTGCCCCAAGTGTCGTTTGGCTATGGCATCAATACGTTTGATCCCTCGAAGAGCACCTCGCGCGATTTTTACCGCCGCACCATTCACCATGAGATTTTCCACCTGATGGACTCTCGTTTCTCAGTCGAAGGCGGCCCTATTCACGGCGCGAACTGGGAGAGCCTCAATGAGGCGGGATTTCTGTATAAAATCGGGAAACTGAGTGCCAGTGCGCCCAACCCCGTGACGTTTTACAAAGACAATGCCAGCCGCCTTGGCTTTGCGGAGCCCTACGGGATGAATGTCGCCACCGATGATAGAGCCACACTCTACGCACGCCTGATGACGGAAGATCAAGCCTTCTTCGAAAAGCTCACGACCGATAAGATCCTCAAAGCCAAGACTGAAAAGATGCTCGCCTTCTTCCAATTTCTAAAGAAAGACCTTGCAATTCCCACACAGAGCGTTTTTTATACAAAGCTCGAAAAGATACAGAGCCGCCTCTAGGCAGGGTGTACACGATGCTAAAGTCAGGGATTAAGATCCTCTTAGATACCCTCGGGAAGCGACCTGGACTTTGTCGCGGGGGTTCGGTACGGGTTGGAGGGGCTCCGCTTGGGAGGAACTCGCTGGTTTTGCGCAAGCCCACACTTGTGCTATGGTGACATGCAGCTGGGTAGTATTTCCAAGTACGCAGAGCTTGTTCTGTAACCCAGCTTTCCGTGCTCCAGAGTTCGCGCGGCCGCTTGATTTAGGCCGCTGCCTGATAAAAGAGAAGAATTACGATGAACCATGTTTCCCTTTCCGGTAGTAGCCGAAGGCGGTTGCCACACACTCATCTTGTCGGTTTGATTGATCGCTTGGAGATGGCAAGCCTAACGGTTCGAGTGCGCTCTCGCGGCGATCTCGCCGCTCTCGAAGAGCAAGTACACTCCCAGAGTGACCAGCCCCTGGCACAACGTCGCTACCTCAGTCACGAGGAGTTTGAGCAGCAGTATGGTGCTGACCCGGCAGATATAGAGCTTGTAGAACAGTTTGCTCAGGAGCACGGACTCACCGCCGTTCGCCGCAGTCTGGGAGAACGGAGTATTACTCTGAACGGTCGGCTGGGTGATCTGGTGGATGCGTTTCACGCCGATGTGCAGATGGTTCGGCACTCGTCTGGTATCTCCCGTGCCCGACAGGGGGAGATATCTGTCCCAGAGCACCTCCAAGGGATTGTCACCGGTGTCTTTGGCTTCGACACCCGCCCCAAGTTTCGCGGGAAACATCAGCACACTCTCCAAGCGGAGGCAACTCCTGGTGGCCAATACGGAGTTGCTGCAACGGACTATGCCAAGCGTTACAACTTTCCCACGGAGTTTGAGGGGGTGGCACTGGACGGCACTGGCCAGACGATCGCACTAGTTGAGCTCGGAGGTGGCTTCCAGCGAAGCGATCTCGCCACCTATTTCCAGGAGATCAATGTTCCGCTTCCCAACATCGTCGCCGTCTCCGTAAATGGTGTCCAAAACAGCCCGACGACACCTAATCCCTACGATATCGAGGTCATGCTCGATATCGAGGTTGTGGGTGCGGTCGCGCCTGGAGCTATGATTGCTGTCTACTTCGCGCCAAACGGGGAGCAGGGTCTCTTAGATGCGATCAGCACGGTGGTACATGATACAAAGCGGAAGCCTAGTGTTCTCTCCATTAGCTGGGGTGAGCCCGAGGATAACCTTGATCAACATAACCTCTCCGCATTCCACGAGGTCTTCATGACAGCCGCCACGATGGGGATTACTGTCTGTGTGGCTTCCAGCGACCATGGCACTGCCACCCTCGCGGCGAGCGACTGGGACGACAAGATTCACGTACACCATCCTGCGGGCGATGATCTCGTACTCGCTTGCGGTGGCACACAGATCGAGGACGGAGTGGATGTTGTCTGGAACGACGGTACCCCTTTCTCCTCGAAGGGGGGAGGCTGGGCCAGTGGTGGTGGGATCAGTAAGCGGTTTCCCGTTCCCGCCTATCAAACAGACGCCGCGCTTCCGGTGTCTCTTGTCCCCGGCAAGCCCGGTCGTGGCGTTCCCGATATCGCCATGAGCGCCGTCGCTCCCCTCATGGCAGCCCTGGTCGCTCTACTGAACCAGGCTAAGTAGTCGTCCAAAATCAATCTCCGTTTCTCTGGGCGACGTACTTCGTCAAGAACCGGAAATTGATTTTGGACGACTACTAAGAAGGCGAACGTCGGCTTTCTCAATCCCTTTCTGTACGCCAACGTGAATAAGGGCATCTTCCATGATGTCACCGTAGGCACCAACGCCATCACAGGCACGGTTAAGGGCTACAATGCAGGGCCTGGTTGGGATGCCTGCACGGGGCTAGGAACCCCCGATGGAACCGCCATTTTAAACCATTTATGAGCTGGTGTGAGCCTGCCTCGGGAGTGTGCTAAAATCCCTCTATGGGACTTTGTCAGAAAACGAATAAAGGCGTTACTTTTGCGGGAACTACTTATTCTCACCGCTGGGCCCGTGGCGATCAGCATGAGTTCACGTCCAAGGGCCAGGAGGATCTGAAAAAGTGGACGGATATGGTGACTCTGATTGTCTACCCGAAAGTCACCCACGGCGAGGGGCTGGCGGTGACGGCCAACACGGTCTTGGGCAACTACAAGGCCAGTAAAGCCACCGTGCTGCGAACCGACTCTGTGCCTAGAACCGAGAGCAAGCCCGCCGAGCATCTGATCGTCGTGATGTTTGGCCGCCCTGAGTTTGTCGAGGTGGCGTTTACTCGGCTCCGCCTGCATAAAGGGGTGGGTAATGCCGTGGTCTACTCGCATCGAATCTACGGCAAGAAAGCGGGCAATGCCGCGAGCGCTTGGCTAAAAAAGAACGGCCCGAGTACAGAGAAGGCACTGATGGCCTGGGACGCGATGCCTGAGTCCTTCTTGCCCAAAGCCTAGCCATGGAAAAAATCTCCCTCCCTGAGAAGCTCGCGCAGATTCAGGAGCACTGGCGCCCCAAAGTGGTTGCCGAGCTCAACGGCCAGGAAGTGAAGCTGGTGAAGTTCTGCGGCGTCTTTCCCTGGCACCACCACGAAAACGAGGACGAGCTGTTTCTCGTCTGGCGCGGGACGATGCAGCTTGAGTTTCGGGATCGGATCGTCACGCTTGGCCCCGGCGAGCTGTGCGTCGTCCCGCGTGGCGTCGAGCACCGCACTCTCGCCGAGAGCGAGGCGGAAGTGCTGCTTTTTGAGCCCGCCGCCACTCGCAACACCGGCAATGTCGTGGATAAAGTTTTTACTGCGCCCAATGGAGTGAAACTATGAGTTCCAATACCGAGATCGAGCGCAAGTTTCTAGTGATCGGGACGGACTGGCAGAGCGCCACGCCGACCTACTACTGCCAGGGCTACCTCAACCGCGACAAGCACCGCACCGTGCGCGTCCGGGTGGCCGGGGAGCACGGCTTTCTCACAGTCAAGGGCCTCATTACAGGAGCCAGTCGGG
>NZ_JANNYP010000633.1:0-8781 GCF_031410135.1 Armatimonas sp. | reverse complement strand
CGAGGGTAAGGTGCGTGTGAAGGGCCAGAGTGCGTACTCAGCCAACGACTTTGAGAAGGCCATTCCTGTCGTCAAGCCCGATGCGCTCCAGAGCTGGGCACACGCGCTCGACGACCAGTTTGTGCGTCCCGGAGCCAAGCTTCAGGAGCTGATGGACACGCACGGTTGCACGTTTGTCGCGTTCTCGCCGCTTGCTCAAGGACGGCTCCTTGACAAGTTCGATCCGACCAAGCCCCCGACTTTCGAGCCCGGTGACCATCGGCTCGGCAATAGTGGCTTCGGGACGGAGGCGATTCTCGCACTCAAGCCCAAACTAGAGCAGCTAAAAGCGCGTTTTGGGGAAACAACGGAGGACCTCTCCGCCGTGGCACAGCGCTACATCCTGAATCTGAACAACGTCGCCTGCGTGATCCCCGGCTTCCGCAACGAGCGCCAAGTAAAGTGCAACCTCGCCGCCGTAGACCGCGAGCTGAGCGATGCCGACATGGACTTTATCCGCGAGGTTCTGAAGTGAAAATTCTCCTCACGGGGGCCAATAGCAATGTCGGGCGGGGGATGATCCCGCGCTTGCTTGCCGCAGGCCACACCCTGGTGCTCTCGGATATCAATAAGCTGCCCGAGAAAGAGCCGTTTACGGGGCTGGAGTTTGTTCAGGCCGATGTGCAGATTGGGGTGGGGCTGGAGCGTGCGGCGCTGGGCTGCGATGCGATTCTGCACCTGCCCGCCTGGCACGGGATTCATTGGAACGCCAAGACCGAGGCGGACTTCTGGCGGCTGAACGTGGACGGCACCTTCTGGATGTTCCAGGCAGCCCAGAGCGCGGGGATCAAGAAAGTGGTCTTTTTGAGCTCGCAAGCCTGGCACGGACACTACGACAAGTACGGCTTCACCAAGCGCATCGGGGAGGAGCTGTGTGCGTACAACCAGCAGCGCCACGGGATTCAGTATGTTGCCGTCCGCCCCGCCGACTTCACGCCCTACCGTGACTATCTCCACTTTGGCTCACGCATGCTCTACGGCGGCGTAGACCGCGAAGACGTGCTTGACTGTATCGAGGCAAGTGTCGCCTACACTGGCACGGAGAGCTTCTTCGTCAATGCCGTCAAGGCTAACGCCTTCACCGACGAGCAGACAACAGGTTGGGAAGCTGATCCATTAACGACATGCGAGGCGATCTTCCCAGGCTCAAAGGCACTGATCGAGAAATATGGCCTCGATGTCACGCGCCACCCGCACCAGAGCAATGCCGAAGAGTCGCCGCTGGGCTGGATGCCCAAGCGTCACTTTGGGACGTTTCTGGAGCGGCTCGCGGCACTGGACGAAACCGAGGCACGGGCTTTGCGCTGCCCGTACACAATCCCACACTCGTTTTAGGAAACAAAACAAATGCACTACACAAGTCTTGGCCGAACCGGCCTTAAGGTCTCTCGTCTCTGCCTGGGCACCATGAACTTTGGCCCACGAACCACGGAGCCCGACTCCTACGCAATCATGGATCGTGCGCTGGAGCTCGGGATGAACTTCTGGGACACCGCCAATGTTTACGGCGGCAAGAAAGGCGAGGGAGTTACCGAGCAGATTATCGGGCGCTACTTTGCCCAAGGCGGCGGGCGGCGTGAGAAAGTTGTGCTAGCGACGAAAGTCTATGGCGACATGGGCGAGTGGCCCAACACCAGCCGACTTTCTGCGCTGCATATTCGCAAAGCCTGCGAGGACTCGATGCGACGGCTTCAGACCGACTACCTTGATGTCTACCAGATGCACCATGTCTGGCGTGATGCACCGTGGGACGAGATCTGGCAGGCGATGGAGCTTCTCGTCGCACAGGGGAAAGTGCTCTACATCGGCTCGTCGAACTTTGCGGGCTGGCATATAGCCAAGGCCAACGAGGCCGCCAAGCGGCGCAACTTTCTGGGGCTGGTGAGCGAGCAGAGCCTCTACAACCTCAACGCCCGAACCGTGGAGCGGGACTTACTGCCCGCGTGCGAGGACTACGGCCTCGGGGTGATTCCTTGGTCGCCGCTTGCGGGGGGCTTACTCGGTGGTGTGCTAGGCGATATTGACGAGGGCTCACGCCGGTCCAGCATCAAGCTCGACGAGACGGGCCGAGCGAAGATGGAGAAGTGGGAAGGGCTCTGTGCGGAGCTGGGAGAGTTCCCTGCGGATGTCGCCATTGCCTGGCTCCTGCATCAGAAAGTGGTGACGGCTCCTATTATTGGGCCGCGGACACTGGCTCAGCTGGATGGTAGCCTGCGTGCACTGGAGATTACACTCAGCGCGGAAACTCTCCAAAAACTTGATGAGATCTTCCCCGGGCATAAGCCGTCGCCGGAGGGTTATTCCTGGTAAAATGCGGGCATGAAGGCCCTTGTATTTTTAACAGCACTCTCTCTCCTGAGCGGAGCACCTAGCCTCGCTCAGGAGACTCCCCCCGCTCCGACAGCCGCGCCACAGACGGCGCAGCAGGCCACGGGGCGGGACTTTTTCTTGTTCTCAAAAGCCCTGAAGAACCTGCGCCAAGGCCAGGTATCGTCGCAGATCACCATGGATGTTCAGGGAGAAGGACTGGCCGTGGTAGTCCGCGGCCAGATTGTCCTGATCCATAAAGCCTCGGGGGAGTACACCAGTGAGGTGACGGTTCAGCCACCGCTCGGTGGGGCGATCAAGCGCTACCGAATCCTCTCGAATGGCAAGACCACGTGGGTGCTGGATCTGGGGGCCAAAACCTATGCCCTCCAACCCGTGACGGATGACAATGAGTTTCTGGTGCGAGGTCTGCTGGTGGGGCTCGCAAAAACGGCGCTGGCAAAACTAGAGCCCGCTCAGCTCAAGCTTCTAGACACCCCTGAACCAACTCCCGAGCTAGCCACCGAGCTTGAGGCCGCCGTAAAAAAAGACGATGGCAGCTTGAAAGTGCGCGATGAGACTCTAGAAGGGAAGGCCTATCGTGTCTATGATCTCCAGCCGGGCAAAGAAAAAGGGGTCATTTCTATCTATGTCAACCCTGCAGGTCGTCCTGAGCGCCTGAGTATGGTTCTGGATCAGGACAAGCTCAAGATCAAGTTCTCCGAGATTATTAAGAGTAGCCTCTCCATTGTGCCTGAGGGTACTAAGTTTCTGTTTACACCCACCAAGACTATGAAAAAAGTCAAGAAAATAGATATCGGGAATTTTTAGGACGATAAGACGAAAGGAGTTGCAGATGCAACAAGCAAAACCGCCGCCGAGTGCCGCCCAAGCGGAGCTCGAAAAGCTACAAAACGACCTAAGTCAGCGCCAGCAAGTGCTGTTTAAAGATCTCCAGAAGCTCAAAGAGAGCGATCAAGAAAAAGCCTATCAGGCGCTCTCCGCTAAGCTCTTTACCGAGTTCTGGCCCAAGTATAAGGCACTTATCAAGAAGAGCAAGGGCGGTGTGCAGGTGCGGGCACGCCTTGCTGCCCTGCAGATTGTGCAGATGGGCAATAAACCCGCCCTTGCTGACCAGCTTGTCGCGGATATGATCCGGGAAAACCGCGATCTGCCTGAATCCGCACAGCTTGCCATGAGCCTGCGCTACAGTGTCTACGATCCCGCTAAAAAAAGTAAGGCACTCTCGCAGATCCTAGCGCTGGCAAAGTCGAAAAACGTGACTGTCCAGGCGGCGGCGCTCTATGCACAGGCAGAGATCACGAAAGACACCAACGCCAAAGCATCCGTGCCGCTCTATCGGCAAGTGCTCGCAAAGTACCCGACCACGGAATATGCCAAGCAGGCCAAAGGCGCGATCTTCGAGGCGGAGAACCTGCAAGTCGGGATGGTTGCACCAGAGATCACCGGCCCTGATCACGAGGACAAAACGTTTAAGCTCTCTGAGTACCGAGGGAAGGTGGTGATCTTAGACTTCTGGGGTTTCTGGTGAGGACCCTGCCGCGCGATGCTTCCGCATGAGAAAAAAATGGTTAAGCAACTAGCTGATCAGTCCTTTGCTCTCATCGGAATCAACAGCGACGGCGACCGGTCGGTCGTCAATAAGATCCTAGAGCGCGAGCAAATTACCTGGCGCAACGTGATAGATGGCAACACCAGTGGCCCGATTGCCACGGCCTGGAACGTGAGTGGTTGGCCCACGATCTATGTGCTAGACAAAGAAGGCAAGATCCGTCACCGTGACCTGCGTGATGAGGATCTGGAAAAAGCCGTGGTCAAGCTTCTGGCGGAGGCCTGAGCTTCTGACCCAGCGTGAGACAAACCAGCCCACCAAGCACCATGCCCGCAAGGGTCTGGTAGGCAAAGTGGGCTCCTGACTCGACGCGTGACCAGGCCATGAGCGCTGCCCAGAACCACCAAAGAGGGGCGAGTTTTGGGTAGCGCTCGGTCAAAATATAGGCGAGGCAGACATGGGCCGCTGTGTGTCCACTTGGAAATCCACCATCGCCACCGGAAGGCCGGGCAAGCACATGGAACCCGTGCCACGTGATGGCCTTGAGTGCTCCGTAGAGAGCCGTTTCCACCAGCATGACAGCCACGACCCAGAGTGCCAAGGCTCTGTCTTTATGACGCCAAGCAAAAGCCAACAGTAGGCCGAGGGCGATGACGAGAACGCCGGTGTTTCCCTCCCGCCCAATGAGTTTTGCGATAGGCTCAGTGCCCAGGGCATTTTTGTGGTCGAAGGCAAACGCGATGATGGCTGCTAGCCCCAGTAAGGGAACCGCCACAAGCTGCGGCGACTTCACCTATCGTTTCTCCGAGGGATTTCGGAGCACGATCTCGGTGTAATCAAGCCCTGCGGCTGCCAGGGACTTATGCCACGCGGGGAAACGACGGCGCGCGGCGGTGATCAGCGCAGTGTCGTCCCGCTCCAGTGCTTTGGCGTGGAGCGGCTTGCCGGTGGTATGTCGCTCTTGAATGCGGCGCACGATCTCTTTCTCGTCCCAGTCGTGGTAGCGGCGAATGGTGTCGTAGTCAAGGCCCGCCGCCTCCAACGCCGCTCGCCACGAGCCAAAGTGATGGCGTTTCACCGCCGCCGCCGCTAGGGTGGGATCGAGCTTGAGCGAAACATGCCGCCAGGAAAGATCGGCGTTTTGTGTTGCGAGCTCCTGAAGACGCTCCACAATCCGCGCATTGGTCCAACTCCGGTAGCGTCGTAGCTCGTCGTAGTCCAACCCTGCGGCAGCGACGGCGAGGGGATAGGAACCAAAATAGCGTACTGCGGCTCTGAGCAAAGGAAGATCTTCACGAGCGAGGCCTGAGTAGGAGAGATCTTGCTGCGTTTCGTAGCGACGAAGAATCTCGCCAAGGATGGTGTCATTTGTCCAACGGGGCACGAAAAGCTCATTCGCCAGAAAAACTCCGAATTCCTCCTCATTGTGTTACACCGCCATACCTATCGTCTCAAAGACGCGGCTTTGCTACGATCGTGAAACAGTAGAGATCTTTACTCTTACTGGCAGACAATCCGTACTTAAAGGCATACTCTCCTGGGGGTAGTGGGCTGCTGGAGATGATCTTAAAGGAGTTTTGTCCGTAGCGCTGCACACGAAGATGATAGCCTCGCGAGCCCGTGTCTGTCCAGAAGCCTTGCTCAGTGAGAATGACCGCGCGCTGGTTCTCTTTCTTGCGAATCACCAGAGGAAAGAGCTCGTACTCGGTAGGGAGCTGCATGGGAAGTAGCACTTGAACCACGAATGTTGGGAGTTCCCCTTCGGTGAACTGAACAGGCGAAGTGGTTCCCGAGATAACAAGCGTCTCCTGCGAGCCACGGAAAGCGCTGTCCCTTGTCTGGTACTGTGCGCGATGCATCTCCAAAGGAATCGGGACGTTTTTTGTGTTTAGGTAGTGGATCACCGAGATATCCTCGGGTTCCTGAATCCCTGAGAGCGCAGGTGGCTGTGAACCGCTCGTTTGTGGTGTTTGTATTGGCAACATAGCCCCCAGTGCAATCATAAATGCCAGTGTTTGAATCATCGAAGTTTTCTTCCCCTATCGCATTGAGTACCTCAAAAGGCTTTCGAGGGTTCCCAGCGCTTTCTCAGCAACCCGTGCAGCAGCACGCACCACAGCCGCAGTTGCCGCAGGATTCACATGCCAAGCTGGCGCAGAGATCGCCACAGCAGTTGCACGTACAGTCGCAGCTCAGGCAGGCGCAGGTGTCGCAGATGTCCTGACCTGTGCACTTTGGGCAGCGGCAAGACTTCTGCTGAGGCGGTTCGTAGCGCGGCTTGAGCGGGCGCTGCTCTTGCGTGCTCAGCAAGGCGTGGTTGACACTGGCATTGAGCTGGAGAGAGAAGCGCTGCTGGTCGGCTTGCGCGAGGGGCAGCACAGCGAGAGCTGCCTGGACAAGGCTCTGCTGCTCCCTGATGTAGCGACGGGCCTCACCGAGGGCGGTCTTGGTGGCAGTCAGGGCATTAAACGCCCCGCGTTTGAGGTCGTCGGTGCGATCTTTGAGAGCATCCAGGACGTAGATTAGTCGCCCAAACGCCTCGCCGAGCGTGCCGAGCACCTCAGAGTGCGTTACGTTCCCTTGGGCAAAGACAAGCCGTGTGGCCGTGGCGGTTGGTGTGGCGAGCGCTGCCAGCGTAGTAGGGTTAGCCTCGGCCTGTGCCTGTTTCTGGTGCTGGGCAAAGAGCGTCTCTAAAGGAACCCCAAAGCGGCGCAGGGTCTCGCGGGCACAGGCGAAGGCATTTGCGAGGCCATGCCGCGCCAGCTTCCAGTGCCTCCCTTCGCCGTCGGCGAGCTTGTCGGCGAGGGCGAACTCTGCCAGTGCGAGATTGGCGGCAGCGGCATAGACGAGTGGAGCGGGAATATCGGATACGACAGGTAGGGAGAAACAGCGCCGGGACGTAAAGCTTGTGGGAAGCGTTTTTCTCTCCAACGCCAGCAGAAGCTCGCCTAAAAACACGGCGTCGTAGTTGAGAGTAAGCCGTGCTCGCTGTCCAAACAGTCGCCCGGTTGCCTTACAAGTGCCGCAGTAGTGGAGCTGACGAAGCCGCTTTGCCTCGGGAGAGCTTCCACAGCCACAGGAGCGCATGAGTCCAAACATGGGGAGTTGGACACGTATTCGCCAATAAGGTTGCGAGGTTGCAGCATACACAGTTTTCCGTCTGTCGCAAATTCCGTGGCGAATATCGCGTGGACGGAGATCGTCCCGCTCTGGGGCACTTCGCGTGGACGGAGATCGTCCCGCTCTGGGGCACTTCGTGCCGCCTCCTCGTGCCTCGTCGGTACTTGGTCAAACGAGATCGCGAAGCGCGGCGGAGGAACGACGCCCCAAAGCCCCGAGGTTTACCGTCGAGGACTATCACGAATTGCGAGATTGCAGCATTATAAGCTCTATCGTATACTCATTAACTGTGGTACCGACAAAAACTCTGGACTTTGCCTCTCAGTTTCGTCAGTGCCGCAAACAACGTAATCTGTCTATCGTTCGTCTTTTTGAGCTCTCTGGTATTGGAAAAACGACTCTGGAGAACTGGCAGTCGGGGCGGACGCTTCCGAGTGCTCCTGAGCTTGAGACGCTGATTTCGGTTCTTAATCTCAGCTCTTTTGACCAGCGCTTACTGCGCCGTTCCATCGGTCTTCCTCGTGCGATTGTGTGTCTGCCGGAAGGGGAGCGTCCGCCACTGACAGGTGGGTTGTTGCGTGCGATGCGCCTTCGTCGTGGTCTGACTCAGAGCGAGGTTGCCCGAAGGCTCGCGGTTCGTCAGGGGACGCTCGCCAAGTGGGAGAAGTCCGACGACTGGCCCGAAGCAGACAAACTAAGCCTACTCTGTTTGCTGCTTGGAGCAAGCCACCAAGAAACCGAAGCGATTCTGGGTGGCGTGTTTTTACCCTTACCTCTGCCGTTGAATGCCTCGCTGGAGGATTTTGAACAACAAATACAAATTTTAAATGACAGAGCCAATCGATGCCCCAATGATCCGTTGCTGGACTTGGCTTTTTTAGAGATCGAATCGCAAATCTGGCTTGATGTGGATCGCCCTGCCGCTCAGGAGCTTCTTTGGAAAATTTGGGGCTTTCATAATACCCATCTCTCTATTCATCAACGCTTCGATGAGCTATTTTCTCGTGCTAATCAGATGCTTGCCATTGCATTTGACCCTCTAAAGTCATCCACATCCTTCTTGCAAAGTGCTGTGATTCATAAGTCCGTGGCCTTACGGGGCACCCCAAATGGTAAAATCGAGAGTGCTTCGCGGCGAAAAAGCGCTATTACGTTCTTAAAAGCAAATGAAGGGCGTATGGGCAATCCTGAGTGTCAAGCATGGTACTGGATGGTGCTCGTTGATCTGCTGACTGTGGAGGGAGCTTACGATGAAGCAAGATTCTGCCTGGATCGCTCCAATGCCATCCCGCATCCCGCGTTTGAGCGGGGCACCAAGGGTGAGAGTGCTCTGATGACTGCCTATAGTCTGACGAACCTTGGAAGTCCACGGGAGGCTCTTGCGCTTCTTAGCTCGTCAAACTTCAGAGACAGCGCCAAGCACTTCGTTCCTATATTGAGCATGCGCTCGCTACTATATTGCGCCCGCGCTCTGGCAAAGCTTGAGGATTTTGCAGGTGCTTTAGAGGTGCTTGACCAGCTTTACAACCAAATTGAGGTAACCGGGATTGAGGTGATGCGCCCCCGTGCCGACGCCCTTTTCTTCCAACTAACCCATCTGCCGTGAGACGCGGTATACTGATCTCCAACGTATGCACTTCTTCTCTCGCTGTGGCGGTATCGCCCAAATTATCCAGCGCTCCTGAGCATCACACGGTTCGGGGCGGGCAGTGTCGCCCGCCTCTTGGGTTCGGCGAATCGTG
>NZ_JANNYP010000632.1:0-1688 GCF_031410135.1 Armatimonas sp. | reverse complement strand
GGTGGAGACCGCTCAAGCAATTCGAAAGCGTAAGGCAGACTACCTTTTGGCACTTAAAAACAACCAGGGCCAAGCCTATAACTCTGCCCAGCAACTGATAGTGCAACATTTTTTCTGTAACTCTTTTCGGCTCTCTCGAATCTCGATTACTCTACTTGCCTGACAGAAGCTCCGACAGGTTCAAGTACACCTTCCCAGACTCCCAATCCTCGCTCACTTCCATCAATACAGCAGAGGCCAAACGAAGGCAGCTCGCATCATTGACGAAAGAACCCAGTACTTTAAAACGGCGACGAATCTCCAAGTTCAAACGCTCCAAGCCGTTACTGGTACGAACCAGACGACGAATCCCCTCAGGGAAAGCAAACACCGCTAGCCCCTCACCAAGGCTACTCTCAAGCCAGGACGATAACTTAGGCGCAGACTCACGGTAGCGAGATACCGCAGCGGAAAGCTGAGCCTGGGCAGAAGCCAGATCCGGCGCGTTGAAGATCCCACGAATGACACTGGCAACCTCCTTTTTCATCGAGTCCTTAGGCACGTAGGCCTGCGCGTTTTGCTGAAGATGGAATTGACACCGCTGCCAGGCGACACCACCAAACACAGCAAGGCGAGCCGCTCGCAATCCTGCATGGTCATCGCTCGTGATCAGACGAATCCCACAAAGGCCACGACAAACCAAACTCTCCATAAACGTACGCCAATGTTGCTCATGCTCACCGAAAGCAACCGAGACACCAAGAACCGAGCGACGACCATCCTCGCGAACACCTATCGCAACCAGAACTGTCGCATCCACAACGATTCCTCCCTGGCGAACCTTACACCACAGTGCGTCGAACATCACCAAGGGAGTCACTCCCAAAGCACGCTCACGCCAGCGAGTCAGAACCTCATCCAGAGAAGCCGCTGCACGGCTTACTTCCATGGAGGAGACCGAAAACCCACAGAGTGCCTCCAGAATCTCCTTAACACGACGCGTGGCAACACCTTGAACGTACATTTCCGCTAACGCAACCTTGAGTGCTTTCTCCGAGAGAAGAGCCGCCTCTAAACTCGCGGGACGAAAGTGCCCCTCACCACCGCGAACCTGAGGAACGGACACCCCGATCTGCCCTAAACGGGTGCTGAGTGTCCGATCCTTGAAGCCATTGGCTTGGCCATTTCGCTCAGGATTCCTTTCATGAGGCTCTGCTCTGAGATGCTCTTGCCTCTCCAGCTTCATGGCAGCATTGAGCACCACGCTGAGTAGCTCCGCCAAGGGATTCTGGCTCCCCGTCAGCAAGGGCAAAAGGGCAGCTACCGCTTCAGGCGGTAAGCTGGCTCCAAAATTCGATGTCAAACTAAGTGCTTCTGCACTTGACTCTCTGTATGCGCTATCATTGTTACGGTAGGTCATTTTTCTATTCTCTCTTTCTGATCACTGAGAGATTCGAGAGATGGCCTGCTTCTCCTGCCGGGGACGAGTCCCCCGCGCTAGAGGAATTCTCTTGAAGGCGTGGTCGCCTTCGTCCCGAGGAGAAGTTACAGACGAAATGTTACACTACTCCCAGTCAGGTCGCGGCCCCAGTCGGTACTGTGTTCCCTCCCAGATCGGCGGCGGCTCCGGCAGTCCGTTGTCTCGATACCACTGCGTTTGCTGCTCCTCGGTGCGGGTCGTCAGCTCTCCGCCAAAGATGTTCATGAGC
>NZ_JANNYP010000631.1:0-1986 GCF_031410135.1 Armatimonas sp. | reverse complement strand
TGAATCTCGCTAAATCTGGAGAAACCCGCGCGATACCTAGAGGCACGGCCTGCCGATCACCCAGAGCGACGAGAGCACGAAAGGTCTCGGGGAGTGCAGCGAAATCCACTCGCTGAAGGCAATCTCTCAGTACCGGAATTGCTGAGGGGGCACCGATACGGCTGAGCGCTAGGGCAGCTTCCGCATCGTACCAGTAGTCGTGTGGAGGAGGCTGGAGAACGGCAAAAAGATAGGGAAGAGCAGCAGGGTTGCGTATCCTGTAATCCTGACGTTTGACTGGACAGTTTTTGGACTACGAGATTGTAGCATTTTCTCCCCGGATCGGCAAGGCGATTTTCGCGACAGGAAAGGGCGGCGGGCACGCAACCAAGGCAGCGTCACCCCCACTTAAAAGCACCTCCGAGGCTCTCGTTTTCCACCAGCGCTCCTCGAAGACGGCGGGAGGAAGATAGCCCAGCTTGGAGTGGACTCGCTTCCTTTGATAGACCTCCTCAATAAAGGTACCGATCTGAGCCTGAGCATCCCAGAAATCGCTGTATTCACTCATTTGGACATGATCTTCCTTTAAGGTGCGCATCCAACGCTCCGCATAGCCGTTCTCCTCAGGACAGCCCACGGCGGCCATGGAAACCAGTACTCCCTTGGACTCTAGCAGATTGACATAAGCCGTGGCGGCGTACTGTCCGCCCTGGTCGCTGTGGTGAATCGTCGGACAATGCCCCGCGTCAAACGCTTTCTTGAGGGCAATCATTGTTAGGTCTCCCTCCAAAGAGCGCGACAGATGCCAGCCGCGAATGCAGCGGGTGAACAGGTCAAGGATGACTGCCAGGTAAACATGGCCGCTGCCCAGACTGATATAGGTTATGTCCGCCGCCCAGATTTCATCAGGGCAAGTGGCGACTCTATCCTTGACCAGGTTCTCAAAGCGGGGCAAGCTGTGCTCGCTATTGGTGGTGCGCACCTTGCGCACGGATGGCTTCTTGAGCAAGCCCAGCTCCTTAAGGGCACGTTTGACCCGCCGTTCCCCGATGGGCTTGCCCTTAGGATCGAGCTTTTCGTCATATTTCATCTGTCCAGTGAGTCCTAAGTAGCCAAATTTAGGCCACTGGCCTGCCATTTCCTCGACCGTTTTGGTGACGGCTTCGTGGACTTCCACCTGGCGTGTCGAGCGATAGTAGAAGCTGCTTCGTGGCACCTGGAAGAGTCGGCAGAGCTGAGCCGTCTTGACGCTTGGCATTGCCTCTTGAACGTTGTTCATGAGAGCTTTCCTCTCTTCTGACTCAAGAGACTGGACGCTTTTTTTAAAATTTGGTTCTCCAGAGTCGCCACTCCCAGCGCTCGCTCCAGCTCTGCGACGCGTCCTGCGTCTGAATTTTGCTGTCGTGGGCTAGCGAAGGCACTTTGAGCATTGGCTAAGAAGGTCTCCTTCCACCCCTGAAGTAGTTGAGGTGACAGTTCGTGTTCTCGGCAGAGCTGTGCTTGGCTCTTCTGTTGACTGAGCAATGCGAGGACGGCTTCTGCCTTGAACTCGGCAGTAAAGGTTCTGTGTTTCTTGGTGGACATATCTGTCTTTCTGGTCGTTATAGTACCGCCTGCCAGCGGGGGGCTACCCCCGTTTGGCGGCGGCTAAAACTGTCCAGGAAAACGCCCGGATTACAAATGACTCAGCACTGCCTCTTTGAGTTGTGGCTTGAGTTTGAACACACAGAGCCGCATGCAGACAACGACCCCACAGATGACTTCGCTAACATCGCCATTCAGCTCCCCGACGGACGACGCTATGCCTTGAATGTCTGGACGTTTGGTTTCATGAAGCGGGCTCGGTATCCCTGGCCCTACGAAATGCTTGAGGAGCAAGTCGAGTATCTCCTGCCGCCCGATCTCTTTGTCGAACGCCTGGATCGCCCGACGTTGGAGCGTGTGGTGGAAAGCCTACTGCGGGCGGGTGAGTTGCGCAATGCGTGGTTGTGCCCAGAGGGTCTGGAT
>NZ_JANNYP010000630.1:0-12623 GCF_031410135.1 Armatimonas sp. | reverse complement strand
TCAGGATCATGGATCGAGCAAGGCCCGACAACCACCAGAAAGCGGCTGTCCTGACGATTGAGAAGTCGCTGGATGGCCACACGCCCTTCGGCAACCGTGCGATAGGCAGCAGGACTCACCGGAAACTCCTCGCGGAGCACTCCTGGGGCAGGAAGGAGTGTGCGCTGCACGGCACTCGTATCACGTTTATCGGCGATCTGATCCATAGTGTGTTACTCTCTTTTTAACTCGGTTCCAAAGAAAAAAGCCCGCTCCGGTCGGTTCCGGGGCGGGCTTGCTTGTGGTGTCTGGCTGACGCTACAGGGCGGCTCCGTCCCGATTCGGGAAGAAGTAAAAGCTAAAATACCAGTAGCCAGTTGTCGTGTGTGCCATAACTAAAAATTAGTCTACCCCAGATTTCAAATGCCTGCCATTGCTTGATACAATGTCATCTGAGGAGCACAATTCTATGTCAACGGAGAGTTCGGATACGTTTCTTGTCCCTGAGGATGCTGAGAGCCTACTGGGAATCCCCAATCTCGGGTTTGTCCCGACCATTGAAAACAAAGACCTGCGCCTAATGCGCGATGCCCGCCCGTTTTCGCCGCTGGTCGAAGCGCTGCGCTGGCTTCGTACGAACCTGCGCTTTGTGGCGGAGCAGCCCCTGCGCTCGCTCGCCATCACCTCTGCCGTTCCGGCAGAGGGCAAGTCCACTCTCGTCGCAAATCTTGCGATGGCACTGGCCCTAGACGGCAAACGGGTTCTCGTGGTGGATACCGATCTGCGCCGCCCTAGGCAACACACGCTCTTTGGGCTTACCGCCACGCCGGGGCTGGTGGATCTTCTGACGGGAACGCATGAGATAAGTGAAGTAGTGCAGCCAAGTGGTATAGACAATATCTCGGTGATCTGTGTGGGAGTCGCTCCGCCAAATCCAACAGAGCTACTCGGCTCGGAGAAGATGGCCTCTTCTCTTGCGGATCTCGAAAAACGCTATGATACTGTCTTGCTGGATACCTCACCATTCCTGGCGGTCGCGGATGCGATGCTGGTCACGTCCCTTGCCCAAGGTACTTTAGTCGTGATCGGGCGAGGAGAGACCAAGAAAATCAATGTGCAGAAAACTCTCCAGCTCCTCAATCGGGCAAAGGCAACCACGCTGGGCACTGTGTTTAATAGAGTTCCTGGACCGGAAGGCGGCTATTACTACAGCCCCACAGACGATCCAAAAGCATAGCGGAACTTCGATACACGAAATGCCGTCTAAGGCACTAATATGTCCTTGTCTGAAATCCAGCCCAAGCGCCTTGCCCACACACTCTTCTTAGATTTTGTCGGCTACTCACGGCTCACCGCCGACTCGCAAGCCGCCGTGCAGGTGACGCTACAAAACCTGGTCTATAATCTCCCTGCCTTTCAAGCGGCTCGCAACGACGGCCAGCTCATGGTGCGTAAGACCGGTGATGGCATGGCAGTTGTCTTTTTTCAGGACATCGAGTTCCCTCTCGCTGCGGCCGTTGCCTTAGATGAAGTGATCAAGCACCAGTCTTCAAGCCTTCGAGAACAGGTAGGAGCACAGTTCCGTCTACGAATGGGCGTCCACTCCGGCCCTGTCATTATCGTGGATGAAGATGGCGATGGGATCATGGACGTGGCGGGAGAGGGCATCAATATCGCACAGCGCGTCATGGACTGTGGCGATCAGGGACATATTCTCGTCTCGGCTGCTGTCTTTAATGCCGTTGCCGAAAAAGAGCACTGGAAATCGCTGCTTCAGGATCTAGGGATTGTTCGGGTAAAGCACGATGAGCTGGTGCATCTCTATAACCTCACCGGACAGCGGCCCGATGGCACGATCATTGGCTTTGAGGGGCTTCCCCGAAAAGTTCATGAGGCACGTGCGCGCATCCAGGAGCTTGTCGAGCAAGAAAACAGTCGGGAGCAGACCGAAAACCGTACCACACTAACTAACTACGCGCTTCGTGCCGCCCTTCTCGTTGGGGCGTTTGTGCTGGTTGGTAGCTTGCTTTTCCTGCTCTGGCGCAACAGCACCATCAATACCGGAGAAGTCAAGCACGTTGCCGAGGTTATCCGCAAAAACAAGCTTGCACAAGAAAATAAAAATAAAAAAGCTCCTGCTGTCACACTGGCCACACCCGTTCCGACCAACCCCTTGGAAAATGCTAATGCGGTCGTCCATGCGAATGTCCCCAATGTGGTCGGGATGCAACGAACGGATGCGGAGAAGGCTCTCGCAGGCTTCGGCTTGACCCTTGACCTCTCAAAACAGAATCCAGAGGTGGAGAACGCGGCGGTTCCAGTGGGGAGTGTTGTCAATCAGTCCCCGCCGCCGGGTGAGCAGAATGTCCGTGGAGGCGTTGTCTATGTGACTCTTGCCAAGGCAACGAGTGCCCCGATAGCCCCCACTCCAGAGCCACAACCGCAGAGCGCCTATACGGGTGTGCTCGTAGACGGTCGCAGCTTTACGCAGCTTGCCAACGCGCAGACGGCAGGGCTTTTCGGCCCCAATGATGCCCCTCTCTACACCGCGTCGAGCATTACCAGTGATGAGGTAGAGGCCATCCAGTCCGTCGGGATCAGCCCACTCCGGCTGACGGCCCTTGTTGCTGGCCCCAATGGGGTTGGCCTTTCTGCAGAGGATGTGGAAAAGCTCCGCGCCCTCCCCGAGACGATCCGCGCCAAGACCGTCATCTTGCGCCCCTAGCCCGATCGCGCCGTGCCAGTGCGCTGAGTAGGTCACAGCGGGCGTTGATGACATTGCTCTGGGCTTGCGTCAGAGCGGCCTGGGAATCGGCGAGGTCTAGGAGAGGTGAGACCGTGCCCTCACTCACCCCGGCGTTGTACTTCACCCGGGAGAGCCGTGCCGCCTCTTGGGCCGTCGTCTCCACTTGCAGCGCGACCGCGAGCCGCGCCTCGGCATCGCGGGTGTTGAGAACCGCTTGCCGAACTTCTAGGGCAACCGCCTCTTCCGCTTGGCTCAGCGCCGCCTGAGCGGACTCTTTTTCCGCCTCGGCTTGCTGTCTTCGTGCACGGGCCATGCCGCCATCACTCAGCGGAACCGTGATCCCCACCGCAACTTGGGCAATATCCCGCACGGAGAGCGCTCCGGCATTGGGATTGTACTGGCCCCCAACGGAGATTCCCATGCTCGGTGAGAGACTGCGCTGTGCCAGCTTCACTCCCAGCTCGGAGGCGCGAATACCTGCCCGCGCTTGCAGCAGCTCCGGGCGCTGCGCGAGAGCCTGGTTGCGGAGCACGACTTCATCGGCTTCGTCGGCTTCGGTTTTATTTGGAAGAGCAAGCTCGTCCAGCGAGAGTGCTGTCTCCAGTGGCAGCACGAGCTTGGTTGCCAGCGCGGCCCGTGCCAGTGCCACGCCATTCTCGGCTTGCAGTAAGCGCTGCTGAGCATCGGCGAGCCCTGTCTGTGCCCGGAGCACATCGAGCCGAGGCGCGATTCCCGCACGCTGGCTGGCCTCGGCGTCTTTGAGGCGCTGCGTGGCTGTCTCTTGCGCTGCTTTTGCGACTTGTAGCAGGGCTTGTCCACGCGTTAGCTCGTAGCAGGCGAGTCGGACATCAAGAGCAACCTCTTGGCGTGCCTTCTCCAC
Source organism: Armatimonas sp. (assembly GCF_031410135.1). Classification (GTDB taxonomy): domain Bacteria; phylum Armatimonadota; class Armatimonadia; order Armatimonadales; family Armatimonadaceae; genus Armatimonas. Next base: position 9,018 of record NZ_JANNYP010000630.1, on the reverse strand, counting down.
CCCGAGCTGGGCGATAAGTTCCTCAAGCTGGGCCGCGCTCTTGGCGGTGCTCAAGAGCCCTGCAATGTCCAGAGGCAGGGTCGCGGAGGCGGCGTACTGCGCTTGTTCCAGATAGGCTCCCTGGATGGTTGCTGGCCCCGCTGCAAAGCGCTGCCCCCGATTGAGGCGCACTAAGTTAGCGCTGACACCGGCGGTGGGGCGAAGTGCTGCCCTCGCCTCGGTCGTCTTTCCGGTGGCACGGTTCAGACTCGCCTCGGCAAGCTGAATGCTCCGGCTTCGGCTAAGTGCTTGTGCCACTGCCTGATCCACCGTGAGTGTCTGCGTTTGTGCCTTCACCGGAAGCGCCGTCAGTAACAGAAGCAATGCAGCACTTGGTGCAGCAATGTGCCTTGCTTCGCCTCGGGCAAGCAGGGCGTAGACACTGGGGATGACGATCATGGTGAGGAAAGTCGAGACCAAGAGTCCCGCGATAATCGCCCAGTCTAGTGGTGGCCAGAGCTTGCTGCCCGAGTAGGCCTGCGGCAAGAGCGCTCCCACAGAGAGCAGCACCGTGAGCAGGATCGGGCGAAGGCGACGGCGACTGGCCTCTACGAGAGCATCGGCCATGGAGATTTGCTGGTGGCGCTGCTCCTCTTGGGCGTAGTGAAAGACAAAAATAGTGTGGTTGGTCACGATTCCTCCCAGTGCGGCGATCCCTAGAAACGCCATAAAGCCAAAGTTCTGGTGTGCGAGAAAGAGCCCTGGCACGGCTCCGATCACCCCGAGCGGCACGGAGGCAAGGATCGCGGTGACAATTGGGACGGAGTTGAACTGCACCATCAGCACCACCAAGTTAAAGACAAAGGCCACCGCAAAGACCACGATCATATTGACAAACGACTTATTGGCCTCTTCCTGCTCGCCGCCGTAGCTCAGTGCGACTTGGCTCTCTGCGAGCGGCTGCTTTTTCAGCGACTCTTTCAGCTCGTCCACAATCGCGGAGGCCAGCCGGGTGCCATCGGAGTAGCCTGAGACGGTGAGCGTGCGCTGGCCATTGCGCCGGACGATACGGCCCTCGCCGGGAGTAAGCTCCAGCGTGGCAACTTGGCGCATACTAACGCCCCCTGGCAGATAGAGATTGAGCACATCGTCGGGGGACTTGCGCTCATTGGTAGCGACACGCAGGTCAATCGGGATCTCTTTGTCTCCCTCCCGAAAGAGCGAGACCGTCTGCCCTGTGACCGCAAGACGTGCGGTCTGGGCGACAGCAGCCGATGACAGTCCAAGAGCCGCCACCCGGTCTTCGTCCACTTTAATGTCAAGCTGGAGCGGGAGCTCGCCGTAGCTATTGTGGACGCTGTGTGTCGCAGAAATGCCATTGAGCCGCGTCGCCAGCTCCATCGCGGCACGACGGAGGCTTGCCACGGACTCGCCCGTGATTCGCACGGCAATCGGTGCGCCGACAGGTGGCCCTTGCTCCAGTTTTTTTGCCGTCACTCGCGCCTCAGGAACGGCAACCCGCGCGGACTTTTGCAGCGCCGCGACCAGTGACTCGGTTAGATCCAGTGTCTTGGTGTTCACCACGAGCTGGGCGTAGTTGGACGCTGGTGCCTCAGGTGAGATGTTGTAGTAGAAGCGCGGCCCGCCCTGCCCGATATAGCACACAAAAGAGTCCACGCCACTCTGAGCCGCAAGCAGTTCCTCCACTTTCTTAACCGCTCGCTCGGTGGCCTTGATATCACGCCCCTCAGGCAGCCAGATATCTACCACAAACTGATCGCGCTCCGCCGGGGGAAAGAAGACAAAGCCAAGCTTGGGAACCAGGCTCATTGCGCCCAAAAGCGCAAGTGCCGCGATGGCCACCACGATGCCCGGACGACGAAAGGCGCTCTGGGCCAGGCTCGCCTTGCCATCCCGAAGCGCGTCCACGCCTCGGTCGAGCATGCGCTGGATCGCCGTCTTTTTCTCCTCGTGACCGGCACGCAGAAAACGGAAACAGAGCAGCGGCAGTACCGTGAGATTGAGCAACACCGAGACCGTCAGCGAGAGAGCCGTCACAAGCCCCAGGTCGCGCACAAAGTCCCCCACACCGCCCGGAAGAAACGCCAGCGGCAGAAACGAGGAGATCGCCACAAGATTCGCCGTGAGAAACGGCCCGCGCAGCTCGTCGGCCCCGAGAATCGCGGCCTGCTCGCGAGCCACGCCTGCGGCAAGTTTCTCCTCGATATTGTCTAAGACCACGATGCTGTTGTCCACCACCAGAGCGAGGGCGATAATCAGCGCGGCGATACTCATCTGCTGGACCTCGCGGCCCGTAAGCCACATCGCGGCAAAAGTCGCCAGCATCGAGAGCGGGAGCATCGCGCCCACTAAGAGCGCCGAGCGCCAGCCCATAAACGCCAGCATCACCAAGAAGATAATCGCCACTGCCAGCCCAAGCTCATGGAAAAAGCCATCCACGCGGCGCTCGACGGACTTGGGGAGGTTATTGACAGTGACTATTTTCGCCCCCTGTGGCAGCGAGAGCTTCGCCACAACGGCCTGGGCTTTCTTGCCCAGCTCGGAGATATTGCCGCCCTTGCGCATCGTCACGCTCACCCCCACTGCGGGAGCCCCACTCACTCGGAGCAGCGAGGCAGGTGGGTCCGCAAAGCCCCGGGTGACAGTGGCGACATCGCGTAGATAGACCGGCGCCCCCTGCTCCGACAGCCCGACAACGAGGCTCTCAAGCGTCGTCAGATCCGTCAGGTTCCCCGAAGGGAGAAGCGTCAGTCGCGCATCACCAGAGGTTACCGAGCCCCCCATTTCCGGGAGCACATTTTTGCGAGCAATCGCCGCTGCAATTCCATCTGGCGTCACGACGCCGCCCAGTGCGCCCAGCCGCTGCGATGATAGCGCAACGGTGACTACTTCCTGCTCGGCTCCCAAGAGCTGCGTCTCTCCCGTCTCCGGCATCAGCTTGAGCTGGTCGCGGAGCTGCTTGGCAAGCACTTCGAGCTGGCGCGAGTTGGCCCCCGGCTGGGTTACGGCAAAGATCAGCGCGGACGTGTCGGCGAACCTATCGTTCACGGCAACGCTCACAACACCAGCGGGCAGCTGCGGCTTGAGATCGGCGCTACGCTTACGGAGCTGGTCCATGAGCTTGTCCAGCGTGTCGGTCATCCGATCCGCTGCCTCCACTTGGATCACCGCCACACCGGGCCGCGAGGTACTGGTGACATTGCCCACATCATCAATCTCGCGGAGCGTCCGCTCCAGCTTCTCCGTGACTTGTTGCTCCACTTGCGACGCCGATGCGCCGGGATAGAGCGCGATCACTTGGGCAAAGCGTCCTTTGAGATCGGGATCTTCGCGGCGTGACATCGTAAAGAGCCCCGTCAGGCCCAACGCCAGAACCAGAAGTGCCAGAAGCACCGTCACCGGGCGGAAGGCAAAAGCAAGCTTTGTCGGGCTCATTTCGTCCCCTCCCCATTGATCTGTACAGACGCGCCATCGGTCAGGCGCTGCGGGGTTGCGGCGAGCACTTCGCCCCCCACAAGTCCGGAGCGCACCGCCACTTGCTCACCCTGGACGCTCCCGGTGACAATATCCTGGCGCTTTGCTTTGCCATCTTCCAGCAAGAAAACATAGGATTTCTTCCCATCCGTCGCGACAGCCGAGACAGGCACAAAGACAGCACTAGAGCGACGCGTCGGCGCAAGTGCGAGCCGGACGACCATGTTCGGCAAGAGCACCTCCCCCGAATTCTCCACGCGAACCTCGATAGCAAACGCCCGTGTCCGAGGGTCTGCCTGGTAGCCCACGGTCTCGATCCGCCCTAAAAAGCGCTTTCCTGGCAAGGCATCTGCGGTCAGTGACACGCTCTGGCCGGGGCGCAGTGTCAGCCGCGCCGCCTCGGGCACGGCAAAGAGCGCCTTGACACGGCTCAAGTCCCCTAACCTCGCAACCGGCGCTCCGGGCGAGACAAGCTGCCCACTCTCGGTGAGCTTGGCGAGCACACGTCCGGCAAACGGCGCGACAATCCGGTGCTTCGCAACCAAGATCCGCGCCTGCTCCACGCTTGCTGCCGCACGGGACTCCTGTGCCCGTAGCCCCTCAATCTGCCGTCGGATGGTCTCTAACCGTGCAGGCCGCGTCCCCGCAACCCGGAGCTGTGCCTTGGCAACGTCTTTCTGTGCCTGGAAATTCGCAACACCGGCACTCGCCTGCGCCACTCCTGCTGTAGCCGTCCGAATGTCTTCGTCCCGAGCCCCCTCTTTCGCCAGAGAGAGCCCCTGCTCCGCGGCAGTCTTGCGAGCCGCCGCCGCCTCTTGTGCCGCCTGCACTCGATCCAGCGCCTGCTGCCCGACCACACCCTCTTTCAGTAAAACGGCGATGCGATCCCGCTCTTTGGTGGCGAGCCGCTCATCCGCTTGCGCCTGGGTTAGCGCGGCCTCGGCCTGGAGCAGCTCTTGGGCGCGGGTGGCAGAGCGGGCCTTTCGCTCGCTCTGCGCTGCCTGAGTCGCCTGCGCCACCGCCCCACGCTCCCCCGCCTCGGCCTGTGCGAGCTGGGCTCGCGCGGCTTGCTGCCCCGCATCGGTTTCCACCACGGCACGAGCGTACTCCGCCTCTGCTTGTCGTCGCCCGGCCTGGCTCTGCTTTAGCCCCGCCTCGGCCTCGTGGAGTGTGGCAATCGCGACACTGGCATCCAGCTGTGCCAGAAGCCCACTCGTCTCCACGCGCGCTCCCACCGAGATCGGCAGTGCACTAATCTTCGCCGCCACTTCCGAAGAAACCGTCGCGATGCGATACGGCTCGATCTGACCACTAATCTGAATACTAGATTGCGATGCTTGCAACAGTGCCGTAATGCTTTCCACCGGGATTCCGGCGGCGGCAGGCATCTTCTGTGGCGCTTGCGCTGTTGTGCGAGCACAGCCACTAGCAAGCCCCAGTAGAGTGAGTGCTCCAAAATGGATCGCTTTTATGTACATCATTATTTTCCTTTACACTGTTAACAGTCAGTTAAAAAATTAGTTCACCAAAAAACCGCGTAGGCTTGCCTCGGCGACACTCTCGAAAAACGCCGCGTGGTGCTCCTCTGGGAGCATAGTAAGCCGCCGCGCCAGTGCGAGAGCGGCGGCTCCGTGGATGTGTGCCCAGATGGTGTGCGAGACCACGATCTCGGGCTGGTCGGTGCGAAACTCGCCACTCGCCATCGCCTGCGTCACCGCGCCACGGATAAAGTTAAACGCCTGCATCCCCGACTCGGGCTTGGGGCCAAAGGCTTTCTCAAAGTCCTCGTCGCAGAGTTCGAACATCAGCGCGTAGTACTGGGGATGGTTACGTGTAAAGGCAAAGTAGCAGCGGGCTCCCTGCCGCAGGCGCTCGACCGGGTCTTCGATCTGAATCTGGTGCATCTGGGTGCAAAGAAGCTCAAACCCCTCCCCAATCAGCGCGGCTAGTATCTCGTTCTTGTCTTTGAAGTAGAGATAGATCGCCGTGGGAGAGTACTCAATGCGCTCCGCGATCTTGCGTAACGAGACGGCAGCAAAGCCCTGCTCCACGAATAAATCGCGTGCGGCATCCAGGATCGCCCGCTGAAGGTTCTCCCGTTCTCGTTTTCGCCTATCTGTACTTCCCATTACTTAACACCGTTAAGTTTACACTGTTAACTCAAAGTTCGCAACCCCAAAATTCGACGATCTACTGGTTCCTAATCCTTTACGACATCTTCATCCGCCATCAGGCCATTGTCTGTGAGATATATCAGAATGTACTTCGCTGCGCCATTGATGCTGAGTTTGTAGTAGAGAACCCGACTGACCTTACTACCGAACCGAAGGATTCCCCGGTCGGCCACGTTAAAGGCAGCGACAAACGAGATGTCTTTCACGCCGCCCACCAGCTCCGGGAGCGGGGTGCCCGCAAACTGGCTTTTGAAGCCAGGAGTGACCGGGAAGCTATCCAGGTTTTTCTCACCCTGCGCAAGAGCTTTCAGCGTGGCTTCGAGACGCCGGGTAAGCGCCGTATCCGGATCGTGTTGCGGGGGCGCGTCGTTCGCCAGCGGACCGATGCGTGCGGCGCGGCGCTCCTCGTTCTTGACGACTTCTTTGACTTGCCCGGCGCTGTCTTTCACCGCACGGAACTTCTGAAGCCTCAGACTGACGTCGAAATTGGCGAGGAAGAACGTATCGGGAGCCGAGAACTTCAGCGTCTCGCCGTCCAGGGAAAGCTGGCCGGAGCGCCGAAGGAAAGCGCCGATCCTGCCTTCGCGGTCGTAATAGCCGCTGATGCCCCGGATCGTTTCCGGCGCTACGGCGACTGCCTTCGGCGTCGTAGGGGTCAGCGTCGGGATGAAGCGTCGCGCGATGCCTTTTGCAAGGGAATCCGCGTCGGTCGAATCCGAGTTGCACAGAACGATGATAGTGATACGGTCATTGACGAAGCGCGAGATCTCGGTAGCGAAGCCGGGAATGCCGCCACTGTGGGAGATACGCCGATGCCCGTTGATCTCATCTATCCACCACCCGAAACCGTAGCCTTCCTTACGGCCAGGCAATCGGGTAGGAGTCCACATCTGCTCGTAGCTCGACTTTTTCAGGAGATTCCCGGAAGCGAGCGCCCCTTCCCACCGAGCCATATCGTCGATCGTGGAGACCAGCGCCCCGGCGGCATACGCCTGCGTCGGGCTGATGTACTCGCCGTTTACCAGCTGATCGTCACGCCAGCTATAGCCCCGCCCCCGCCCCGGAATCACGATCCCCAGGTCGTTCACCCGCGTCCGGGTCATTCCCAGCGGCTGGAAGATACGCTCCGCCAGAAACGCGCCGTAGGTCTTGCCGGTGAGTTTCTCGATCAGCATTCCCAGCAGGAAGAACCCCGTGTTGTTGTAGTTCCAGCCTGCGCCGGGCGCGAACTCCAGCGGCTCGTTTTTCACCACATCGACGATCTCAGTCTGGGTAAAGTCCTTGCGAAAGGTTGTTCTGAAGCTCGCGACGTTCGTGTAGCTCTTGATGCCCGACGTGTGGTTCAGAAGCTGTCGTACAGTCACGTCGCGCCAGGCATCGGGGAGGTCGGGCAGGTGTTGGATCGCCTTGTCGTCCAGCTTGAGCTTGCCTTCTTCCATCAGCATCAGGACGGCTACGGCGGTGAACTGCTTGGTCACCGAGGCAAGCTGGAAGGGAGTGCTGGCGGTCACGCGAGCATTGTGCTCGACATCGGCCAGGCCGTAGCCCCTCCTGCGCACCACTTTCCCATCTTTCAGAACCGCGATGGCGATTCCGGGCACGTGGTCTCTTTTCTGGCGGGCGCGGACGAAGTCGTCGATGGTGTCGGCGTTCGCGGCACAAGGAGCGAGCAGCGTTATTGTAACGACGGCGGTGGGGAATCTCAGGTTCATGGGGTCTCCTCTTCGGTAACTTGCTCCACCACGGGAAGCAGAATCGTGGTTAGAATGCGACGGCGGCGGGCAGGGTCGAGCGCGAGCTTTTGATAGGGAGCGAGCGCTTCGTAGAGCGTCTCCCAAAGTTGCTTCGCTTCCTCATCGGTCAGGTTGAGCGCTATCTGGCGGGTGATAACCCCATCTTCGCCTCGATCGAATTGCTTTTGACCGACATAGCGCCCGAAGTCGTTGAGCAGGGAGCCGACGAGTGCGTTGAAGTAGCGAAGCTGATCTTCGGGAGGAATCGCCCGGTATTCTTCTGGCTGGAACTTCGCGACGCTTCCATGGGCGAAGGCGTAGACCTTCTCGATCGCTCCCCGAACGGGTCGCTCTTCCACCACGGCGAGAATCTCGGCCTCCACCATGCGGTTCAGGTGCCGGTAGAGGGTGGCGAGAGAGGCAACTCCTGTGGCGGTTTGAAGCTCGTGGGCGGTCATCTGGCGCTCGCCGAACAGTGCCTGGACGACCCGAATCCGGACGGGGTGGAAGATAATCTCTGCTTTGTTTTCTTTTTTCATAATCAATATTGATTATGATTATAAAGTCAATTATGATTTCAGTCAAGTGGTTTTAGCGAAAAATCCGCAAAATCAAAGCCTGGCCCCACCGTACAGCCCACCAGTGTGTACTCTCCCAGCGAGCGTGCGGCCTGCCACGCGCCCGCGGGAATGGTGTGGACGGGTGCCTGCTCGCCACTTAGCACCACCGGCCCGAGAACCCAGCGCTCATCATCGCAGAGAAGCTCTAGGGGTGCGCCTAGAAATGTCACACTTCATCGGAGAGCACTTTGTGCCAGCGGGAGTAGGCTCCGGCAGGCAGGAGAAAGTAAATCGTGGTCAGCGCTGAGCGAATCGGACGACCATCGCTTGGGGTGACGGTCTCGGCGGAACGAAAGACCTCGCGATAGTAGCCGCCTTCGGGATGAGGTGCGAGCTGGAGAGTTTCGATCAGCGCTTGAGCACGTGGATGCATGGCTCCCAGTGTAGCTGATTTTGACGATACAATAGCGGCGTTATGCTGGATATCCGACGAATTCGCACCGAAACTGATGCCATTAAGGCCAACCTTGCCAAGCGCGGCGAGGACACAAGTAAGATAGACGCCCTTCTGGCGCTCGATGTCACCCGCCGCGAGAAGCAGAGCGAGTGGGAAGTGCTCCGCGCCGAGCAAAAAAGGCTTGGCCAACAGATAGCGGCAGCAATGAAAGCAGGGGTGGATCGTCTTCCACTCAGCTCAAATAATCTAAATCCACCATCGGTAAGCATCACGCAAGCGATAGAAGAACGTGAAAATAGTGAGACACTACAAACACGATCTTCAGAAGTCAAGGTAAGGCTTCAAAACCTCGATTTCAAACTGAAGTCTCTCGACATGGAACAGGAAACACTCCTGTCCAAACTGCCAAACCTTGTGCTTGAGGATGTCCCAGAAGGCGGCGAAGAAAAAAATATAATCTTAGAATCCCCAGATAATTTTGGTAATTGGTACCAGGCGAGTAAGAGAATCTCGCAGTCAACACTCAGGACGCCTCGTGAGTTTGACTTTGAGCCTAAGGCGCACTGGGACTTGGGCGTATCGCTCGGACTCTTTGACACCGAACGCGGCGCAAAGCTCAG
>NZ_JANNYP010000629.1:0-9938 GCF_031410135.1 Armatimonas sp. | reverse complement strand
GCGGTGCATCGCTGGGATTCTGACGAGCAGGAGACGGCTCTCCGCCTCTGGCAACAAGGCAGACGAATTACACTCTGGATGCAGAATAAGGAAACTTTGGACCGGAACCATACCACTTTTCCTTATTCTGCATCCAGAGTGTAATTCGTCTGCCTTGTTGCCAGAGGCGGAGAGCCGTCTCCTGCTCGTCAGAATCCCAGCGATGCACCGCAAGCGTGTGCAATGCCCCTAAATGGTTTTCGATGGGAGGGATGATAATCACAACAGTCCTCTTAGGCGACGGCAAAGGGAAGATACTGACGGGCGGCAGGGGAGTGGAAGGCCAGGGCAATTTCTTGAGGCTCGACTTTGGCTTCGACAAGTAGGGTTGTGATCAATATCTTGTGCCATCGTTTCTCTTTACCAGGGTATCATTTTGTGGCAATAAGTACCTCCACATGATGCCCATTGAAGCCTCATGGAAGAGCGGGTATAACAGACGAGTTCATTGTGCTCCATTTCCTCATTGCGATTAAAAATATCTATGTTTAAATTATCTATTACACTCACACTCACGGCTTGTGCTTTTCTCTTGCTGCCTCTGGAAAAGAGCAGTAACGCGGAGCCTAGCAAGCAAGCTCCGCAGCAAACGGCGATCAACCTGACGCGGCTCTACAGTGACACTTGTGCGAAGTGCCATGGCGAGCAGGGCGAGGGCGGCGGCGCGGGGACGAAGACTCTCTTGACCCTGGAGAAGTTCGGCCCTCAGTATGACAAACTCTTCTTCGATGCCATCAAAAAAGGCGTCCCAGACATGGGGATGGATGCCTACGGCCCGACCATGAGCGATGAGACGATCTGGGGGCTGGTGGTGCACATCCGTGAGCTGCAAAACAAGTACACCGAGGCGCTGGTGGCGGGGCCGAAAGAGACCGAGGGGGTCTACACTTCCCAGCGCGCCAAGTTTCGCCTAGAGACCGTGGTGGAAAAAGGCAAGGGCCTCGCGGTGCCGTGGGGCCTCGACTGGCTCCCCGATGGCAAGATGCTAATCACCAACCGCCCCGGTGCGCTGCGCCTGTCCCAAAACGGCGAGGTCGGCCCGGAGATCACGGGGATTCCTGCCACCCGCGAGATTGGGCAGGGCGGGCTGATGGATGTGGCCGTGCACCCCAACTACGCCAAGAACGGCTGGGTCTATCTCGCCCTGACCGATCCGTCGCCCACCGATCCCAAGGCGGGAATGACCAAGATCGTGCGCGGCAAGCTCAAGATCGAGGGCCTCACCGCAGCGTGGTACGACGAACAAACAATTTACAAGAGCAAGCCCGAGACCTACAGCCCCAGCGGTGCGCACTTTGGCGCGCGCATTGTGTTTGATAAGAAAGGCCACGTGTTCTTTAGCCACGGCGAGCGGGGTAGCGGCGAGAAAGCGCAGGACCTGACGCTCCCCAATGGGAAGATCTTCCGGGTCAACGACGACGGCAGCATTCCCAAGGACAATCCTTTTGTGAAAGATCCCAATCAGCTCCCTGGGATCTGGAGCTGGGGACACCGCAACCCGCAGGGGCTCGTAATGGATCTCAAGGGCAATCTCTGGGACACGGAGCACGGCCCGCGTGGTGGAGACGAGCTCAACGTGATTCAGAAAGGCGCGAACTATGGCTGGCCGCTGATCGCCACCTCGATCAACTACAACGACTCCCCGCTGGTGCTGCCCTGGCCCAAAGAGGGTCAGAACTTCGCCCTACCGACTCTACGCTGGCTCCCAAGCATCGGTGCCTGTGGCCTGGATGTCGTCCAAGGTAGCGCCTTCCCCGAGTGGAAGGGCGATCTGGTGGCAGGGGGCCTCGCGGGCAACGGCCCGGTCTTTCGCATTCGGGTACAAAACGGCAAGGTCGTAGAGGAAGAGAAGCTCTTCTGGCGCCAGGGCCGCGTCCGCGATGTCGCTGTCGGCCCTGATGGGCTGGTCTATGTCGCACTGAATCAGCCCGATAAGATCATCCGCCTTGTCCCTGTGAAGTAAAGTGATCTCTTTACGAGCTAGGGCTTGAGGGGGATGTTCCAGGCAGCCAGGGGGCCGAAGCGGTTGCCGTGGGCTGCGACGATGCCGAGACGAAGCGGGATGCCACTGACCTGACCGACCGTGCTCACCAGCCCGACGTTGGCGTAGCGCCCGTCGAGCTGCACGGAGGCGGAGAAGTTTTTCCCGATGCGCCCGTTGATGCCCGCCAGCAGACGAAAGCGTGGCTCGCCGGTGATCTTCGCGGGGCCGATGTAGACGCTGGCGGGGAGGCCGGGGAGGGCTTTGCCAAAGGTCATAAAGGCCCCCTGACGTCCCCCGCCGAGTGAGTCGGTCATCAGGCCCAAGGTCGTGGAGGGGATTTTTGGGGTCTCGGGCGTGAGCGTATAGCTGAGCAAAGGCCGGACGTAGCCCTGCTTGTGCAAGTAGCCAAAGCCGACGGCGAGCCGGGGCGTGACGCCGTAGCGTAGAAAGGTCTCGGTCTTACCCGCGAGCCCCTCTGAGTGCATTGTGGAGAAGAAAAGATGCTTCTCCCTTACTGTGGCACCCGCCGAACCGGCGAGCGCTCCGCTTTGGGCGGAGTATCCGGAAGCCGGTCAGAGCGGTCAGCCGGAGGTCGTCTGTGCCTGACTGGCATGCGGGGTGAGTGTGAGGACAAGCGCTGCCAGACAAATCTTTGGTGTTCTATGCATGGTGAGGCAGTATACTGAGAAAACATCATGAAGACAATAGCATTTCTCGTGCTGGGCTGCGTAGCGCTTCTCCCTGGCATGGTCGGGGCGCAAGAGCAAAGTGGGCAGTCCGTCAAAGACAAGCTACGCTCGACACTCCCTCCGTGAACGGGCTGACCCGGTGAGGGATCGCCGCTCCGTGCGAGTGGTGTCGAGGGAAAGTTTCAGTTTGCGCAGCGCTACGTGGACACCGTGCAGGAGCGCCCCCGCTGGCGCACGACCCTGACCGGTCGGGTCTCGCCGCGCTTCCAGGTGGGAGTGGAGTTCAATGCCAATGCGCCCGAGGCGAAGCTCAATCCGGTGGGGAATTATTTTATCCAGCCGGAGAGCAACACGCGGCCTGGGATCGTGGCGGGCTTCTCCAGTGATCGGATCGGGACACCGCGCGGCATGAGCTACTTTGTCTCCGCGCAGAAGCAGCTCGGTGGGGAGAAGGGACGGATCGCGCCGTATGTGGGGCTGGCCTACTCCGAGTTTGGCAAGCAAGTTCTCGCACCGTTTGGGGCGAGCTTTGCACTACGCGACGATCTCGTGCTCCTGCCGATGTGCGATGGCAAGTACGGCCACACAACGCTTTCCTGGTTCAGCAAGCGCGGCGAGAGTGTGAGCCTGATTGCCGCGTTCAATAAGCGCGTCGGGATTGCCTTTGCGAGGAATTTTTAACGATGAGATGGTTTCAAGAAAAAGCACAACGTGTGACGGGCAAGCTCCCGGCAAAGGCACTCTGCCTGGTCTGCTCCCAGAGCGGCGAGGGTGAGGAGAAGCCTGCGGGTGCAGCGAGCTACAAGGGCAAGACCTACTACTTCTGCAACACGAGCGAGATCGAGCGTTTTTTAAAAGACCCCGAGGCCTACATCCCCGCTCCCATTCCACGTCCCGCGCCACCGTTTGCCCTGAAGACACCCAGCGGCGAGACAGTCACGCTAGACTCGCTGAAGGGCAAGCTGGTTTTAGTAGACTTCTGGGCGACCTGGTGCGATCCGTGTGTGAAGGCCATGCCCGACATGCAGAAGCTCCAGCTGAAGTACGCTGCGAAGAACTTCACCGTGGTGGGCATCTCGCTCGACGAAGAGGGGGCCAAAAAAGTGGTGCCGTTTCTGGCCAAGTCAAAAGTCAAGTTCACCTACCCGATCTTGCTTCATGGCGAGACGATCTGGCAGGCGTGGGGCGTGAAGTCTGTTCCATCGGTGCTCTTGGTCAAAGATGGCCAGATTTTCCAGCACTGGAGTGGGAAGATCAATATAAAAGAGATCGAGACCAAGCTTCGCGAAACGCTTGCATCCTGATTCGTTGGTATACTGGGCGAGAGATGCGAAGAGGCGGGTTCTTACAGCTACTGATTGCCTGTCTGGTGGTGTTCTCCACCAGTGTCCCCTCGCTTGCCTCGACGATAAGCTGGTTTTGTGACGGGCGGTTCTGTGGAGCACTTCTGTGTTGTTGCGAGCAGCCCGACCTGAGCGGGGCAGATGAAAACTGCCAGAAGCGAGAGAGTCCTGGCGAGACGCGAGAGCTATGCTCCTCAAGCTGTGGGTGTACACCGCTCCTCACCAACACACACGATCTCACGAGCGATCTTAAGCCTACGCTCGCCTCACTAGCTCCACCCGAGCCGAGCCTCGCCCATGCCTTTGGGCTCGTTGCTCCTCGCACCTGCGTCTCCTTGGTGTCAAGATGCCTCCCCGACTACCGAGGCCCACCTCTCCTCTCTCTTACCCTTCCCTCTGCAGAGATTCGTGGCCCACCTCCTTCCTGAAAAACACCGTCGCTATTTGTTTTTAGGAGGTTTTCGTTTGCTATTTTTTCTCTTTTTCCAAGAACCCACCCCACCCCTCACTCTCGATAGTGCGCTCCGGGAGGCGCTCCGCTCCCACCCCCGTGTGGAGGCACTCCGCCATGAGCTTGCGGCCCGGCTCCAGGCAGTCAAAGGTGCGCGGGTTCTCAAGGCTCCTAACATCCTGCTCTCGCCGGGGCTGACGAGCTTCTCGGGCACAACCGAGGAGCTGCTTGCACTTCAACCTCTGGAGGTCAATGGCACTCGCTCAGCCCGAACCGCCCTCGCCCTCGCGGAGCTCCATGGTGCTCAAGCAGAAGCACACTCGTCGCTCCTTGCCCTGTCTCACGAGGTTCAAAACGCAGTAGTCGCTCTGGAGCAGGCACGAGCACACCAGAAGCTCATCGAGGCTCAGATGAGCGATTCCAAGACACTGGAGGGCCTTGCGAAAAAACAAGTGGAGCTAGGGACGCGCCCCGGTATCGACCTAGAGACACTCGCACTGGAGACGCTGCGTGTCGAGAACCTGCTCACGCAGGCGAGAAGCGCAGTCAAGAGCGCCGAAACCAGCCTCAGCTTGCTCCTAGGGCGTCCCGGCGGCAGTGCGCTACCTGTGCTGGCACCACTGACGCTGCCCCCGCCTCCGCGTCCGATGGAAGCACTTCTTGCCTCAGCCCTCTCGCTGCGTTCTGAGCCCCAGCGGGCCGCTGCCGAGCGGGAAGGTTTGCAGGCGCAACAGAAGCTCCTCCAGGCCGAGGGAAAGCCCGACCTCTCCCCCATGGTTCGTGTCGGGAGCCTTTTTCGCGGAACGCCCCCCGGGAGCACAGGCAACGGCGCAGGCATTGGAGTCGCGCTCTCTCTCCCTCTGGATCACGGGAGCCGCCGCGCTCAGCAAGCCGGACTGAAGGAGCGCCTGGAGGCACAGAACAGCCGCCGTGAGGCCATCTCCCGCCAGATCGAGCACGAGGTGCGCGAGGCCGCAGAGAAGCTGACGGTTGCCCAGGTGATCCTGGCACGCTACGAGACCGAGGCGCACCCACGAGCCGAGCGCTTGCTTCGCGCCAGCAAGATCGGCTTTGAGGAGGGCAAGACCAGTGTCCTTGCCGTGATCGAGGCCCAGCGCACGCACCGGCTGATCCAAAGTGAGACACTCCAGGCACGCTATGATGTTCTGCGGGCCGCCGCCACGCTTGATAAGGCATGCGGCCTCTCTCCTCTCTCCCTACCGTTCCCCCTCCCTGAGGTGTATCCATGAAGAAACGAACACTGTATTGCCTGCTTGCGATTTTAGCGGGTTGTACTCCCCAAGAAGCCCCCCAAGAGGGAGAACCCAAAGCGACCCAGGAGAGAGCCCCCGTGGGCATCACGCTGGAAGGGGAGACGCTTGGGCTTGCGAACCTGGAGCTCGCCACAGCGGTTGCTAGCGATAGCACGGAGACGCTAAGTGTCACGGGCACTCTGGAGGCCGACCCTGCGGCGACGGCGATTGTGACATCGCGGGTCGAGGGCAAGATCATTCGACTGACTCCTAATGTCGGGGATGCGGTTGCCTCCGGAGCGGTGGTTGCTGTGATCGAGAGCGAGAAGCTCCACGAGGCCCAGCTCAGCTACGCCCTGGCGGTCAAGCGCTTGGAGGCGGCAAAAACAGATCTCACTCGGCGGCGCAAGCTGGCCGGACTGGGAGCGTATGGCCGTCCCAGTGTCGAGGAGGTTCGCAAGCAGGAGACCGAGGCGCAGGCAGCACTCGAGCGCAGCAAGAGCGAGGCGCGTAGCGCCGATGCCGCGCTTGCTGAGGTGCAGAGCAAGCGCACGTCGCAAGAGGCAGTCGTGGAGCAGGCCCGAACCGCCGAGCGGCTTGCCACCAGCCAGGTGGAATTCGCCGAGAGGCAAGTGGCTCGGAGTGAGCGGCTTTTAGCGGAGCAGCTCATCTCGCGGCAGGAGCATGAGCAGGCGCTTGGGGAGCGGGTCAAGACAGGGGCGGGACGTGAACATGCCTTGGCTGAGATCCGCGCGGCGCAGGCAAAGCTCGGGGAGGTTCAGGCCAGCATGGAGAGCGCTCTCACGCGTCGAGAAGCAGCACAAAAGGCCGTGGCGAGCGCCAGCAAGCAGCTCACGCTGGCGCAGCAGGCACTCGCGCGTGGGGAGGCGATCTACAAAGGCGGCTATCTCACCAGCCGCGAGGTCGCCGAGGCCGAGGCTGTTGTTGAGCAGGCACGGATCAGCACGGAGGGTGCTCTGGATGATGTGCAGCTCCTAGGCGGTCAGCCGGGTGACAACCACTCTATTCCCATACATGTCCCCTTTGCTGGACGTGTCTTAGAGCGCAAGGCCACTCTGGGGCAGACCGTGATGGCGGGGGAGTCTATCCTGACACTGGTGAATCCGCGCACGCTCTTTGCGCAGCTCGCACTCTTTCCCAGCGAGCTCACACGAGTCAAGCCGGGGCAGCCTGTGATGCTTAAGGTCGCGGGCCGTCGCATCGCGGGCACCATCGAGCGCCTTGGCGAGCTGGCCAACGAGAAGACCCGCACGGTAAAGGTCCTGGTGCGCGTGGACAACCCTGCTGGTGTGCTACGGCCTGGCCTCCCCGTTACGGCGACCATCGGTAGTCCGGCGAAGCGCTCTGTGCTCGTCCCTGCCGGAGCAGTGCAGACCCACAAGGGCAAGAAAGTGGTCTTTGTGCCGGGAGAAAAACCAGGGGAGTTTAAAGCCCAGCCCGTCGAGGTGGGAGTCACTCAGGACGGCAAGACGGAGATACGCTCAGGGCTCCTGCCTGGGGCTAAGTTTGTCGCCAAGAATGCCTTTCTGGTCAAGTCACAGGCCATGAAGAGTGAGCTAGGAGAGTAGCCAGATGATCGAAGCCCTGGTTCGGTTCTCACTAAAACAACGAGCCGTTGTCGTGCTACTTGCTCTGCTCCTTCTTGCAGTGGGGATATGGAACGCACGCCAGCTCCCTATTGATGCCGTGCCCGATATCACCAATGTACAAGTCCAAGTAAATGTCGTCGCGCCCGCACTCGGTGCCGAGGAAGTGGAGCGCCAGCTTACCTTCCCGCTTGAGATCGCGCTGGCGGGCCTGCCTCAGCTGGAAGAGACACGCTCGATCTCCCAGTTTGGCCTGAGCCAGATCGTCCTTGTCTTTGAGGAAGGCACGGAGCTCTACTCTATCCGTAACCTTGTCTCCCAGCGCCTTGAGGGAGTTAAAGAGCAGCTCCCGCCAGGGGTGAGAGCTGAGCTGGGGCCGGTGACCACAGGTCTTGGGGAGATCTACTACGCCCGCCTTGATAACCCCGACCTCTCTCTGATGGAGCGACGGAGCCTGATGGACTGGGTGGTGCGACCTGCGCTCCTCTCTGTGCCGGGGCTTGCGGAGGTCAATACCTGGGGCGGCGAGGTGCGCCAGGTGCAGGTTCAGCTCGATCCCCAGAAGCTCCAGTCGTTTGGCTTCTCCGTCCCTGATGTTCTGAAAGCCGTCGCGGAGTCCAACGAGAACGCGGGTGGGGCGGCGATCTCTCTGGGGGGTGAACAACAGCTGGTGCGTAGCGTGGGGACGCTCAGCGGTGCCGACGATCTCAAGAAAATCGTCCTTGGTGCCGCCGAAGGTGTGCCTGTCACCCTCGCGCAGGTTGCTGAGATCACCGATGCGCCGCTGGTTCGTCAGGGTGCTGTCACTGCCAATGGGGGCGGTGAGCAGGTCTATGCCATCAACCTTCTTCTGATAGGCCAGAATGGCCGCGTGGTTGTGGAGCGCACGAAAGAGCGGCTCCTCTCCATCGAGAAGTCTCTGCCGCCAGGCTCGAAGCTCCTAGGCTTCTTAGACCGCGCCGAGCTGATTGATCGAACCCTTCAGACTGCGATTCGAAATCTGATCGAGGGGGGCATCTTAGTTGTTGTCGTGCTCTTTCTCTTCCTGCTTCAGTTCCGAGCCGGGCTGATCGTCTCCACTGTGATCCCACTGGCGATGCTCATCGCCATTGTGGGGATGCGTGTTTTCCAGGTCTCGGCGAATCTGATGAGCCTGGGGGCGATCGACTTTGGTTTGATCGTCGATGGCGCAGTGATCATTGTCGAGAACACCGTGCGGCGGCTGGTCGAGGCGCGGCATGACGCAAACCGAGACCTAACCGAGCCGGAGCGTCACGACGTGATCTACCGCGCGGCATCGGAAGTTCTGAAGCCCTCGCTGGCAGGGGTGGTGATCATTATGGCGGCCTACCTTCCTATCCTGACACTAACGGGTGTGGAAGGCAAGATGTTTCGTCCGATGGGGCTGACGGTTCTCTTCGCACTCACCGGCGCACTGCTTCTCTCCCTCACGCTTGTGCCCGCACTCTGCTCGCTCTTTCTCAAGGTGCGCTCGGAGAAAGAGCACCCGGTTTTGCATAAACTAGAGAAAGCCTACCGCCCCTTGCTGGAGCAAACACTACGCTGGCCTCTCATTCCGGTGACGCTTGCCGCAGTCTTGCTAGGCATCTCGCTCTGGCTCTTTCCCCGCCTAGGAAGCGAGTTCATGCCACAGCTCGACGAGGGAGCGATCGCGGTGGAGGCAATCTACGCCCCTTCGATCTCTCTGGAGGAGGTCATTGAGCGAGCCGGTGTTGGGGAGCGCTTCCTTAAACAGAAGTTCCCCGATGAGATCAAGGAAGTCGTGACGCGTATCGGTCGTCCAGAGGTCGCCACCGACCCGATGCTCATCAACCAGACCGATATCTTGATTGATCTGAATCCGCCGTCGCAGTGGAAAAAGGCGAAAACCAAAGACGAGCTGGTGGAGAAAGTCGCGGCTGAGCTGGACAAGCTCCCCGGCGTCGCAACCTCACTGACCCAGCCGATCCAGATGCGCATGGGTGAGCTTCTGGCAGGCGTTGGGCAGCGCTCCGATCTCGGGATACAGCTCTTTGGTCCTGATCCTAAGGTGCTCGCCAGCGAGGCGGACAAGCTCGCCAAGCTGATCGCCAGCGTACCCGGCGCGGTAGATGTCCGAGCGGAGACGACCCAGGGCCTGCCCCAGCTCAGAATCGCGCTGGATCGGGATGCCATCGCTCATTACGGCGTGCATATCTCCGATGTCAACGCCACCCTTGCGGCGGCAGTGGGGGGGCAAGTCGCCACGACCCTCTCCGATGGGGCAACTCGGGTCGCTGTCTCAGTACGACTCCAAGAGCGCTTCCGCTCCACCCCCGAGGCCATCGGGCAGATTCCGGTTGCCATTGGCGAGGGAAGCCATGTGCCCCTTTCGCAGCTCGCCCGGATCTCGTCGGTGGAGGGACCGGTGCAGATCTCGCGCGAGAACGGGCAGCGACGAATCACGGTGCAGTCCAATGTCCGTGGGCGCGACCTAGGCTCGCTTGCGGAGGACGTGAAAAAGAAGCTGGATCAAGAGTACAAGGTGCCTGTGGGGTATCGCCTGGAGTTCGCAGGGACATTCGAGCAGCTC
>NZ_JANNYP010000628.1:0-1790 GCF_031410135.1 Armatimonas sp. | reverse complement strand
TTCATCCGTGGGCTTCGTCCAGCCATGCAGATAGGAAGCAATGGCCTCGACCACTGCGCATGGGCCAACCCGCGCACAACCATCTGTGCTCAATTGTCTTTCTTATTGAGATGGGACATCTCAATAAGTAGCCTCAGAATTCCCTCCAGGCTCCGCCTTTTGGTCGGTCTGCGGCTACGGGTAGGTGATCTGACTTGAACCCAGAAGAGACTTGGTCGGGATGGCGGGATTCGAACCCACGACCTCTGCGTCCCGAACGCAGCGCTCTACCAAGCTGAGCCACATCCCGAACAAGTCGAAGGCAAGAATACCCGACGACTACCGGGCGGACCATTGAGCTAGTATATTTACTAGGTTTATTGGGTGGGCCATTTGGCTCATAATGTTGGGTTATGGACCTCGGAACGTGTCCCCGCTGCGGGGCTGAATGGCGCAAAGGCATTGAGCGTTGCTACAAGTGCGGATATGTTCCCATCGGGGCTGGGGTCAAAGCAGAGAAGAAAGCTCGGAAGCGATTTCGAAAGTATGTTGAACCCGGTTCGGGAAGAGGGCTCGTTTTTTTTGTTCTCATTGGCGTGATTGGCTTCGGCGGATGGAAGTACAAACCTTGGGAGAACGATTGGGCAGTGCTCAGAGGTTGGATGGGACAGGGAAGGATCCAGGACGTCACGGGCGAATGGGATGTTGTGAAATCTCTGGCGCTGAAGCCTGGTTCCGAGATGCTGCTTGCCAATAGATATTCTGGTGGACGATTGAAATTTGCCAAGAAAGGCAGCTTCGGAATAAGCATGAAGGAAGGAGAATCTGCTCGTGAAGGCGAGGGGAGTTTCAAAACTGACGGCAGGAAGGTGCAAGTGACCGGCCTGCGAGCAAAAGAGGGTAGTGCCACACTCCCGACGAAGTTCGAGATGATGCTCACCTGGACGAGCGCGGATCTGGCGATTGGTGCGGTGGGCACCAACGAAATTCTCTACTTACGTAGAAAGAAGAAGGATCAAGGATTGTTAAGCATGTTCAAGTTCGGCATGAAGCCGGGTGAAGATGCCAAAGTGCCCGGTGCCATGCGCGGGGTTATTGCTAACCTGAAAGATCAGGTGGAGAAGTCACAATGACAGCTAGAAAAAACTCTTCAAACTCCAGCCGGGCGTTCACCATTATGGAACTCCTAGCCGTGATCGCAATCATCGGTGTGCTCTCCGCAATTCTCTTTCCCGTCTTTGCAAAATCAAAGGAGGGTGCATACAAAGCCGCGGCACTCGTTCAATTCGGTCAGCTCGGTAAGGCCCTCATCATGTATGTGGATTCGAGCGACGGTAAATACCTGCCTTCCTCGAACTATGGGCTGGATGCTAACAACCGAAATCGAATGTGGACGGCCGGGTTGCAAACGTTTGTGAAAGACGAGAAAGTATTTATCGCTCCAGGAACCAGCGGTATGTACACTGAAAACTGGAACACGCGCGGCCAAATGAGCATTGGCTACAACAGCGCCACCGCAATCGATAAAGCCCAGGGTTGCGGGGACGTACAAGATTCGACCGGGTGTCTCACTTTCAAAACCGTGGCCGAGTTCGACAAAGCGGAAAACCCTGCCGCCGTCGCACTTTTTGCCCTCACCCCTTGGGGCGAAGTCAAAGATCGATACTTGGGTTATGAGTTCAGCCCGTATACCGGGGCGCCTGTGCCAGGCCTCGATGTGAAGTTCACGCCTCCCAATGCGAGCGACCGAGATATCGTCAAGGAAGCTCCTGCAAACCTCCCTGCCGAAATGCTGAAGCCGGTGTATGCGA
>NZ_JANNYP010000627.1:0-15420 GCF_031410135.1 Armatimonas sp. | reverse complement strand
AGCAGTGGGGCTACCACGCGGTCGAGGCGATTCTGCGTGGCCACTCGCTCCTGCGGGCACAGTCCGGCGTAGACGAGAAACGCATTGGCCTCACAGGAATCTCCTGGGGCGGCGTGCTAACGGGCATCGCGGCGGGGCATGACCCGCGCTTTGCCTTCGCCATGTCGGTCTACGGCTGTGGGTTTCTAGACCGCTCACCGGGACTGGGGCTGGATAAGACCGACAAGCCGCACACCGAGAAGTGGATGCAGCTCTGGGACCCGTCGCGGCACCTCAAAGACGCAAAGATGCCCTTTTTTTGGATCAATGGCACCAACGACTTTGCCTTCACGCCCGAGATCTGGCAGGAGTCGCACCGGCTGCCGCGTGGGAAGAAAACGCTTTCGTTCAAGCTCCGCATGCCCCACGGCCACGGCGTGGCAGGCGAGAACCCCGAAGAACTACGCGTCTTTGCCGCCGCGCACTGTGGCCTCGGCGAGCTCCCCCTGGCCCGCCTTAAGAAACAAGAGCGCAAGAGTAACTGGCTCCGAGCGGAGTTCGACGCA
The DNA here is from genome assembly GCF_031410135.1 of Armatimonas sp. GTDB lineage: Bacteria > Armatimonadota > Armatimonadia > Armatimonadales > Armatimonadaceae > Armatimonas. Next base: position 14,875 of record NZ_JANNYP010000627.1, on the reverse strand, counting down.
AAAGTGCCGCTCAAAGTCGCAGAGCTCCTCTTCACCAAAGACGACTCTGGCCCGTGGCCCCAGCGCCACTGGCAGGCCCAGCCTGTGCTCCTCAGCGGCAACATCGCCTCGTCAGCGATCCCTCTAGGAACGGTCGCCTGCTACCTCAATGTCACCGACGCGCGTGGCTGCATCACCAGCTCCGAAATTGAGTTTCTGTAGTACGCTCTCTCATTTTCTGCTAGAATCTCTCCATGAACGATCCAATCTCACCGCGCACCCTCACGGCAGAGGAGCACGACTCTTACAAGACCTACGGCTATGTGCTCCTCAAGGGCCTGCTTTCTCCTGAGGCAACCAAGGCCACCCGCGAGGATGTGATGGCGATCATGGACGCAATCGGGCTGGGGATGACGGCGCTAAAACAAACCAGCGAGTACTTAGCAGGCTCACCACTGGACGGGCTGGTCAATAGCCCGAATCTTGGCGCGATTGCCTCCGAGCTAATGGAGGGCGAGGCGAGGCTCTATCTTCCCTTTAGCGCGGTGAAGTCGCCGGGCGGCGGCGGGGCGTTTCACTTTCACCAGGACAATCAGTACACCAAGTTCGACGGCCCCGGTATCAACCTCTGGGTCGCGCTGGTGCCTATGACCGAGGAAAACGGCTGCCTCTCGATGGTGCCTTATTCGCATTATTTAGGGACGCTGCATCCGGTGGCAGGAACCAACCACAACAGCGGGCTGGAGCCCAAAGTCACCGTGCCTGTGCCGATGGAGCCCGGCGATGTGGTCGCCTTCTCACGCCTGACCGTGCACGGCTCAGGCAAGAACCTCACAGATGAGCCACGGGTCGCCTACGCCGTTCAGTACGCCCGCCACGACGTGCGCTACACCCGCGACCTAGGCCAGACCTGGAAGACCATCGCCGACGATGGCCCCGGCTGGCGAACCGGCCCGGTGGAGACCATCACGATCCCTGAAAAGCGCGATGGGCACTGAGTTTCTCTACACCGACCAGCACCGCGAGGAGTACTACGGCGCGGGGCTGACGGTTCTGCGCGGCGTGATTCCCGCATCGCTGCTCACGGACTTGCGGCGCGAGGCGGAGAAGGCGCGGGAGCTGGCACGGACGCTTCAGGGGCCACAGACCCAGCGGCTCCAGCCGGTCTACAAGTACCCGGAGCTCCATCACCAGCCGTTCCATGACTTTCATGCGCTACCGGGAATGCGGGCCGCCGTGGAGAACATTCTGGGGCCGGAGCACGCACCCAGTCAGATCCTGGGGATTCTCTTCGAGCCACAAAACGAGCCCTGGTGCACCCACTGGCACCGCGACTGGGGCTACAACGTGCCCGGCATGGATATCCCTGCCTTCTTCCGGGCGATCCGTGACCCGCAGCTCTTCAACCAGCTCAATGGGGCGCTCTACGATGATCACTGTCTCTGGGTGGTGCCCGGGAGCCACAACAGTGACGATCTCCCCGAGGAGACGGCGCACTTTCCGCACATCCCCCCGCCCGGCCCTGAGCTTGCTGATGCCGCCACGCCCGAGGAGCGTGAGCGGCGCTGCCTGGGCTACACCCGCGCGATGCCCGGCGCGACTCCCGTGCCGCTCTTTGCGGGCGATGTCGCTTTTTACCGGGCCTGCGGCTGGCATATCGGCAACTACGTCCCCTACACCCGCCGTGCCACGCTCCACGATGGCTACTACTGCCCCGAGGATCTGCGCTGGCAAGAAGCCGTGAAAAACAAAACCGTCGGCGAGACGTTCTAGTCCATGCTCGCCTTTCTCGGCCTAGCCATGGTCGCGACCTTCATGGCGCTGATCATGACCAAGCGCCTGCTGCCTCTCGTCGCGCTGACCCTGGTGCCCCTTGGCTACGGCATCTTAGCGGCGCTTCTGGGCTATTTTCCCATCGCCAAGCTGGGGCCGATGATGCTGGAGGATCTCAAGACTCTCGCTCCGACCGGGGTGATGCTGCTCTTTGCGATTCTCTACTTCGCTTTAATGATCGATACCGGGCTTTTCGAGGGCGTAGTGGCCTGGATTCTGCGCCGTGTCAAGGGCGATCCGCTGAAAGTGGCGCTCGGAACGGTCGCACTGACGTTAGTCGTCTCACTTGATGGCGATGGCTCAACCACCTACATGATCTGTGTGGCGGCGCTGCTTCCGCTCTACCAGCGCCTCGGAATGAACACTCGGCTCATGACCTGTCTGATGCTGCTCTCCAGTGCCGTGATGAACCTTACCCCGTGGGGGGGACCGACGGCACGCGCTGCCAGTGCGCTGCATGTGGATCCTTCGGCGGTCTTTGTCCCGATGATTCCAGCGATGCTCTGCGGTATTGCGGCGATCTTCATCCTCGCCTGGGTCTACGGTCGCCGCGAGCGAGAGCGCCTCGGCATTATCGAGCTTCCTGAGCAACGTATGGAAGGGATTCAGCCGCGACTGCTTTGGTTCAATGGCCTGCTCACGGTGGCGCTGATGACGTGCCTGATTCTTGCTATTCTTCCCATGCCCGTACTCTTTATGGCAGCTTTCGGTATCGCTCTGAGCGTCAACTACCCGGCTCTTTCCCCACAAAAAGAGCGGATCGCCGCTCACGCCGAGAGCGTGCTTGCCGTGGTCTCCCTGATCTTTGCCGCGGGAATCTTCACGGGAATTCTCTCGGGGAGTGGCATGGTCGAGGCACTGTCGAAGAGTCTGATTGCCTTTATCCCAGAGGCCCTCGGGCCACACCTCGCGGTGATTACGGCGCTCCTGAGCCTGCCCTTCACGTTCTTTCTCTCCAACGATGCCTTCTACTTTGGGATGCTCCCGGTGCTTGCCGAGGCGGCGGGCCACTACGGGATCTCGCCCGTGGCGCTTGCCCGCGCCTCGCTAGTAGGGCAGCCGGTGCACCTGCTGAGCCCCCTCGTTCCCTCCACCTACCTGCTCGTCGGCCTCGCGAAAGTGGAGTTGGGCGACCACCAGCGCTTCACCCTCCGCTGGGCTGTACTCGTCGCACTCGCAATGCTTCTTGGGGCGCTGGTGACCGCGACCTTCCCGTGACAAGCCGCAGGAAAGTAGGCTGGTCACGGCGAACCTGTGGCTATGAAACGATCCACTTTCCTGGCAGCCGCGTTGGTGCTGGCAGTAGGCTGTAACAACCAAGCAACTGCTCCAGGAGCGCCGGATGCGGCTTCAAAACCAGCAACGGATAAACCCAAGATTGCGCTGGTGATGAAATCCCTCGCCAATGAGTTCTTTAAGACTATGGAAGAAGGTGCGACAAAGCACCAAAAATAAAATGCAGATAAATATGAACTACTATCAAATGGAATCAAAGATGAGCAAGATATTACCAAACAGCAGCAGCTTATTGAGCAGATGATCGGGCAAAAAGTCGCCGCGATTGTCGTGGCTCCCGCTGACTCCAAGGCGCTTGTCCCCATCTGCCAGAAAGCCGCCGCCGCCGGAATTGTCGTGGTCAATATTGACAATCGCTTCGATGCGGCTGTGATGAAAGACAAGCAGCTCACCGCGCCGTTTGTGGGGCCGGACAACCGGAAGGGCGCAAAGCTCGCGGGGGATTTTCTCGCCACCAAGCTCAAGTCCGGCGATAAAGTCGCGATTATTGAGGGAGCGCCCACGGCCTTTAACGCCCAGCAGCGCAAGGCGGGCTTTGAGGACGCGATGAAGCAAGCGGGGATTGTTATTGCCAATAGCCAGTCCGCCAACTGGGAGACCGACCAGGCCAACAAGATCGCCGCCGCCATGCTCATCGCTCACCCCGATATCAAAGCCCTGCTCTGTGCCAACGACTCCATGGCGCTAGGAGCCGTCGCGGCCGTAAAAGCCGCGGGCAAGACCGGGCAGGTGCTGGTAGTCGGCTTTGACAATATCGGCGCCGTCAAAGAGCTGGTAAAGTCAGGAGCCGTTCTGTGCACCGTAGATCAGCACGGCGACCAGCTCGCCGCCTTTGGGATTGACTATGCTCTAGAGATGCTCCAAAAGGAAGCCACCCCCACCGACAAAGAGACGCCCGTTGATCTGATTACCGCCGAAACGCTGAAGAAGTGAAGCAGGCGCTCGGAGAGTTTGGGGGACTCCTCGGCGCGATGGCTCTCCTCGTGGCCGTTTTTGCCCTACGCTCCCCCACGTTCCTGACTCCCACTACCTTTCTGACTATCGCCAACCAGCTCCCCGAGGCAACTCTCGTCGCCGTGGGAATGACGTTTGTGATTCTGATTGGGGGAATTGATCTCTCCGTGGGTAGCCTTCTGGGACTGTCCAGCGCAGTGCTCGGCCTTGCGCTCCTCCGCTGCCACCTCCCCCTTCCTCTTGCAGCCCTGCTGGGAGTTTCAACCGGCTTTCTTATTGGAGGACTCAATGGACTTCTCACCGTTCGCCTACGGCTCCCGTCGTTTATCGTAACTCTGGGTATGCTGGAAGCCGCACGGGGAGCTACCTATCTGCTCACCGAATCGCGCACGCAGTATCTGGGTGGCCCCGTTGAGAAGCTCACGGAGGGGGGTATTGGGGGGCTGACGCCGCCCTTCTGGTGGGCGCTGACAACGGTACTGTTGGCACAAGTCGTGCTCACCAAGACCGTCTTTGGGCGCAATCTCTATGCCCTTGGAGGCAGTGAGCAGACCGCCTTTCTCTCGGGAGTTCCCGTCGCACGGCTTAAGATCCTGGTCTTCGCCATTGCAGGAGCGCTCGCAGGCTTTGGAGGACTTTTCAATGCCGCACGCCTCTCCAGCGCGGACCCCAATGCGGGTGTGGGAATGGAGCTCTCTGCCATTGCCGCCGTGGTCATTGGAGGGACTAGCCTCACCGGGGGACGCGGCTCCGTGCTGGGAACGTTTCTCGGCGTACTGGTTATCACGATCCTAGGAAATGGCCTTGCGCAGCTGGGCGTGCAGGAGCCCCTCAAGCGCCTCCTCACCGGCGGAGTCATTGTCCTCGCTGTCGTCTTAGACCGACTACGGTATAGTAAGGCACTAGCATGACGATTGATATTATTAACACCGCTCTCCCTCCCAAGTTCGATGCCATCGGACACTACACCGCTCTTTTTAGTCAGGAACTTGCACAATATGCTGCTGTTCGCTTACTCGTCCCCAAGGGCTTCGACTACGATCCCATCGGAAATATCCCGATTGTGCCCTGCTTTTCGGTAGACACTCCTGAGGGGATCAGGGAAATTATAGAGCCGATTATCGCCCGCACGCCGGATTGGGTCTTGCTCCAGTACAACCCGTTTATGTACGGCAAGCGTGGCTACGCCCCGCAGCTCGTCCCGACACTTCGTGAGCTGAAGCGCCGCTGTCCTAATACAAAACTCGCCGTGATGGCACACGAGAACTTCGTCCCTTGTTGGGGAAACTGGCGCTGGACGGCCATGGCAGCTCTTCAAGTGCCCCAGTACTGGCGGCTAGGACATACGGCGGATATTTTCTTCGTCTCCATCCAACCTTGGGCAGATCATGCACGTGGCTGGTTTAAAAAAATTCCTGTGCACCAGCTCCCCGTAGGCTCAAATATCCCTTCACAAGCGATCTCGCGTACAGAAGCACGGCAACGCTTGGGGATACCCGATGATGTGGTTGCCATTGGACTCTTTGGAACCGCCCATATCTCGCGTCTCCTGCCACTCGTTGCCCGCACCCTCAAAGAAGCACGACAAAATAACATTGATGCCCGCCTGCTCTACATAGGCCCCGATGGAGCTGCTATCCGTGCCGCTCTGGGCAGCGACCTAGTGCCCCTCTGTACTGAGGGGCCACTTCCCTTTGAAGAAGTCTCCCGACGTTTTGCAGCAATGGATATTTACCTCGCTCCTTTTTCTGATGGAGTCTCTGCTCGACGTGGCTCACTCATGACCGGGCTAGACCACGGTATTGCCTGTATTGGCACAGCAGGGGTTCACACGGACACGCTTTTTCATGAGGCCAATGGCGAGGCGATTATGCTTACTCCTGCCGGGGATGACATGGCTTTTATTCAACAAACTCTTTCGCTTATCCACACTCCCGAGCTCCGTCAGAAAATAGGTAATGGTGGTAAAAAGCTCTACGACTCCATGCTGGCTTGGAAGCCTATCGTAGAGCTATTCTTGCGTTCTTTGAAAGAATAGTACCATGTCTCTCTTTGCGAAAATCATCTTTAGAGTCCGTCATCAGCTCTCTCTGGTAAGTTTTCTGAACTGCCTGCGCTGGCAAGTGCTAGGAGCAAAAATCGGTGCAGGAACCTCGCTTGCCTCCGGTGCGACAATGAACTGGCCTCATCAAGTATCGATGGGCCGTCAGTGTTTACTAGAACAAAACATAGACTTTAAATTTTCAAAGCCCTATGAGCTAGGCCCAGCGATTCGCCTTGGCAATGAGGTTTTTGTAGGGCGCAATAGTGAGTTTAATATCACCAAAGGAATTGAGATCGGCGATTATTGCCTGATTGCCTCAGGCTGTAAGTTTATTGACCACGATCATGGTGTCCTGCGCGGTGAGTTCATGTACCGTCAAGTTGGCCCCGAGGCTCCAATTCGGCTTGAAAAAGATGTCTGGTTAGGTGTCAATGTCACCGTGCTCAAGGGCGTTACGATTGGAGAAGGCGCGATTGTAGCTGCGGGCGCAGTGGTTAACAAAGATATCCCTCCCTATGAGATATGGGGCGGGATTCCCGCAAAAAAGCTTCGGGATCGCCCCTCAGCGGACTAGTTAGGGGCGTGCAGCGAAGGCGAGCTTTTGTTGGCCGTTTCTCAGCTCAAAGACTCTCACGGTGCCGTCAAAACTGCCTACTGCGAGCTTCTGTGCTGTCATCTCGGTATCCAAGGAGAAGGCAAAGTCGCCGCTCTGGCCGAAGCTGCGGATTTCTTTCTGGCTGGCAAGCTCCAGCTGCTTGACGATGCCATCGCTGGCTAGGGTGAAGACTTGACCTTCTTTGAGGCAAAGCTGGTAGATCTCTTTTTCGCAGTTATGGGCTAAAAACTGGGCGTGGCCTTGCTTGAAGAAGCGCTCCTCCATATCACCGGCATCGCCAGACTCGGCCTTGGCTTTCTCAGGTTCCCACTGCTGTACCCACTTGCCACCGCCCACAGAGAGCGCTGTGTTGCCCGTGAAACAGACTCCATAGACAGGGTCTTGCCCCTTGTACTGCCCAATCTGCCGGTTGTGGCCGCCGTAGGTCGTGTAGAGCGTCCCATCGGCTTCGTAGACCTTGACGGTGTGGTCCCGACTCGCCGACGCGACGTACTTGCCATCGCCGCTAAAGCTCACGGAGGTGACCCAGTCCGCGTGGACACTCATGCTCCAGAGGCGCTCGCCGTTTTTAGCTTCGTAGCAGCGGACGCTAGCCTCTGCCCCGCCCGCCGCGACACGGGTCTCGTCGGTGTTGAAGCGTGCGGTGAGCACTAAATCGCCGAAGGTATCGAGCACGCGCCGCTTGCCCGTCGCCAGCTCCACCAGTGCCACCTCGCCGTACTCACCGGGAATCCCGCCGCCGACTAAGAGCGTTTTGCCGTCTTTGCTGGCTTGCAGGCTCTGGATGCGCTGGGGCAGCCCCCCGATGCGCCGCACCAGCTTGCCCGTCTCTGTATCCCAGAGCGTGATCTCGTTGTAGCCCCCCACGGCGATTTGCTTCCCGCCTGGCACAAAGGCTAGCGCCAGCACCGGCACCGGTGTGCGGTAGCGGGCCGGAGCTGCGGGGTGCACGCGTGGCCCTAGGAGTATCTTTAGCAGCGCCGCTTTATTGCCCCCATCAAACTTCGCGCCCTCGGTGATCCAGCGCTTTACAGCTGCGACCTGCTGCGTATTGAGCGCATCGTCGGACTTGGGCATGCGCAAGTCCGGATCTTTGTGAACGATGCGCTTGTAGAGCTCGGAAGCCTCGGGCTTACCGGGAACCACCATCGCTGCCCCCGACGCGCCGGGCTTAAGCAGAGCCGCAAAGGTATGCGCCCGCCACTCGCCTAGGTTCGTCCGCTCGCCGTGACAGCCCGCACAGCGCCGCTGGATAATCGGAGCGATCTCCTTGGAGAAGCTCACCGGCTGGGCGTGGGCTGGGAGGGCCAGCAGCCCTCCCAGAACCCACCCGGCTACGCTCGTCCCTCGCTTCGTCACCCTCCCTGCCGCAAGGAGGGTTAATTCTCCCCTTCCTTCGTAGAGGGAAGGGGCCGGGGGATGGGTTCGGGCAATCTTTTTCATTTTTGGAAGAGAAACTCCTGGGTATTGACCACCGTCCAGAGCAAGTCGGTCACGGCGGCGGTGCGCTCGGGGGCGTTTTTTAGAAAGGCGATCGCGACGGTGCGCTCTTTCTCGGTCGGGAAGCGGGCGAGAGCCGTGAGATAGAGCTCGTCGAGAAGCAGCGTGTCCGAGAAAGCGGCGTAGCGGGCGGCTCCAGCGGCGACGGTTTCGTAGGATGTTCGCCCGTTGAGCAGCTCCAGTGCTTGTAGGAGCGTCGGGGTTTGGCGGCGCTCACAGGTACAGGCTGTCTCACGCGCGGGCTGGCCGAAGGTCTTGGTGAAGGCCGTCTGCTCCGGCCAAGGGCGCTGCGTCGCGTAGGCCACACGGTCGTCTAGAGTTGCTCTCTGGCCTAGAAGCTGCGTGCGCTTTGCGTCATTGGCAAGGTAGAAGTCGTGAACCGGCGCGGTGTTCTCAGCACGAAGCGCCTCAATCAGCGGGCTGGAGAGGCCGCTCGTGTCGTCTGCCAGCTTCCAGGTAAAGGTCAGGTTGTCGCCGGTCATCCGCAGCTCAATCGTGTTCTCCCCGGGTTGGAGATTAAGCATGTGTGTTGGAGTGCGCTTGAGGTTGCCTGGCAGTGCGGCTCCATTGACCTTAAGGGTCGCCTGATCACTGAACTTCAGCGCGATAGTCACGGTTCGTGCGACATCAGAGTGGATCGTCCGTGTGAGAGTGCGTGTCTGGCGCTCGCCCTCCTCAAAGCGGTACTCCTGGCCCTCCGTAATGTCGGTGAGGGGCTTCTCCGAGTCGCGCCAGGTGCTCTGCCAGAGAGGGAGTGCTTTAGCCAAGCGAGTCTGTGTGGCGAGCCAGCTTGGATATTCTGCCTCCAGCGTGGCAGCTCTCTGAGTGAGCTGGCTATCCAGTGCGGCGAGCTGGGTGGGTAGTGTGGTGGCGCTTGCGAGCATACCCGCTGTAGCACCAATCGCGTCCTGGAGCTGCTCTGCCGTTAAGAGCCGCACTTTAGCGTGGGAGAAGAGGGCTTCATCAGCGGCTTTGGGAGCGACAGCAACCCGCTGGTAGGTCTGGCTCTGGCAGATCAGGCGAATAAGCTTTTTGCGGTCAAAGCCGGACTTCACAAACTCCTGGGTCAGCCAGTCTAGGAGCGCGGGGTTGCTGGGCGGATTGGAGACCCGAAAGTCGTCCACAGGCTCGACGATCCCGCGTCCGGTCAGCTCGGCCCAGATACGGTTGGCCTCCACGCGAGCAAAGAAGGGGTTCTGCGGCGTAGTCAGCCAGCGGGCAAAGGCGGTGCGTCGGTCTTCTGTAGACGAGGCTGTTTTGGACCAGGGCTCCATGTTCTCGCCCGTCGTGGGGTGCTTCACCTCGCCTTTTGTTGCGAGCGTCACTTGGCCTTTCTTCGCTTCCGTCCGGGCAAAGACGGCGGCGATCTTGTAGTAGTCGCGCATGGTCCAGTTCTCAAACGGGTGGTTGTGGCACTTGGCGCACTCGATCCGCGAGCCCAGAAAGACCTGCGCTGTTAGCTCGGTGCGCTCCTCGGGGGTCTTGATGGCCAGAAAGTAGCTGGCTGCGGGCGACTGCTCCGTGCTGCCCGTCGCTGTGATAATGGCATCAGCAAGCTTATCGTAGGGCAGGTTGGTGCGCGTCGCCTCGACGAGCCAGCGGGAAAAGCGCCCTGCTTGATCGGTCGTCAAGTGCTTTGGAGAGACGCGCATGAGGTCTGCTTTTTTCAGTGCCCAAAACCGTGCGAACTCCTCCGAGGCCAGCAGGCTGTCAATAAGCTTCGCACGTTTCTCGGGCGACTTGTCGGCGAGAAATGCCTTACTAGCCGCCGCGCCGGGCAACATCCCGGTTAAGTCCAGCGAGACGCGGCGGAGAAATTCGGAATCAGAGCAAGTCGCGGCAGGCAAGCACTGGAGCTGCTTGAGACGGGAGTTGACCAGCCCGTCAATCGCGTTCTTCTCCGGCTGCGGCTTCCAGACAAAACTAGGACGCGGCTCAACAACCGTCAAGTCTAGTGCCTGCACTTTGTCTAAGTAGCGCACGGACACTGCCGCAAAACCCCGGCTCTTGCCAGTGATCTTGCCATCGGCATCCACACTCGCAACGCTCGGGTGCGACGACTCATAGGTCGCGAGTGCCGTCACATCGCGCTTTGTGCCATCGGTCAGCTCGGCAATCACGCTGAGCTGCTGGTTTTTATAGGGCGCTTCGAGCACGCGACGTCCGCCCGGCGTGACCTCGATCTTGGCGACACTGGCGCTGGGCACGCCTACTTCCGCGCCCTCGGCAATCCACTGATTGAGTGTGGTGTACCGTGTGTCTCCCACCCGCAGGCGCTTGCCCCCGACATGCGGGATCGCCAGCGTCGGTTTCTTGAGCATCAGGCTCTCGGCGGGCTCCATAGTGTTCACGCGGCGGCTAAAGCCATCTCGGGTCAGTGCAATGCGATCAATCTTTGGCTCGTAGCCAAACAGCGAGAGCGAGAAGCCCCCCTTGCCGTGCGGTGAGCCGTGGCACGAGCCGCTTGCACAGCCTTGCTTGGTCAGGATAGGCACGGTCTCAAAGGCAAAGCGCACCGGGTCGGCTTTCTTGGCACCGCTCACGCTCACGGGAACCGTAAAGACCTTCCCCGCCACTTTCACCGTGACGCTCGCCTTGCCATCCCCCGCGACGGCAACCCGGCTCCCGACCAGCTTTGCGATCTTGGGATTACTGCTGGTAAAGACGGCCTTCTCGGTCAAGTCGCGCGGCTGGCCGCCAAAGAAGCCCGTCACCACCACCTGCCGCGCATCCCGCGCACTCGTCAGCGCCACCGACGGCGGCGTGACCACGATGCGCTCTTGCGCTTGGGCGGAAGTGGCAGCGAAGGCGAGGAGGATTCCTGAACCCAGCAGGCCAGAACCCACCCGGCTCTTTGTTCGTTCCTCACGACGAGCCACCCTCCCTCTACGAAGGAGGGTTGGTGAGGGTTGGGTGTTGATGCAGTGTAGGAACTTGATTCTCATTTTTCTACTTAACCCTCCTTCGTAGAGGGAGGGTGGATGCGAGCCATGCGAGCAGCCGGGTGGGTTCAAAACAGCTCCGGGATGGGCTTGCCCTTGCCTGCAATGGGCACCGGGCGGCCTTGCGGGGTGTAGATAGGCTTGTGGCGATCAATGCCGAGCTTCTCGAAGATCGTTGCGCCGTAGTCCTCCAGCGTGTAGGCCATTGGGCTGGTGATAAAGCCCCCATCGCGGTCCGTCGAGCCAATCACCGTGCCACCGGGGACGCCCGCTCCGGCAAAGGCGAAGCTAAAGGCATGGGTCCAGTGGTCGCGGCCCTGGCGCTCGTTGATGCGCGGCGTGCGGCCAAACTCCGTGACGAAGCAGACCAGCGTGTCGGCGAGCAGGCCGCGCTGGGCCATGTCCTCGATGAGTGCGGAGAGCGCCTGGTCGGTCGAGCCCATCATCGGCCAAGTCTGGATTCCCCAGCGCCCTGCCCCCGCGCCACCGCCAGGAATATTATTCGTGTGGGTCTTGGAGTAGATTCCGTCGTGGTGGTCCCAGTTCATGTTGTTGCCACCGTCGTAGCGGACTTGCTTGCCATTGACATATGAGTTCATCGGTTCGCGCACGTCCACCGTCACGTAGCGCACGCCCGACTCGATCAGCTTGCGGCCCAGCAGGTAGCACTGTCCCCGGTGGCCGCTTCCGTAGCGCTCGCGAACTTTGTCGGACTCGGTGCCAAGGTCAAAGGCTTTGCGGGTGAGTGGGTTGGTGAGCATGTCGGTGGCCTGGTGCATCAGAGACTGCATCGCCTCGACATCTTTGGGGGCGCTCCCATGGACAAAGCCCACGTCCAGCGCGGAGAGTAAGTTCTGGCGGTCTTTGAAGCGTCGCTCATCAATCCCCGTCAGGAGCCCGAGGTTGGGCACTTGCCACTTGGGATCGGCGGGGCTTCCGCCGGTCTTGAAGGCCGTGAAGCCCGGCGGCATGAAGCCAATGCGCGAGCTATCCGCCTGCTCATCGGTGCCGGGCAGGAGAATATGAGCGGGGAGATACGGGGCTTTCGTCCCAAGCCTCTGGGCAACAATCGAGCCGATATCGGGCATCTCCACCGGGCCACCGGGCGCTTCCCCTGAGTAGACATACTGCGAGCCCTTGGGGTGCGAGTTGCCGATCCCCGGCGTGGGCTGGGTCATGCAGCGCACGATGGCAATCTTGTCCATATGCTTTGCCGTCTGGGCAAGTAGCTCGGTGACATAGACCCCATCGGCCTTGGTCTTAATGGTCTTGAAGGGACTACGGTGCTCGGTCGGCGCATCGGGCTTGGGATCCCAGGTATCAATGTGCGAGACCCCGCCCTGCTCAAAGATCACCAGCACCTGCTTGGCACGCGCTCCTGGCTTCGCCTGCCCAAGCGCCGACCCGCCGATTCCCAGAAAACTACGTCGTCCCAAAATAAAAATCCCCCCGTGCTGGTCTATTTTAAGCTTTTCTCGCGCGGCTGACAATGGCCTTGAGTCAAGATTACTGGTAATAAATCAGACTCGGCGCACATCGGTCTTGACTTCCCCTGCCACGCGGCTTACCTGAATCTCCCAGCGCCCGCCAAAGCCCTCTAAAGTTAGCGACATCTCGCTCCAGCCGTCGGGGAGGCGGGGGGTGACATCGAAGTGCTCCAAGCCACGCGGGACAATGCCAAAGAGCCCCTCGGTGAGGATACGGCAGTAGAGAGCGCTCTCGGCGGAGAGATGCGCTTGGTTGCCCTCGGGATGCGCCTCGACCGCGTAGGGAACGTGCTCTCCCAGCAGGCGACGGTGGGTGTAGGCCGTGAGTTTCTCCAGCGCAACCTCCGTGGCTCCCGCCGCAAAGAGGCCCCGCAGGCCATATAGTGTGGCCCGATCCCAGAACACCGTATCGCCCGACTCGGTCGCCAGCCCATCGGCTGTCCAGAGCTGGGGAGAGAGCAGTGCGGCGATGGTTCCGTCCCTCCTCGGGGATTCCCTCCTCCCCAGCCCTCCTCCCAACCCTGCGGAGGCAGGATTGGCGGAGGGAGAGAAGACCTCCCCAAGCTCCCCCTCTCTCTCCCTCTCCTCCCAGGGTTGGGAGGAGGGGGCTGGGGGGAGGAGGGCCAGCGGCAGACAAATCCATGCCCGCAGGGTTGTATTGGCTTCGTAGTAGCGGTAGGTCGTGAAGCCTTCGACTTCTGCCCCGAAGTGCTTCTCAATGGCGAGCTCTAGCACCTCAGCGGCAGCGCGGTACTGCTCGGCCAGCTCCGTATGACCCAGCTCGCCTGCGAGATCGGCGGCGCGTTTATAGCCATCGTAGGCGAGGCAAGACGTGGAGAGATTGGCCTCGCCGGTGAGAAAGCGTCCCTCTAGCTCGTCGGTGTCGGAGAGGACGATCCCTCGCTCGTCGGTCTTGCGGCGGCAGAACTCCAGGCACCAGACAATCAGCGGCCAGAGCTTCTCGGCCACTTCTTTCTCGCCGCGTGCCAGCGCGTAGCGGCTTGCCCCCGAGGCGATCATCGCGGCATCGCCCCGGTCGCCGCAGCCGTACCAGAGCACATCGCCCTCGACCTCAAACGACGAGGGGAGAGCACGGAAGGCGGAGTTGATCTCCGTGGCGAAGCGCTCATAGCAGCTGACACTAGCCTCGTGGCAGAGCGCATCGCCCAGATAGCCAAAGAGGGGATTGGCGTACTCCGCTTGGTCGTTGGCCCAGACCCCGCCGTAGTAGCGCCCCCCACCCGGTGAGTGCACCAGCCCCATCTTGGTGTGAAAGAGGCTCTCGGCGGCGCGCCACTTGGCGAACTCAAACGCCCGGTTGAGCACGGGATCGGGCGTAGTGAGCACCAGCTTCTCGCTCAGAGCCTTCCAGCGCCGCGCACGAAAAATAGCTTCGTCAGGGACGTTGATCGCTTTGGAGGTCGCGTTTTTCTTGTGTGCGGCAAAGGCCAGGGTGATATTGCCAAACTCGCCGGGACGCACCAGCAGCGACATTCCCTCGATAATCTTGGTACTCACCACCACATCGCCATCGTAGCAGGCCACGGTCTCGGTGTCCTCTTCGGTGACGCACTCCAGCCCAACTGGGGCATCGCTGAAGTTAATCACGCTCCAGCGCTCTAAAAGTACAGACTCGTCTTCGCAGGGGAAGAGATGACGCTGGACGATAATCCCATCGAGCGGGCCGTGCGTAATGGTCAGCCGTCCCTCCCAGAGGCGCACCTCGCGCACGGGGCCGGGAACGAGAGGGATGCCCTCAATGCGAATCGGCGGGATGATCTCATTGCCCCAAGTGCGCCGCAGATAGCCCCGCACATCGTCGCGCTTGAGGCGCAGGGTGGGCCAGATCACTTCACGGCTCAGGATCAAGCGGCGCTTGTCATCCACGCCATAGCGAATAATCGCACTCACCCGCCGTCCACTCAGCTCCACATGATCGTCGTGAGGAAGCCCCGCGCTCCCCACAATCTCCCACGCAATCCCCGACTCCGCCAGCTTCCAACGCTCTTGCCTATCTTGCATGGAAGTATTGTACCGTCGCCTTAGCCTTTGGGAAGCTGTGTGGGGCAGTCGGGGTCGTGAGCCCCCGGGAGATAGCCACAGCTCATGAGAAACTCCCCGACGATCTCACCGCCGGTAAACGTGAAGGTCTTTTTGAAGAGCGCCACCCAGGCGGTTTTCTCTTGGGGGTGATGCGCGTCTAACCAAGCCTTGAAGCTCCCGT
>NZ_JANNYP010000626.1:0-1066 GCF_031410135.1 Armatimonas sp. | reverse complement strand
GTCCGAGAGCCGCCAATCCTGCCGTTGCCGCGTACGATAGCCACTCAAGATCGAGAATCCGCATCGGAGGCCCGCTGAACAGAATGCTTGCTGTGAAGAGACCGGCGAGGGGGATCACCAGGCCCCGGGCTTGGCCGCGAGGGATCCACTTTCCCCGCCACAGAATAATTGGAATGAGGATCGCCAAAGCGGATTGAACCCATATTCCTGGGTAAAAGCGAGAGCCCATCGCAAGAATGGCGGTCCCAAACATGAGACCCAAAATTCCTCCAAGAACCGCGACAACCCTCTTCACCACGTCTATTGAACCTTGTCTGGTGGATTTCTCCCGGGCACCTGGTTGCAATAATCGTTAAATGAAGATAACATACAAACAAGGTTATGTCGATTCTTCAAGAATTAGTGGGAAGAAAGGTTACGGTCTACTCGATGGCAGACACGGAGAGGCAAGATGTCGGCATTTTGCAAGCCGCCGATGAGCACGTGCTCAAAATTAAAAAGACTGAAACCGAGGTGTTGTACTTCAACATCGTTCGTGTCAGGCTCGTGAAGCCTTTCGACCCGCATTAGCTATGCTGCCTGTGAGCGGGGCAGGCGTCTGGCCCACTTCTCAATCGCCAGGTTGACTTCGGTGCGCTGGAAAGGTTTCGCCAAATACGAATCCATTCCCGCTTCCAGGCACAGTGCTTCATCGCCAGAAAGCGCATTCGCGGTCATCGCCACGATGGGCTGGTGATCGCCAGTTCGTTTTTCTTCGAATCGAATTCGCCTGGTCGCCTCTAGTCCGTCCATCACCGGCATCATGCAGTCCATAAACACGAGGTCGTAAGATCGGTTTTGAAGGGCTTGAAGTGCGGCTACCCCGTCTTCCACCACAGAAACACGGTGACCGAATCCCTCGATCATCCGGACCGCGACCTTCTGGTTAACAGCGTTGTCTTCAACGAGGAGAATGTCGAATTGCTGCGAAGACGGTTGGATCGCCCCAATTGGAGTTTCCACAGTTCGAGCTTCAAGTTCGATCGCTTCCAGCGGGAGTTGGACTGTGAAGCTAGTGCCCTTGCCA
>NZ_JANNYP010000625.1:0-6697 GCF_031410135.1 Armatimonas sp. | reverse complement strand
GCTGAACTTGGTCGTGGCAGCGATCGAGCAGATCCTCGACGGTATCGGAGGCGGCCTCGACACCGGCTTTCTTACCACGCGACCAGATCAAATATGCCGCTGTCGCGGCGGATGCGGTCGCGGCCACAATTCCCACAACCCAATAGGCTTTCTTACTCACTGTCGTCATTGTCTGATTTCCTTCGGAAGTTGCTTTCCAGTTTATCATGCAGATTCCCTCAATTCCGGCGACGCCGCCGTTTTTTAACTGTGATTTGCCTCACGCTAGACCTATTTTCGGCCTGTTGTTACTCTGACTGTAGGCTCAATCCGCAGGTTCCGTAAATCGAAACTCCTCGAAGTAGACCTCACCTGCCTCGACGAGATCACGGAAGCGCCGCTGGTTCTTGGCAAGCTGGCTGCGATTGGCCTTGAACTCCACAAAGACTATCCGGTCTTCCTCGAACTGCACGCCATCTATGGGCGAGCCCAGAAACCGAAAGCCCTGCGGGTCATAAGGGTACTGCTCCATCAGCGGAAACCACTGCTCGGTGATCTTGCCATAGGTAGTGGAGAGCGAGCGCTGCTGAAAATCGGCATCCGAGAGCTGATCGGAAAGAGCCCGGACGCGTTTGGCCAGGACAGCGATCACCAGAAGCAGGACAAGGCAGACACCAGAGAGCACAAGCAGCGGATTCATAAAACAACCTCCGAGGAAACCCCGGGTGCCCTCTGGGCGTTTATCCGTGGGAGGAATCGGGAACCGCATGGAAGTACCCGCGATTGATTTTTCAAATTATTTTTACCTTTAGTTTCCGCTTTTGAGAGACGAACTGGAGTAACACGATAGTGAAGCTCGTTGCACAGATCAAGCTCCTTGCTTCTTGCCAGCAAAAGCAAGTCCTTCTCGCCACTCTCAAAAAGGCGAATGAGGCTTGCAACCGCATGTCTGAGTTCGCATGGAAAAACAAGTGTTTCAAGCAGTTTGACCTTCACGCCACCTGTTATCACAACATCCGCGAGGAGTTCGGGCTGGCTTCTCAGTTGATTATTCGCTGTAATGCCAAAGTCGCCGACTCTTATAAACTGGATAAGTTCACGAAGCGAGACTTTCGCCCCACGGGTTCTATCGCCTACGATTCCCGCATCTTGACCTTCTTCACACAGGAGAGCCAAATTTCGCTCTGGACGGTTGCCGGACGCGTGAAGATTCCCTTCGCCGCTGGAGAGATTCAGAAAGAAATGCTTCTGACTCAAAAAGGCGAATGCGATCTTTGCTACATCGGTGGTGAGTTTTACTTGGTGGTGGTCTGTGACATTCCAGAAGCTCCGATGCAAGAGGCTACCGAGTTTTTGGGTGTAGACCTTGGCATTGTTCAAATCGCTTCGGACAGCGAAGGAAACCAGTACAGTGGGGAGGCTATCCGCTCCCTCCGTCGCCGAATGCGAAAGCTCAAAGCAGGGCTTCAACACACAGCTAAAAAGCATGGTTCTAAGTCGGCAAAGCGTCACCTTCAAAAGTTGCGCCGCCGTCAGTCTCGGTTCACTCGTTGGGTGAATCACAATATCAGCCGTCGCCTTGTCGAATCGGCGGCTGTCTCTGGTAAGGCAATCGCCCTTGAAGACCTGACAGGTATTCGGGAGTGGGCTTCGGTTATGAACAGAGAAATGCGTTTTGAGCTTGGAAACTGGAGTTTCGATCAGCTTAAACAGTTTGTCACCTACAAGGCGAGACGTGCGGGAGTGCCCGTGGTTCTGGTTGACCCACGCAACACCTCCCGTACTTGTTCTGTCTGTGGCTACTGCGATAAGCATAATCGAAAATCTCAATGCAAATTCCAATGTTTAGAATGTGGCCTTGAACTCAATGCAGACTGCAATGCAGCTCTGAATATTGCGTTCAAGGCACGGGGCGATGTAACTCGCCCTATAGACGGGGAAGCGGGCAACGCGAAGGTTGGTACCTTCGGAAAGCCTGCCTCCACTGTCAAAGCCTCCGGGTACCCTCTGGGTGCTTAGCTGGAGGATAAGTTACAGCCACAGTGTACAATACGGCATGATCGTTCCGTTTCTCAAAGACGCCGCGTTTCTCGCCGACGTGGACGCCGCGTGCGCCAGCCAGCCTGAGGCGCTCCATCTCTGGTGGCTCGGCCAGAGCGGCTATCTGGTGATCCATGGCCAGACACGCCTCCTCCTCGACCCGTATCTCTCCGACTCGCTGACGGAAAAATACGCCGCTACGGACAAGCCCCACACCCGCCTGACGGAGCGCGTGATCGCCCCGGAGCTTCTGACGCAGATCTCACTTATTACCAGCAGTCACAACCACACGGATCATTTAGATGCCGAGACACTCCTTCCGATTTTCGCCACAAACCCTGAGGCAGTACTCGTTCTTCCTGAGGCAAACACCAAGTTTGCCTCAGAGCGCCTGGGCTGGCAAACAGATGATCTACGCTTGAGGGATGTGGAGGTCGGCAATACCGTCAAGCACTCTGGTGTGTACGTCACGGCGGTCCCCGCGGCACACGAAGATTTGCTCCCCTGCTACGCCGGATTTATCATCGCGATCGGCCCGTGGGCGCTCTATCACAGCGGTGATACGATTCCTTATGAGGGCATGGAAGCTCTACTTGCTCTCTACTCCCCCACCCTCGCGCTGCTGCCGATCAATGGTCGCCTCCCCGAGCGCCATGTCTCGGGTAACCTCTGGGGCGATGAGGCTGCGACTCTGGCGAAAGCCATTGGGGCCAAGCTTGCGATTCCGGGCCACTACGAAATGTTCTCCTTCAACACCGAGTCTCCCGAACTCTTTATCGCCACGTGTGAGCGCCTCGGGCAGCCGTATCGCGTGCTTCGTGCGGGCGAGCGGCTCACGCTCAACTAAAAATCTATGCCGACACGTCTCCACTACTACCTTGACCACCTGCGCTCCGGCTACTGGTTCCTCCCACTCGCCTTTTCCGTAGGAGCGGTTGTTCTCGCGCGAGTGCTTCTCGCTTTGGATGCTGCCATTCCCGATGCTGCTCTGGCCCATAGCCCGTTTTTATATATTGGTCCGGCGGAGACGGAGCGCAACACACTCCTCACAGTTGCCACGACGACGCTGAGTGTGGCGGGCGTGGTGTTCTCGCTCACCACGGTTCCCCTCTCGATTGCAGCCTCACAGTACGGCTCGCGGCTGTTGCGCAACTTCCTACGCGACACGATCACGCAGGTAACGCTGGCGGCGTACTTTGGGACATTTGTCTACTGCCTCGCGGTGCTCTTCACGCTCTCGCCGGAGGGGGATATTCCCAACCTGCCGCACATTGCCACCACGGGTGCGCTAGCGCTGGCGCTAGCCTGTTTTGCGCTATTGGTCTTCTTTATCCACAATGTTGCGGCTTCGCTCCAGGCTCCTGTGGTGATTGATGAGGTCGCCGACGACGTAGAGCGCGCGATTGCGGCCTTTGCCCTGCCGAGCCTCCACGAGCTCCCGATTCCGAAACCTGAGGGCACGCCGCTAGTGGCTCGCACTACGGGCTACGTGCAGGCCATAGACGACGTCGGTCTGATCCAGCTTGCCACCGAGCAAAGCACTCAGGTGCAGCTTCGCGTCCAGCCCGGCTCCTACGTCGGCGATGGGGAGACTATCGGCTGGGTGCAGGATGGGCTTGCAGGAGATCCCCTGCGCTTTATCGTCATCGGTTCCCAGCGGCTCCCGAACCAGGACATCGAGTTTGGCTTGAACCAGCTGGTGGAGATCGCGGTACGGGCGATGTCCCCTGCGATCAACGACCCGTTTACGGCGATCAACTGCCTGGACCGCTTGGGCGTTTTGCTCAGCCACACGCTGCGCCACGGTCTCCCCTCCCCCTGTCGCACCGATGCAAGCGGCACGCTACGCCTTATCCGCCCCGTCCCTACGTTCGAGAGCCTCTGCGGGGCGGCGTTTCATCTGATCCGGCAGTACAGCCGGGGCTGCGCTGAGGTGCTGATTCGGATCATGGATGCACTGGTCTTTGTCTCGGAGCACGCTACGCTCACGCCAGAGCAGCGCGGGGTGCTCCGTACCCATGCGCAAGCCGTCCAAGCCGAAGCGACGGGCCTTCCCAACCTGGCAGACCGTGAGCGAGTTTTAGAGCGCTGTGCAAATTTCCTGATAGAATAGCCGCTGGAGCGGGACGGGTGGTCGCAGGGAGCGCAAGCTGTCTGAGGAAAGTCCGGGCTTCGCAGGGCAGGGTGCAGGTTAACGGCCTGGCGGGGCGACCCGACGGAAAGTGCAACAGAAAGATACCGCCGCGCATTTTTGTGCGGTAAGGGTGAAATGGTGCGGTAAGAGCGCACCGGCGGTGCGGTGACGTACCGGCCCGGCAAACCCCACTCGAAGCAAGGTCAAGGAAGGTGCTGACGCGGCTCGCCGAGCCTTCCGGTAGACCGCAAGAGGCGCACGGTAACGGGCGTCGCAGATAGATGACCACACAAACACAGAACCCGGCTTATAGGCCCGCTCCAAACTCCGCCCCCTAACCCCCGTCTGACGAGGGTTAGGGGGGAAACCTATTTTTTTGTGCTGAGCCGTCCTGGCTTGGGATCGGGGAGCTTCACGGGCTTTGCTTTCCCCAGAAGTGCCTTCACGGCGGCTTCTAGCTGAGGATCTCGGCCTGCGAGCTCATCGGCAAGGCTGATCTCGATCTTGGTATCGGGCTCCGCGCCGGTGTGCTCCTGGTTCACTCCGTCGGTCACGCGCCACCAGCCACGACCAGGTGTGCGAATCTGGGAGCCATCCAGTAGTGTGGAAGCTCCGGTTGAGACCACCGCTCCGAAGGTCGAAATGCCAAAGATCGGGCCACGATCTAGCTGCTTGAAGGCGTGGGCAAAGATCTCCGCGTTGGAGTAGCTGTTCTCATTGATCAGCAGGCCCGCAGGCTTGCGCCAGGGGTAGTAGGGAAGTCGGTCTGTCGGGTAGCCGGGAGCGCCGTCGCGAGCAATGGTGTAGGCGTGGCGTGGCTGAGAGAGCATCGTCAGCAAGTAGTCTGCCGTCGAGCCACCCCCATTGTCACGGACATCGATCAGCAAGGCATCGCGTCCATAAGCTTCGGCATAGAGTCCCGCCTCAAACTTATCCTGGCTGAGCTTGTCCATCCCCTGAATGTGGAGATAGGCGAGCTTGCCATCACTAAGCTTGTGGGTTAGCTCCTGACGCGAGGAAGTCCAGTCGTCGTAGAGGAGGCTCCCCACGGCAGTAGTAGCGATCGGGACGATCAAGACCTCGCGCTCTTTACCATCGGTGCCTTTGACGGTCAGCGGAAGCTTCTCCCCCACCGTATCGGCGAGTAGCTCATCCGGGTTGGTGTCTGCGGTGAGGGTGGTTCCCCCAATCGCCACGACAATCTCGCCAGGAAGCAACTTGGACTCTGCACGGTCGGCGGGGCTGCTTTTTAGGACACGCACCACTTTGAGGCCAGGGCCGGTGTAGCTCTCGTCCCAGACCGTTCCCAGCAGGCCCGTCGGGATCGCGGTGGCTCCCCCATCGGAGATAATGCCGGGGGTAATGCCGATATGCGATGAGTTCAGGTGGCCCATGAGCAAGCGGATCACGTCGTAGAAGTCCATCGGGTCCGAGGCAGCGGCGGCGATGGGGCGGTACTTTTCGCGCAGAGCAGGCCAGTCGGCACCATGGAACTTCGGATCGTAGAAGACCTGGTTCATCACTTCCCATGCCTCTTCGAAGACCGCTTTTTGTAGCTCGCGCTTATCTGCCGTCAGCTTGGCCCGGAATGCCACCGGGCGTGCCTCGGGAGCCGCGGGCGAGGCCGCTGCAATCGTGCCGCCCTGTGCGAGATAGAACAGGGTTCCCTTGGCCCAGGTGAGCCCACTCCCTCCCGCCGCCATACGGCGCGGCGGCGGCGCGGGTGCCCCATCGGCAATGGTGGCAAGCTGAATCTCTGGCCCTGCGGAGAACGCGACCAGAGTCGAGCCATCCGGGCTTGCCGTCACCACCGGCCCCGTTTCATTGAACGGCGAGGCGGTGAGGCGGCGCGTTCTCTCATGAATCCTCTCAGCATCCACAACCACACTAGTTCCCCCCCCCGCCCCCGAGTTCGGGGGAGCCAATGGTGGGGCACCAGGGGCAACTGTAGGAGGCGCAGTTGGTGGGCCGCTGGGTTTCTTCTTTTCCTTCAGCCGTTGCCAGCCCTCGGGCGTGCGCTCATCGTCGTCTTTCTTTAGGTAGACCCAGAAGATATCGAACTGTCGCTCGGCGCGCTCGCTCATCCAGATCAGCTTACTCCCATCGGGCGAGAACGACGGTGCATAGTCGTTGCGCGGGTGGCGGCTGACATTGATGGGCTTGCTACCCGGCTCAAGCGAGAGCACAAAGATCTCACTGTTGAACTCTTCGTCCTCCGCAGAGAAGGTCAGCCACTTGCCGTCGGGCGACCAGTTGATCTCTTGCAGGTTCAGGACTTTGATCACTACTTTGTCGTTTTTACCGTCGGCATCGGCGATAACCAGCTCGCCCTTGCCGCGACCGTAGGCCAGCTTCTTCCCATCGGGCGAGAAGTGTGGGCTGCTCTCGGGGGCGGCTGTGCTGGTGAGGCGCGTGCTGGTGCGCTTGAGCGACTTGCTAAGCTTGGGCTCGTCAGTGTCGGTGCTGGTAAGAGCGTAGAAGTCACCGTCTTTGACATAGATCAGAGTCTTGCCGTCGGGTGACCAGGCAAGATCACTCTCGCGC
>NZ_JANNYP010000624.1:0-3573 GCF_031410135.1 Armatimonas sp. | reverse complement strand
CTTCACGCCCAGCTCCACGGGCACCTTCACGCCGCTGATGGTCTCGAAGCGGTCGTAGTAAAACTCCTGCACGACCCGCTTTTTTGAATTTGAAGCCGCTGTCTGGACCACGCGCTCAGCCAAGAGCGTGCCATCAGCGGCGATGAGGTAGGTCCAGACACTCTCACACGACTCCAGGGTGAGGTCCCCGCGCCCTTGCATGAGGGGAATAAGCCGCGCCGTCTGGGTTCGTGTGAGGGAGGTGCCCTTTTGCTTGCCGATAGCATCAGCCTGCTTGATCTGAATGGCATCCCGCGTGTTTCCCAGCGCGATGGCTCCCATCAGGCCCGACTGCATGTTCGGGACAAAGTCAAAGGGTACTTTGGCGGGGCCAAGGGCTGTCCGCCCGGCTTTTGCCGTCCAGAAAACGCGTCCCTCTGCGGTCTCCTGGTAGAGGCGAATGAGCTTTCCGTTCTCGATAAACTCAATGCGCCCCCGGTGGTTTTTCAGGTCGAAGATCAGGCGCGAGCTCACCGAAGGCCCCTTCATCCCCATCACCCGCACCTCCATTGCCGCCTCTTGGCGCAGGCTGGTGAGCTTGGCGAGGCCGTGGGTCGCGGCGATTCGGCTCTGAAGTTCTTTTGTCTCTTGTTTCATAGGTTCTCGTTTGTGATATTAATTGATCGGTCAGTCAATTTATATCACAAACGAGAAACTTGTCAAGAACTTTAGGAAAAATAATCTATGCCACCCACTTCAGTGGGCGGGAGCGAGGGTCCCCTGGAGAAAATCGTCCACGAGCTGGTAGCGGACTTTATCAAGATCGAGCATCATGACACTAGGGAAGCGCATGACCTCACGGGCGAAGAAGACCTGGAATAAGGCTCCCATGAAACGCATGGTGGTGACGGTGGGATCGAGATCAGAACGGAGCGTTCCCTGCGCGATATGCGCTTTGAAAATCTCCTCCAGGCGAGTAAAGACACGATTCTCCATCGTCTCGGTCATCAGGCGGGCAAACTCAGGCCGACGGAGGGCCTCGCCCAGCAAGACACGCATCAGCTTGACCGTTCTGGGATTATTGAGATCCTGCAGCACATGCCCCGTGATCTCGTAGAGGACTTCCTTGAGAGGACGATCAGGATCAAAGACAATCTCGGGGGGATGAGGCATCCGCGAGAGAAGCGACTCGCGCAGAAGCTCTAGCTTATCGGCGAAGTAGTGGTAGATCAGCCCTGGCGAGGCGATTCCGGCAAGCTTTGCGACCTCTTTGTTGCTTGTGCCATCAAAGCCCTTCTCCGAAAAGACTTCGATGGCAGCGTCTATGATCTGCTCGCGGCGCTCCTCAGGAGGCAAGTGTTTTCGTGTAGGGTTGGGCACAGGCAAGATAGTATCGCCGAAGTGTTCGTCCGGCAACTGCCTCTGTAATGCCACCGTAACGCAGATAGGCTACACTGTCTCTAGCGAACAAGTGAACTGAGAGGAATCTATTTCGATGTTTTTTGCACCCTACCTTGCGCTTCTGGCGCTGAGTCCCTCACAAGACCCTGCCGTTCCTAAGCCAAAAGCCGATCCGTTTGAGGCGACGATTAAGGCGACAAAGTACGGCTATAAGCTTGATAAAGAAGGCGACTACACCATCGAGATCCAGTGGGATGATGAGAAACGCTCCCAGATGATCTTTATCCGGGGAGCGGTGGAGAAAATCGTGGAGCCCAAGGCGACGGAAGTGGCGACGCGTGAGGTCTGGTCTGTCTGCTGGAAAGGCAAGGAGCGGCCCAGCGCGGAGGCTCTGGAGAAGCTGCTCACCAAGCACTACAAGTTTGGGGCGTTTCAATTGGAGAAAGCCGAGAGTGGAACCTGGAGCGCCTACTACCGCGTGGACATTCCCGATAACGCCTCGTCCTCCTACATCCGCCAGGCAATTCGCATTACCGCCGAAGCCGCCGACAACATGGAAAAAGAGCTGCTCGGCACCGACGATTTCTAAGGAAGGTTAACTGCAATCATGTTTGAGGGTGTGATTCCTGCCGATAAGAACCTGACTGCCGAGTGGGTGCGCTCCCTGACTGAGCGAGGAGTCCCGACTGTTTACCGAAAGAGCAACGACGAGCTGCGCTTTATTGGGATGCCCGTGGGCGGGATTGCCTGTGGCCTTCTCTACTTGGGAGGCGATGGCAAGCTCTGGCTCTGGGATATTTTTAACGAGCCTCGTGAGGGGGTAATGGCCCGCACGGCGGAACTGAAAGGAGTGGTCTGGCTGGGCCGAAGCCACTTCTTTGCGCGGGATGGCGCGGGCTACATCTCCCCCTACACACAGCAGTCTCCGCTGGAGCAGGGCTTTACGCTCCAAATCGGCACCGAGAAGCCACGCCCCCTGGATCAGACGGGCTGGGAGGAGATTACCTTCACCGGACAGTACCCTGTTGGCACGGTTCACTACACCGATCCTGCCAGCCCGGTTGCCGTCACGCTGGAGGCATTCTCCCCTTTTATTCCACTGAACCTTGCCGACTCCAGCCTTCCGGTGACGGTCTTGCGTTTTGTGCTGACCAATACCGGCGAGCACGCTGTTGAAGCAAAGCTCTCCGGGTTCTTAGAAAACATCGTGGGCCGTTCTACCCAGCACCCGACGATTACGCGGGCAACTAAAGTTCGGCGAGGGATGCTGACCTGTGGCTACGTCGGCGCGGTGCCCGAAGAGACTCCTCTTGAGCAGAGGCGTGATCTGGGAGAGCTGGCGCTTTTCTGCTCGGGAGCAACCGGCAGGGTTGATAGAGATCTTGGCACGCTCACTAAATCCGTCTCCTTGGCCCCCGGCAAGCGAGTGGTGGTGACATTTATCCTAGCGTGGCACTTTCCTCATAACCCACTCCCCGTTCCTGATGCGCCCACGGGCAACCACTATGCCGCTCGTTTTTCGAGTGCCGCCCACGCCGCTCGCTACGTCCAAGAGAATCTCCCCAGGCTTACCCGTGAGACTTTTCTCTGGCGCGACACGTTCTACAATGACTCGACCCTGCCTCACTGGTTCTTAGAGCGGACTTTTGCCAACACCAGTATCCTGGCTACCACGACCCTCCATCGGCTGGCAACCGGGCGTTTCTGGGCTTGGGAAGGGATTGGCTGTTGCCCAGGGACGTGTACCCATGTTTGGCACTATGCCCAGGCACCGGGTCGCCTCTTCCCTGAGCTGGAGCGTAGTCTTCGTGAGCACGTGGATTTTGGGGTAGGGTTTGACAGCGACACGGGTATGATTCGGCACCGTGCCGAAGAGAGTGGCCCCGCCGTGGACGGGCAGTGTGGGAGAATTCTAGGAGTGCTTCGTGAGCACCAGATGTCCCCCGATTCCCAGCTCCTCACCCGTCTGTGGCCAAAAGTAAAGCGTGCCCTGGAGTTTCTCATGGCTCACGACCAGGACGGTGATGGTCTACTGGATGGGGCTCAGGAAAATACTCTGGATGCCGCCTGGTACGGCAAGATCGCCTGGCTCAGTTCACTCTATGCTGCTGCGCTCCGAGCAGGGGAGGCTCTGGCGACCGAGCAGGGCGAGCCCGAGTTTGCAGGACTCTGCGCGGGGCGTGCGCAGCAGAC
>NZ_JANNYP010000623.1:0-4481 GCF_031410135.1 Armatimonas sp. | reverse complement strand
AGGGGTCGTTTCCAAGGGTTTCTCCGTTAAAGATAGGTTTTTTGTGTCCACACGTGGGAAGAGCGGGGCAGGCTCGCCGGTTTTGACGCCGCCGGGCAGAGCACCGAAACGAATGTTGTCTTCCCAAGTGCCTGCCGTGATCGAGGCCAAGCCCAGCTGCTGCGCCACTTCCTCGGCGATCTTTGGCATCACCGGCGAGAGCAGATAGGTGGCGAGGCGCACGCCCTCCAGCGCGTTGTAGACAGCCTCCGCGACGGCCTCGGTCTCGCCTGCCTTTGCGGCTTTCCACGGGGCTTTCTCGGCGAGGTAGACATTCACCGCACGCAAAAGCGGCCAGACGGCAGCCAGCGCATTGCCCCACTCGAAGCGCTCCAGGGCTTTCGTGTAGGCCGCGACCGTATCCGCAGCAAGCGCGGTGAGGCCAGCATCGAGGGGTGCGTTGGTGGGAATGGTGCCGTCGAAGTAGGTAGCTTTCAAGATACGGTTGAGCACGTTGCCGTAGTCGTTGCCCAGGTCGGCGTTACAGCGCCCCGCCAGAAACTCCAGCGAGAACTCGGAATCGTCGGTGAAGCGGATGTCGCGCAGCAGATAGTAGCGTAGGGCGTCTTTTGCCGCACTCTCCGATGCGCCACTGGCCGCGACCAGCGCATCCACGACGGCCTTGGGCTCGGGGATATTTCCCTTGCTCTTGCTGCCTTTCTCACCGCCGACCGTCCACCAGCCGTGCCCGACCACGTGCTTGGGCAGAGGCAGGCCCAGCCCCATCAGCATCGCGGGCCAGAACGTCGCGTGGAAGCGTGCGTAGATCTCCTTGGCCATTAAGTGGGCATCGGCAGGCCAGAGCGTGTCCCAGTCGGGGCTCTCGGGCCAGCCAGTGTTACTTAAGTAGTTGATGAGCGCATCGAACCAGACATAGAACACTTTCTCTGGGTCGCCGGGTACCTCGATGCCCCAGCCTGCGTTCTTGCGGGAGATGGCGATATCGCGCAGGCCGTCCTCGATCATCGCCAGCACTTCATTGCGCCGCGTCTCGGGAAGAAGAAAAGTCGGGTTGGCGGCGATATGGGCCTTGAGCCGCTCGCCATAGGCGGAGAGCTTGAAGTAGTGGACTTCCTCCTGGATGCGCACCACTTTCGCGCCTGTCTCTTTGACGATCCCATTCTCGTCCACATCGGTATCGCGGAAGAACGTCTCATCGGCCACCGAGTACCAGCCCTCGTAGACACCGATGTAGATATCGCCGCTCTTTTGCAAGCGCGAGAACACTTCCTTGACGATCTTCTTGTGGTGCTCCTCGCTGGTACGGATAAAGCTATTGTAGTCTATTCCCAAATACTGCCAGCACTCCACATAGCGCTGGCTCACTTCGTCCACAAACGCCTGGGGTGTCTTCCCCGCTTTCGCCGCCGCATCGGCGACTTTCTGGGCGTGCTCGTCGGTGCCGGTGAGGAAGTAAGCGTCGTCGCCGCGGAGCTTGCGGTAGCGCGTGTGGGCATCGCACAGAAGCGTGGTCGTAGCGCTCCCCACGTGGGGAACTCCATTGACATAGTAGATAGGCGTGGTGATGTAGTAGCGTTTTTCAGGCATAGTGCAGTCTGTATCGTCAGAAAGAGGCAAAAATCAAAAGGCCGACCGCACGGGTCAGCGCCGGGTGGGAAGCGCTCAGCCAGGGCGGACGCAGGCATTGGCCCCTGCATCCCAGCCACAGCTTTCGCCGTGACTCGTGGCGGCAGTTAGCGAGAGTAGGCGTGTCTTCGTGGGAACGCCGCACTCCGGGCAGGGTGTGGGCTCGTCTTTTTGGGAAAAAGAGCGCAACGTCTCAAAGCTCTGCTGGCAGGACTTGCAGCGGTACTCGTAAATAGGCATAACACTCCATTTTACCGCGCAAAGCGGAGGTATAATAAACTCTATGAGAAAACTGCTGTGCATCGGGGCATTGCTGGGGCTGGGAGCACTGAGCTATAGCGCGCCACCGCCGCCTGCCAAAGCCACCCTCGCCTTTACGGGCACTGAGAAAGCCATCACGCTTGCTGGCCCCTATAGCTCCGCACGCGTGCTGGTGGAAGAAACTGGCCGCGATGTCAGCGGCGATGTTAGGCTCGCGCTGGCAAACCCGAGCCTCGCGGTGCTGAAAGAGGGCACCCTCTGGCCGCGCAAAGACGGCAGCACGACTCTTGTGGCAACGCGCAACGGGCAGATTCTCATGATCCCTGTCACTGTCACTGGAATGATGGGGGCAAAGCCGCCGCGTTTTTTGCATGATGTGATTCCGCTGCTCACCCGCTATGGCTGCAACCAGGGCGGCTGCCACGGCGCAACCCAGGGCAAGGGCGGCTTCAAGCTGAGCCTCCAGGGCTACGACCCTGAGTCCGACTACGAGTCCATCACCCGCGCCGCTGCCGGGCGCAGAGTGTCGCCCGCCCAGCCGGAAAATAGCCTCCTGCTACGCAAGCCGACCATGGCAGTAGTACATAAAGGCGGCCAGCTCTTCGAGGCAGGCTCACCGCCGTACCAGCTGATCGTGGACTGGATCGCGGCGGGGATGCCCCGTCTCCAGCCAGACGAGCCCGAGGTCGCCAGCCTGGAGGTAGTCCCTCCGGTGCGGACGCTCGCAGTGGGCCAGCAGCAGCGCTTCCGGGTCTGGGCCAACTTTGCCGACAAGACCCGCCGCGATGTGAGCGCAGAGTCTCTGTTTAGCGTCAGCGATGGCACGGTGGCCCAGGTCTCGGCCGATGGTCAAGCCAGCGTGGTGGGCAAGGGCTCGGGCTCGATCCTGATCCGCTACCGCGACCTGGTCTCCGCGGCGTCGCTCAACTCCCCCTTTGGCACGCCCCGCCCCGCGCAACCCCAGCCCACATCGGCAGATAGGCTGATCGAGAGCAAGCTGGCTGCATTGGGACTCGACGCCTCGCCCACCTGCTCCGACTCGGACTTTCTGCGCCGGGTCTCTCTAGACGTGATCGGGACTCTGCCCACCCCCGACGAAGTCCGCGCCTTTCTCGCCGACACCGATCCCCAGAAACGCGAGAAGCTGGTCGCAAAGCTACTAGAGCGCCCGGAGTTTGTGGACTACTGGACCCTCAAGTGGGGCGATCTTCTGCGCAGCAACCGCAATGTGCTGGGCGATAAGGGGCTGGTCTCGCTCAACCGCTGGATTCGGGATAGTGTCGCCGCAAACAAGCCGTGGAACCAGATGGCCCGCGAGCTGCTGCTGGCCAAAGGAAGCGCATTCGACGATGGCCCCGCCAACTACTTCCGCGCCGCGTCCACGCCCGATGCCCTCACCGAGACCACGTCGCAGGTATTTCTGGGCGTGCGCATTGCCTGCGCCAAGTGCCACAACCACCCCTACGAAAAGTGGAAGCAGCACCAGTACTACCAGTTCGCAGCGTTTTTCTCAAGAGTGCGCACCAAGAACGGCGAGGCTCCCGACGAGAAGATTATCTTCACCAGCAACTCCGGTGAGGCCACGCACCCGCGCACCGGAAAAGTGATGACCCCGACGGCGCTCGATGGTGCTCCCCTGCCCAAAGAGTTCACCGGCGACCGCCGCCTCGCGTTTGCCGACTGGCTCACCGACTCGAAGAACCCGTTCTTCGCCAAAGTGCTAGTCAACCGCCTCTGGAAGCACTTCATGGGCCAGGGCTTGATTGAGCCGGTGGACGATGTGCGCGTCACGAACCCACCCACCAACCCGGCACTTTTGGACTGGCTGGCGCAGGACTTTGTGAGCCACGGCTACGACCTGAAGCACACGATGCGCACGATTCTCGCCACGCGTGCCTACCAGCGCAGTGCCGCCCCCACCAAGCTCAATGTCGCTGACACGCGCTACTTCTCGCACTTTTTCTTCAAGCGCCTGGATGCCGAGCCACTGCTCGATGCGGTGGGCGTCGCCACCGGAGCGCCCGAGAAGTTCGGTGGCTACCCCGCCGGAATGCGCGCCGCTGAGCTCCCCGATACCACCACCGGCTCGTACTTCCTCGATCTCTTTGGCCGCCCCGCCCGCAATATCGTCTGCCAGTGCGAGCGCCAAGACGCCCCCAACCTCGGGCAGCTCCTGCACTTCATGAACGGCAAGGGCATCAACGAGAAACTCGCCAACAAAACAGGCCGCATCGCCAAACTGATCGAGGCCAAGACGCCGGATGTCAAGCTCGTGCAAGAGCTCTACCTCGCCTCCGTCTCCCGCCCCCCCGACCAAGACGAGACCTTCGATGCGGTGATGTCCCTGCGCGAGGCAAAAGACAAGCGCAAAGAAGCCGAGGATATTCTCTGGGCGCTTCTTAACTCGAAGGAGTTTCTGTTTAATCACTAACCTTTTTGTCCCCCCGCTGGGCGCTAATCTTGTCCCATATCTTTTCTCTTGGCTCGCCTAACGTTGATGGCGTTATTGTGCTTTATTAACAGTTAACTGATTTTTCATTAAATATCAATAACTAGTATCGTCGTGAGGAAACTGCCTCTGCTCCAGCCATCTG
>NZ_JANNYP010000622.1:0-10020 GCF_031410135.1 Armatimonas sp. | reverse complement strand
CAAGAAGGCCGTCGCAACCTCATCGAGACCTTTGTGATTATCGAGGACGGCGAGCCATCCCTCACGCTCCCCGAGGGCGACAGTGCCGATGAGCTAGGCTACTTGGTGGGCCAGGAGCTAACCGCAATCAACCACGCAGCGTACCAAGCCACCGCGCTCGCCCACCGCGAGGGCGGCGTTCCCAGCCTCACGATCCGCCTGCCCAAGCTCGATGCCTACCACCTGGGCTTCCTGCTCTACTTCTTCGAGTGTGCCTGTGGCGTTAGTGGCTACCTGCTCGGGGTCAATCCGTTTGATCAGCCGGGCGTGGAGGCCTATAAGCTCAATATGTTTGGCCTGCTGGGCAAGCCAGGCGCGAAGATCGCACAAGAAGAGCTTCTCGCAAAAGTCGGTGACGCAGGTGACGCGGCTATCGTGCGGTTTTAGCACCGCCGATTAGAACAACGGTGCTAGAGAGCTAAAGCTACAAAGGGCGTGCCGCCCCTCCAACGGGCGGGACAGGGTAAAATTCCCCCATGCTTCCTTCTCCAATTGCGTTTCGTCGGCGTGTGCTTGCCAATGGGCTAGTGGTGCTCACCCATGAGAGCCACAAGAGCCCGACCGTGGCCATTCAGGTCTGGTACAAAGTGGGAGCCAAGGACGACCCGATGGGCAAGTCCGGGTTTGCGCACCTCTTTGAGCACCTGATGTTCAAGCGCAGCCGCAATCTTGCCGATGAGCAGCTGGATCGCTTGACCGAGGACGTGGGCGGGGAGAACAATGCCTACACCACGCCCGATGTCACGGTCTACCATGAAGTCGTGCCCTCGAATCACTTAGAGCGCCTGCTCTGGGCGGAGGCGGATCGGATGGCGAGCCTTCAGGTGGACGAGAGCAATTTCTTCTCGGAGCGTGATGTGGTCAAAGAGGAGTACCGCCAGGGCGTGCTGGCCGATCCCTATGGCCGCCTCGACGATGCGCTGGAGGGCACTTCTTGGAGCGTGCACCCCTACCGGCGACCGGTGATTGGCAATATTGCGGAGCTAGATGCAGCGACTCTGGAGGACGTGAAGGCGTTTCATGCGACCTTCTACCGCCCGGATAATGCCGTTCTTGTCGTGGCGGGGGACTTCGACCCGGCGCAGTGCGATGGCTGGATTGATCGCTACTTTGGCAGAGTGACGCACCCCGAGAGCGAGATTCCGCGGGTCACCGTCAAAGAACCCGCCCGCAGAGCAGTGCGGCGGCTGGAGGTTCATGGGCCGAGCGTGCCTCTGCCTGCCTTTGCCCTGAGCTACCTGGTTCCCGACCAGCGCCACAAAGATGCCCCCACCCTGCAAATCTTGGACGCGATCCTCTCAGGCGGCGAGGCGGCGCGCTTTCACCAGAGCCTGGTCTACAAGCAGCAGCTCGCCTCGGAGGCAAGCACTAGCGCGGACCTGCGCACCGATGCGGGGATGTTTACAGTAAAGTGCGTCACGGCGGGCGGCAAGAGCCTGGAGGCACTGCGCAAGGCGACGCTGGCGGAGCTGGAGAAGGTTAAAGCACAGCCCGTGAGCGCGGCGGAGCTGGCGCGGGTTCGCACGCAGCTCAGGGTGGGTGTGCTGAACCAAAAAGAGACCGCCGAGGGAATCTCAGGAGCACTGGGGAGTGCGGAGGTGCTTCTGGGCAGTGCGGAGCGGGTCAACACCGAGCTTTCCGCGCTCCTTGCCGTGACAGCGGCGGATATTCAGCGTGTGGCGCGGCTCTACCTGACCGAGAGCAACTCGCTCTTGATTCGCTACACCACGGGCAAAGCGCCCACGGTTCCGATGTCGCCCAAGAAAACGGCTCCTAAAGTGGCAGCAGCGCCTGCGGAGGAGCAAGCGCCCGTGCCCTCCAGCCCGCGCCCGGCTCTGATGCCGAGCCTCACGGACCGCACGCTGGCAAATGGCCTGCGCGTGGTGCACGCGGCGCGGCCTGGCTCGGGGCTGGTGACACTGGAGCTAATCGTGCCGGGTGGTGCGGGAATCGTGGGAGTCGCCAAGGCAGGCCTTGCCTCGCTCACGGCCACGCTGCTCACACGGGGCACAAGCACGGGTAAGAGCGCCTCGCAGCTTGCCGCTCTGGCAGAAGCGCTGGGCGGCTCGCTGGGAGCCTCCGCGGACTGGGACAGCCTCACCGTAGGAATCACGGTTCCCCAAAACAATGGGCAAGCGGCCCTCGCACTGCTCTCTGAGGTCGTGCAGAAGCCCGCGTTTGCGAAAGACGAAGTCGCGCGCGCCCGTGCCGAGGCAAGGGACGAGGTCGCCCAGGCGCTCGAAGAGCCCTCGACGCTGGCACGAGGCATGGTGCAGCGGCTATTCTTTGGCCAGACCGGCTACGGCAACCGCCTCGGAGGGCTGCCCAGCACGCTGGCAAAGCTGACGCAAAGTGATATTCGAGGCTATTGGCAGCAGGTCTTCACCCCACGCCGTGCCACTCTTATCGTCACGGGCGATCTTACGGCGGCGGCGGCGCTTGACCTGGCGCAGAAGCATCTGGGGAGCTGGAAAGCCCCGACACTTCCGCTTCCGACCCCGAAAGTTGCCTTCCAGGGCGTACCTAAAGTGGTGGTTCTTGACAAGCCCGACGCGGGCCAGGCCGCCGTGCTTCTCGCGCTTCCCAGCCTGCGCCGCGCCGACCCACGCTATGCGGTAGGCGAGGTGGCCAATGCGATCCTAGGCGGCGGGTACTCCTCGCGCGTGAACAAAGCCGTGCGCATCGAGCGGGGGCTCTCGTATGGTGCAGGCAGCGGCCTCGGGGCGCGGCGCTACACAGGGCTCTTTCAGCTCGCCTGCCAGACCAAGAACGAGTCCGCCGCCGAGGTGGCGACGCTCTTTGTAGACGCGCTCAAGACCCTCGCGACAGACCCCATTGACGATGCCGAGCTCGTGGCGCGTAAGTCCACGCTCCTTGGCCCCGCCACACGTGCGATGGAGACTGGCAGCGGCCTTGCGGGCACGCTCGCCAGCCACTTAAGCCTCGGTCTGCCGCTTGGCGAGTTTGGTAGCCTCCTGGCCGCGATTCCCACGCTCACCGAAGCCCAAGTGCGCACTTTTGCAGCGCAAATCCTCGCCCCCGATCAGGCGCGGCTGGTGATCGTCGGCGATGCCAAGCAGTTTCTGCCCGCGCTAGAGAAAGCCTTCGGCAAGGTAACTGTCTGGAAAAAGTGGGACGGTTAGCTCAGGGGCTATCTGTAGCGTTTTACGATGTAGTAGTGAATCCCATCTCCCGCAAGGTGAAGCAAGACTCTATTTCCTGATCCCAACTTAATACAACCTTGCCGTCCCGGAAGAAGCAGATAGGCATTAACCTGGTTTCCATTGTCCAGTTTCACCTTGAAAAGACTACTGCCTCCCCTTTTTTCCACAATCGTTCCCTTCGCCTCTTCCGGCGCAGGGCCCGTAGCGACCCGTGAGGGCGGTCGTCCATTACCTGTACCGCCCCTATCACTGCTGGAAGAGGGCTGAGGTTTGGGAGCATCTTCGGGCATGACACATGTCACCGTTCCTACGGAGTGGGGGTCTCAAGTGTGAGCTTCTGAATCCAGACGTTTCGGAACCGCACGGGGTTGTTGTGTCCCTGAAACAGAATAGGCCGGGGCTCCGGCCCTTCTTTTTGGCCCGCCCCGGTCTTGCGGGGGATGGGAAAGTCGTCGTGGATAAGCTGCTGGTTCTGGTAGACCGTGACCCGCGCATTTTCGGTTTTCTTCTCGCCCTCGAAACGGGCCGCGCGGAAGACAATGTCATAGCTCTGCCACTCGCCCGCTTTTTTATTGACCAGACGATCCGGCTTCTTGAGCTGGTAGATACTGCCGCCGTAGCTGGGCTTGTAGTCTTTCTCCGCCACGCCAAACGAGTTGAGAATCTGAATCTCGTAGCGCTGCTGGATATAGATCCCCGAGTTGCCGTTCTTCTCCAGATCCGTGGTGTCTTTGACGTCATTGACACTAAACTCCACGTGCAGGCGGAAGTCTTGGTAGGACTCTTTGGTCATGAGGCTCTCCCAGCCGCGCGGGGCAGTGAGCACACCTTTCTCAAAGACCCATCGTGTCGGGGCGGCCTCTTTCTCCGGCACCAGCTCGTAGCCCTTTGCCCCGACCAGATCAACCGCATCTGCTGGACGGCTCAGCTTATGGGGATCAATCACTCCCCGTGTTGAGACCTGGCCCATAGCGCAGAGTGTGTATAGAAGAAGTGCGGGAAGAATAAGCATGGTTTTCCGGTCACACAATACCCCGATCCCTCGGCAAACACAAGCACAGAAAACAAAACTCCCAGCTCCATGAGAAGCTGGGAGTTTTCCGCTAGATGCCCAAGGGGGGACTCGAACCCCCACACCTTGCGGCACCAGTACCTGAAACTGGCGTGTCTACCATTTCACCACCTGGGCAAGAAACTAGCGAAGTTGATTGTAGGCCATCAGCGGCAGTTTGTCAAGATTTTGCCAAGCTAGATTCCGCACACAAAGCGCCCCGGATTGAGCAAGTTGTACGGATCAAGTGCCTCTTTTACCCGCTCATGGAGCACCCGTGCAGGGGGAGCCGGGAACCAAAGCGTCTCTAGGCCACCGGAGCGTAGGGCAAGTGAACCATGTAGGAGTGTGAAGTGAGCCCCACGCACCTTGGCTAGCAGGAGCGCCCGCGCGACACCGGTTCGGGCTTTCTCATCATCGGGGGTCCAGGAGAGTGTCAGAGTGCCAACCCCTAGCCAGGTGTCCAGAGTCACTTCAGTTTCCACAAGAGCATCGAAAGCCGCAGCATGCAGAGCGACCATATCGGCAGGAGAAGCGGCAAGGCGCACTTGGACGGGCGCATCGGGCGACTCGGGGACAAGCTCACCAGGGTAGAGTTGCACGGGAGTGAGCCCACACTCTGTGGCAATCTCCGCGCCACGCTGCGCTGCATCGTCGGTGACTGTTTCGGTGCCATGATAAAGCGCTACCAGAAAGCGTCCCTGTGCCTCTTCGTGCAGGAGCAGGCTCACCGGACGTGTCTCATTCCAGAGCCGTGTGCTCGCCGTTTCGAGATCGCGTCCGGGGTTGGCCTGCGCCACCAGGGTTCGTGCCGTCTCTGGCTTCGGGCTGACCTTGAACGTCGCCTCGACAATCACTCCCAGGGTTCCGAGCGCCCCCACATGGAGCTTGGGCAGGTCGTAACCAGTGACATTCTTGACGACTTTCCCGCCGCCTTTTACCAGCCGTCCCTGCGCATCTACCACGGTAATTCCGATGAGCCAGTCGCGGACGGTGCCGTAGCCTAGCCGTAGAGGCCCAAAGGCATTGGTCGCCAGAATCCCACCCATCGTGGCTTTTTCCGAATGCGGCGGATCTAGCGGGAGAAACTGCCCGTGCTGAGCCAGCTGCTCTTGCAGCGCTGCAAGCGTCATTCCTGCCTGAACCGTGACGGTCATATCGGCGTACTCGTGGGCCACGAGGGCATTGATCCCGCTCAGATCGAGGAGGATATCGGCCTTGCGCGGCGGTGCGCCATAGTCCTGCCCGGTGCCCCCGCCCCAGGGAATCACGGCACTGCCCGATCCGTAAGCGTGCTTCAGAATCTCCTGAACATCTTCAAGACTCTCCGGGCGAGTACGCACCCCGGCTTCTCTTCCCAACACTTCCACTTCATTCACAAGAGGGATTATACCTGCCTAGCACCCCACATAAAAAAAGCCCCCGCAAGCACAAGCTTACAGGGGCTTTCTAGACGTGGTTTCTACCGGCGGCCAGCGGCTTTACGGGCGCTCTTGTAGCGGCTCTCGCGGTCGTTGCGCGCACCAAGGCCAACGCTGGGACCATCGCCTGCCATCGCGCGTAGGAGCTGCTTGAGGTCGAGCTGCTTGCCACAGCCCGAGCAGAAAAATTGATTGCGCATAATCGCCGACGGCGGCAACATACAGGTGTAGCTACAGCCAGGGCAGGTCACGTTAAGCTCGCGGCGTCCGCCGCCCATCACAGGGGATTTCATCTCATAAACTCCTTGCCGGTACGCAGTGCGTACCTTCGCGAAATTTTTCACAAACCGGCTCTCTCACACGAAAAAAGCGGCCAGAGAACACACCTGCCGCCGACGGTTTCGAGAGCAAAACTCCGCTTGCTCTAACAAACTCTCTGCACAGAACCTGTGCGATGCAAAACAGTATACCATGTCTCTCTCAGACACGGTAGAATCGTTTTCGCGATGACCTGGCCTACACAGCTCGACTATCAGGAAGCACTTGCGTTCCCTGCTCACTGTTTTACAGATAGAGAGCTAGGTAGCGCGAAACTCGCCTCGCTTGGGCACTTTGGGCTCCCTCAGCCGATCACGGGGAACTTTGCCAATGTCTATCGCTTTAAAAGTGACGGAAGTGGCACGCTAGAGTGGGCAGTCCGGCTCTTTCTGCGCGATGAACCACATCGTACGGCGCGTTATGCTCTTCTAGCGGCTCTGCCCCGCTGGCCGGGGTGCCTGCTGCCCTTTGAGTACCAGCCTGAGGGTTTGGTCTTAGCGACGGGGAGCTTCCCTCTGATGAAGCTGCCCTGGCAAGACGGCGAGCCGCTGAATGCCTGGGTGGAGAAGCACCTCAATGACCGTGCCGCGCTGGAGGCTCTGGCGGAGCGCTGGGGCGTGCTGATCCGTGAGCTTGAAGTGGCGCAGCTTGCCCATGGGGACTTACAGCACGGCAATATCTTGGTGACCCCCGAAAATGAGCTACGGCTTCTGGACTACGATGCCCTGTGGGCTCCCGTACTGGAAAAACTCCCTCCCGGCGAGCTAGGCCATCCCTCCTACCAGCACCCACAGCGCCGCTACGACCGTACACTGGATCGCTTCCCGGCGCTCGTGATCTACACGGCGCTCCGGGCGCTAGCCGTGGCTCCGGAGCTCTGGTATCGGCTAGACAACGGCGACAACTTGCTGTTCCGGCGCGAGGACTTTGCCGCCCCGGCCAACTCGCGGGCATTTGCTCTCTTGCGTGAGGTTCGCGTGCTCCGCCCCTTGGTCACGGCGCTCCAGGAGGCCTGTACCGATCCCCCGGAGCGCGTTCCCGCCCTGACTCGCTACACAACCTACACCACGTAGCAGCTCAGTCCCGTCTGATCCCGGATGTAGAGACGGTTGTCTACCACGGCGAGCTGGGACCAGAGCGAGCCCGGTTCGGCGACTTTGTAGGTCTTGAGCCGCTTGAAGGCACTCGGATCGGCGGCGAGGACAGACAGCTCGCCCAGGTCGCTCAGGATCAGTAAGCTCTCTCCGGCGACCACAAACGAGGCGAAGTTTTTCCCCATGCGATCCGGGCTGCTCCAGACCGTTTTTCCGCTCTCCACATCCACACAGACAACACGGCGCGAGCGGGCGTCAAAACCGATGACATGATCCTTGAGGAGAACGGGCGTCGAGAGATAGAGACTCAGCTCCGCGCTCTGCCACAGCACCTTCCCGCTCTTGGGCTCCAGCGCGACCGTCGGCTTGGCCTCGTGGGCGATCAGTACCCGGTTGCGCCAAGTGAGCGGGCTGATGATCGTCTGCTCGAAGCCGCATTTTACGGGGTACTCCCAGAGCAGGGCATGGGTCTTGGGATGCAGCCCGACCATGCGCGTCCCGGTGAAGGCAATCAGCTGCTGCGCTCCGTCTATTGTCTCCAGGATTGGGGAGGCGTAGCTGGAGCGGTCGTCGAGGGCCTTCCAGAGCAGCTTGCCAGTCTTGCGGTCAAACCCAGCAATGCTACCCGCTTTCTTGCCCCCCACCGAGAGGATCACTTCCTCGCCGACAGTAAGCGCGGAGCTGGTCGCGCCGCAGACCGGGAACCACTTGTCGCCCATGGCGTCCACGTCCACGCCCCAGAACTCTTTGGCAAAGTCGTGCTTCCAGAGGATCTTGCCGGTCTGGGCCTCGAAGCAGTGCCACATCCCGCCGAGGCCGAGCATGTACACCTGCCCACGATCTACCGTGGGGGTGGAGTTGGGGCCTTTGCCCGCGGTGGGATCGGGCGGACGGAACTCCGAGGGGTAGCTATGCGCCCAGACGATCTTTCCGGTCTTGTCCGAGAGGCCGTAGCAGACCTCCTGGCCCGTCTTGGTATCGCGCCCCTGGATGTAGACCATCCCCCCTGCGATCACGGGCGACGAGTACCCAATCCCCAGCGGCGTGCGCCACTTGGGCTTGGGAAGCGCCTCCGGCCAGCTTGCCGGGAGCTTTGCTCCATCTGTCGTTCCATTGCGCTGCGGCCCGCGCCACTGTGGCCAGTCGTTCATAAAATCTCCTTGAGGTTTATCGCACCTGACAAACAAAACGTTACACCGCCTCTACGGCTACTGGCTCATCCCAAGCGCCCGCCATTGGACGAGGTTAGGAGGCTAAGGCGCAGTCGCTCGAATAACGCCGACATGGCCTTCGAGCTCCAGTTGCGTGACTGCATCTACCGGCAGGCCGACGCGCTGACAGAACTCTAGTACGGCCTCTTTGTTGGGGGCTTCGAGAATCCAGACGATCTGGCCTTCGGTGGGGCTATGGAAGCTTCGGTAGCCACGTACCACAGGGTCGGACTGGCCTTGCGCGGCGATCTCCTCAATGCGCTCGGGAGTAAACTCACCGGGCGGGAACGTATGAACCGAGAGAAATCGAGGCATGGTGTTATTGTACCCGCCGGATTCTGCTACAATGACTGCGTATGCCATCCAAGGGTAAGATTCAGCCAGGATTATTAGGACGTATCAACGAGTGGCGGGTACTGCGGACGATACAACGAAACGGGTCGCTCTCACGTGCCGAGCTTGCGCGAGCGACCTCTATCACTGCCCCCACTGCCTCCAAGGCCGTCGAAGCGCTCTTGCGTGACGGCTGGCTGATCGAAGAGGACGATGCCGATGTGCGCCGAGGCCGTCCCGCCAAGAAACTACGTGTTCCCTCCAAGGGGGCGCAAGTGCTAGGGGTGGTGATTGACCAACCTCAGTGCCGCCTCGTGACCGCCGGGCTGGATGGCGTCCTGCGCGACGAGACGCGCTTTACCACGCCCGAGAGCTACGAGGCGCTCCTGCACACGGCGCTGACTTGGGCACAGGAGCGCCGGGCTCAGCCCAAGATGCGAACGTACGGGCTCTGCGTGGCCATGCCCGGCCTGATTGACTACACCGAGCAGCGTGGTCTTCTCTCGCCAAATGTGCACATCACCGACGGCCACACACCCGCCCTGGATCTCCAAAAGGCTCTCGGCGTTCCCTGCGTTTTGATCCACGAGATTCACTCCCTCAGCCTGGCGGAGCGCCACCGTGGCAGTGCGCAGGGCCTTGATGACTTTGCTCTCATGGATCTCTCGACAGGCGTGGGCTTTACGGCGGTTCTGCGTGGCCAACCCTTCACCGGTCACCGAGGGCTTGCGGGTGAGCTGGGCCATATCACGGTCAACTCTGGCCCGGAGGCGCGACTCTGTGGCTGTGGCAACCGTGGCTGCTTGGAGACCGAGGTCAGCGACCTCTCGCTCCAGACCGCCATGGGGGCGGCCAGCCTAGACGAAGCCATTGCCCGCTACAACGCGGGAGAGACCGAGGTGATTCAAGCGCATCTGGACTATCTGGCCATTGGCATTGCGGCCGCAATCCATGTCTTCAATCCCCCCCATCTCTTTCTCAATAGCCGTTTCTTACAAGAGTGCCCCGCGCTTCTTCCCGCGCTTCAGAGCCAGCTCGCTATCCGCACTCTCAAACCCGCCCTCGATGACTGTACGATTCGGCTGGCCCAGGGCAATAAATCGGAGGGAGTTATTGCTGGGATTATCGAGCACCTGACCAATGCCCTCTTGCCTACGTCGCTTCAGGAGCTTCACCTCCTCGATCCCGCACTTGCCCCCTGAAGAAACCAGAGATAGTCTTATGACTCATGGTTCGCTCATTTTTTGCGGGGTTTAGCAAATTTGAGGTAACCTCGTTTCATGACCGAAACGCTCACTCTTATCACGGAACGGGTAGATGACATCCCCGTATTATTCGAGCAGATGCAGAAATTGGAGATGGCTCAACAGATAGATAAGCATCTGAGTG
>NZ_JANNYP010000621.1:0-10127 GCF_031410135.1 Armatimonas sp. | reverse complement strand
AAGTGACATTGGAGTCCGTGACGATGATGGCGTTGGGTGGGGCGGAGAGCAGGATATTTTGTGAAAAATCCGCTTCGATAACATTGCCGCTCTTGTCTGCTGCTCCCCAGTGGGTTCCCAACGCAATCAGTGGCAGCCCGATAGCGGTGAGTGCGGCGACTTGCGGCTTCAGTGCAACCCGCTGCGCCAGTGTCCAGGCTCCGAAGGCCATCCAGACAGTAATCATCATAAAGGATGGTAAATAATAAACGTAGATATCTAAAATATGGTAGTTCAGTGCGTAGAAAAGGCTCGCGCTCGCAATCCAGAGTGTCAGGAAAAGTATCGCTCGCTGTGTCTTCCAGAGTGCGATCACTCCGATTGGAGCCAGCCAGAGTGTCCAAATCCCAAACTCGGCCACCAGTGCTCTTCCGTAGCGCAGGGCGTTTTCCCCGACTACACTCAGGGGCTGTGAGAACATGAGCTGGCGGTAGAGATCCCCGGACAGATGCTTGTAGAATAGCTCCGGTGTCGTCGGGCTTCCCCAGAGCACGGGGGACTTGCTGAAGTGTGCGGCCAGCGGCACGTAGGCATAGAGGAGCAACGGGAGCAGAAAAAGCGGCACCAGAGGTAAGAGCTTCTTAATGCCCACTCTACAACACGCAAGTGCCAAAAAGCCGGGCAGAAAGAGCACCATCATTAGGTTGTTGGTGAGTGCAAGGCCATAGACAAGTACCAGCGGAGCCAGCACTCGCTCGCCTCGCTCCAAGCGCACACTCAGCCAGAGCACCGTGCACAGAAACAGTGACGTGAGGGTATAGACCTCACAGGAGAGCGACTGTTGCCAGAGAGTGGGGGCGAAGGCCAGCAAAAGAGTCGCGCTCGCCGAGACGGCGCGTGAGGGCACGACACTCGCGGCAAATCGATAGAACATCGCCACGGCCCCAGCTCCAAAGAGCGCCGTCATC
Organism: Armatimonas sp.; assembly: GCF_031410135.1. GTDB lineage: Bacteria > Armatimonadota > Armatimonadia > Armatimonadales > Armatimonadaceae > Armatimonas. The sequence continues at coordinate 9,180 of NZ_JANNYP010000621.1, read as the reverse complement.
AGATTGACGCGAGCGGCGGGCTCTTCGATCAGGGGCGCGAGTCCAAAGAGAAACGCCCGCCCTAGCAGAGTAAAGAGCGGGTAGCCCGTGGGATGGCAGACCCCCAGTGTGTACATCGCCGTCTCGAAGTTGCCGTCATCGCCCGTGTAGATTGTCCGGCACATCGTGAGTGCGTACACGAGCGCCGCGAGGGCGAAAAGTAGCCAGGCAATCTTTCGATCCGAGAAACGAGACATGCTCTGATTGTCGGAGCCCCCCCGTATTTTTTACAGCAGTGGCGTGCCGCGTTTACAGAGCTGGAGCGCCAGACCCCAAGGATCGCGCAGCATCGTGAGCTGGGAGCCATCGGGGAGGCGCACTTCGGAGGCATAGGTCGCGCCCGCTGCTTCCAGTCGTGCCCGGTCGGCGTCGGGGTTTTCGGAGACGAGTGCGATATGAACAATCAGAGGATCAAGGCTGGCGTAGTCGGGCACCTGGTCAGGCGGGTTGTTGTAGATCTCCACCACGCTTAAGCCGCTCTCATCAGCGAGAAAGTGGGTCTGAGTGGCGTTGTCCACGTGGCGGACAATCCGAAAGCCAAGGTGAGCTGTATACCAAGCCGCCATCGCGACGGGCTCGGCAACATTGAGGGCAAAGTGTTCGATGCGCATGGCTCTATTCTACCGGTTCTATCGCAGGTAGACGGAGCTGGTAGCGCATGGAGAGCAGGCGCACCAGAAAGGTCACCAGCGCCCCGAGACTGAGAAGCACATTGCTCGGCAGCTCCGTAAAGTGCAGCGCATAGACCGCCAGGCTCCCAAGAATGGCGGCGCTGGCGTAGAGTGCGCCGGGCAGGAAGATTCCGGGGATCTCTCGTGCCAGAATATCCCGAATCACGCCGCCTCCCACACCCGAGACCGTCCCCACAAACACCACCCCTAGTGGCCCCAGCTCCAGCTCGATCCCCCGGAGCGCGGCAGATGCCGAGAAGAGCGCCAGGCCCGCCGCATCCAGAATATCCAGCTCGCTCTTGCGCTTATCCAAGCGCCGGAAGAAGAGAAACGACAGCAGGCTCCCTGCCAGCGCGGCCCAGAGCAAGCGCTCGTCACGGAACCACTGTGGCGGGGTCTGTCCCGTGAGCACATCACGCAGAGAGCCCCCACCCACCGCCGTGACACAGCCCAGAACAAAGACTCCTAGTAGATCAAAGCCCTTTCGTACACCCACCCGCGCCCCCGATGCCGCAAAGAGCGCTGTCCCCAGCAGTGTCGCAAGCTCGGTCAAAGTCATTGTGGCTATTTTACTCGCACCCGATTTCCCGCTCCGATTTTATGAGACAAATTAGAGACATTTAGAAAGTGATTTTAGTGATTTTTTTCTATTGGAAATGCCTTTAATGTTGTTTAAATAGCGATAATTATTGTATTTTCTTGATTTGCGATTTTTGTAGCTTAAATTTCCGAGTGGCGAGGTGAGGTTGTTCTGGGATATACTATATGCATAGTGACCTGGAAAACCCAGGAAACGAATCCCGACGATCCCTTCAAAACGAAGTGTGATCGTCGTTTTTGTTTCTGCCTCCCATGCAAACTTCGCCTCTAATTCCTCGTGTCGGTGTGGCAGTCTTGCTCCTGCGCGAGGGGAAACTGCTCCTCGGCCAGCGTTTAGGAACTCATGGTGTAGGAACTTGGGCACCGCCCGGTGGCTATTTAGAGTTTGGTGAGTCGCTCGAAGTCTGTGCACGCCGCGAGGTGCTTGAAGAGACGGGCCTGGTCATTAGCCAGCTGCGCTACGGCCCCTACACCAATACTCTCTTCGAAGCCGAGGACAAGCACTCGGTCACCCTTTTTCTCCTCGCAGACTGCCCCGAAGCTCTAGGTCAGCCCGAGCGCCGCGAGCCCGACAAGTGCCTCGGCTGGAGCTGGCACCCCTGGGAAAATCTTCCTGAGCCTCTCTTTGCGACACTGACCCAGCTCCGAGATAGTGGTTTTATGCCCAAATAATGCTCCTGAATTAGGAGACAATTGCGAGACAGAGGAAGCTCGATTTTTGGTGATATTTTATTTTCAGTGTTTCTTTATCTTGATATTTCAGAAGATACTTGTTGTTTGATTGCCAATGAATGTATCTTTCATTTAGATTATTGAGTGGCGGCGAGCGTCTGTTTTGGGATACACTATATGCATAGTGACCTGGAAAACCCAGGAAACGAACCCCGGCGATCCCTTCAAAACGAAGTGTGATCGTCGTTTTTGTTTGTCTGGGTGCCGTACAATAGGCGGTGATGTTGACGAGTGAGAACCCGGAAGAGCTGACGCGCCAGGTGCGGGCGGCGATGGATGTTTTAGAGGCGATTGTGGAGGATCGGGCACTATTGGCCCACCTTAACAAGGACGACCTTGCGCGCTTGCTCAAGGCGGCAGGGCAAGTGGCGACTCCCGATGATGCGAGCCATCGCTACTTAATGAAAGCCACCAAACGCCTGCGAAAAGCCGACAAGCGCGAGAAAGTGGAGAGTGTGCTCCACGAGACAGGGATTCGCAAGCTACGCCGCGAGGCGGTCTTTGTGACTCCCAACTACGCACCGCCCAGCGACGATAGCCAGCAAGAGAGTGACGACCCCGATTTTCGCGAGGCGGTCGAGCCGCAGTACTGCTACATCTGCAAGCGCCACTACACCCAGCTCCACCACTTCTACGACCAGCTCTGCCCGACCTGCGCTGCGTTTAACTTTGCCAAGCGCACCGAGCTCGCGGATCTGCGGGGGCGCGTGGCGCTACTCACGGGTGGACGCGTGAAGATTGGCTACCAGGCGGGGATTAAGCTGCTCCGGGCGGGGGCGCATTTAATTGTGGTCACCCGATTTCCCCGCGACTCAGCGGCGCGTTATGCGCTAGAGCCAGACTTTTCCGAGTGGGCGGATCGCTTGGAGATCTTTGGGCTGGACCTGCGCCACACGCCCAGTGTCGAGGCGTTCTGCTCGCACCTTCTCAATACCCGTGAGCGACTTGATTTTATTATCAACAATGCCTGCCAGACCGTGCGCCGTCCTCCGGAGTTCTACTCCCACATGATGGAGGGCGAGCAAGCCCCGCTCTCCGCGCTCCCTGAGGCCACCCGTAAGCTCCTCGGGGGCTACGAGGGTCTGCGCGGCTACGAGCTGCTCCCCTCGGCCAAGCTCTCACAGATGGCACTTCTCCCTGGTGAGGGCGTGGGCCAGCAAGATCTCTTCCCAGAAGGGCGGCTGGATCAAGACCTGCAGCAGATTGATTTGCGCGACCGCAACTCCTGGCGCTTGCAGATGGACGAAGTCTCAGCGGTGGAGCTACTGGAGGTTCAGCTCGTCAATGCCGTCGCGCCGTATATCCTCAATGCACGCCTCAAGCCGCTGATGCTGCGCACCCCGGAGCGCGATAAGCACATTGTCAATGTCTCGGCGGTGGAGGGGCAGTTCTACCGCAAGTTCAAGACAACCCGCCACCCGCACACGAATATGGCAAAGGCCGCGCTCAATATGATGACCCGCACGTCGGCGGCGGACTACCAGGCGAGTGGAATTCACATGAACGCGGTGGATACCGGCTGGGTCACCGACGAGGACCCGGTGCAGATCGCGGAGCGCAAAGTGGCCCAGCACGGCTTTCATCCGCCGCTGGATATTGTGGATGGTGCCGCCCGCATTGTTGATCCGATTATCGCGGGTATCAACACCGGCGAGCACGTCTGGGGCAAGTTCCTCAAAGACTACCTGCCCACAGACTGGTAGCTTACCCCTGCCAGCGTCCCTGGATGCGAATGGGGGTTCCCCGGTCAACCCACTCGTAGAACCAGCGAGCGGGGTTGCCCTTGTTTAGGGGGACTCGGATGCAGCCGTGCGATGCGGGGAACCGTGGCACGCTGGTGAACCCGTGGATGAAGATATTGCCGCTCACCTGGACACTATAGGGCATGGGGGCTCCGTTGTAGAGGCTGGAGTAGTGCATGCGTTCCTTGACTGGCCCTGCCGTGAAATCACCCGTCGGGGTTCGGTGGCCCGCCCCACCCGTACTCACCGGGGTTTCCAGAACCAGTGTCTCTCCCTGCCAAGCTTGGAGCCGCTGGGTGGCGCAATCTACCTCGACACGCTTTGCGCCACGGACAATCTGGATCGTGTGCGCCCCGCTCTTGACCGTCACCGTGCCGCTTGACGGCTCCCACGAGACATCGCCGCCCAGGGAGCGTAGCGCACCTACCACGAGGAGCGCGGTGCCATCGAGGAGCCGTCGCACGCTGCTGGGGGAGGTGATCACTTTATTGTTGATCGAGAGGCGCTGGGTGGCCTCCTCCCAGACGACTTCCCAGCCAAGGGCATCGGCGACCTTTCGTGCATCGACATAGAGAGTCTCGGGTCTGTCGGCAAAGCTGATGCCGCTCAGGGGTTGTGCTTGTGTTAGCATGGGCGCATTTTACAGGTAATTTACGCCGCCCGAGAGGCTGGCGTCGTGGTGGGTTACTTGCTCTCTACGGGGAAGAGCGAGCTTGCCCAGAGCGCGTCGGTATCGGAGAGGGGCGGGGTGCAGGGCTTGGTGTAGTCCAGCGTCTCCGTGGGGCCATCGTCGTAGGCGCGGGTGAAGACGGCTTGCAGGTCGAGGGCAAGATCGGGCTGATCGTCGGTGAGGGGGATGAGAATCTCAGGAAGGCGGTCGCGCAGAGTGATGGGCCAGATGGCAAAGTCGTGGTAGCCGGGGACGGCGGGAGCGCGGTGCAGAGAGACGAGATAGTCCCAGCGGCCATACTCTTTCAGTAGAGCCTTTCGATCCGGAGCCAGGGTGTACTCGCCGCCTCGCAGAAAATCCAGCTCGATGAGATGCGCGTCGCTGGCGAGAAGATCGCGCTGTTTACGCAAGTACTCTTCTCTGCCCCGCCCTGACTCCTTATTGGCGGGACTGAGTAGCTCGATCACTGTGACAACCTCGCCCGGCTCGCGCACCCGCCGAACCTCCAGAAACACTTCGCGCATCGTTTCTTCGTAGACCCGCAGGTAGCGTGGTGGTGTCGCCAGAGTCGGGCGCTCCAGCGTGGCGACTCCACCGCTCGTTCGGGGTGGCTCATGGTGAATCACCGCCACATCGGCGCGAAAGCGGTGCTCCCACTCAACAATATAGATGCGCTCCTCAAGTCGTGCGACAAAATCAGGTGGAAGCTGGGGCTTTAGTGCGGCCCGAAGTGCCACCAGAAAGGTGGTGTGAAAGTCCTCCCAGACACGGCGGTCTTCGAGATACGGATCCATTCCAGGGAACGGGCTGGGCATGGAGAAATTGTATCGTAAATTTAGGCCAGGGAGAACTTTCCCTCTGCATCACAGGCCAGCTCTTTGACTTTGACGCAGCGCAGGTGATTCACCCCGCCCGAGAGGCTGGCGTCGTGGTGGAACAGATACCACTTGTCTTGAAATTCGACGATGGAGTGATGGGTTGTCCAGCCGAGAACGGGCTCTAGGATGCGTCCCTGGTAGGTAAACGGCCCCAGCGGATTGTCCGACGTGGCGTAGACGAGGTAGTGGGTATCGCCAGTAGAGTAGGAGAGATAGTACACCCCGCCCAGCTTGTGAACCCACGCGCCCTCAAAGAAGCGCCGGTCGTGGTCGTCGGCCTGGAGCGGGTTGCCACTCTCATCTAAGATTGCGATCTCGGTGACGGGGCCCGCCAGCGCGTGCATGTCGTCGGAGAGCTTGGCGACGCGTGGCCCGAGCGCGGGGACGGCTCCGGTGGGCTCGACGGGCGCGTTTTTGTTGAAAGCATCGCCTTGCCAGCACTGGAGCTGCCCGCCCCAGATTCCGCCAAAGTAGAGATAGGCCGCGCCGCCGCTCGCCGCATCGTCCACGAAGCTGCACGGGTCAATGGAGAACGTCCCTGCAATCGGCTCGGGATCTGGCGTAAACGGGCCAGACGGCGAGTCAGAGACCGCAACCCCAATCCGAAAAATGCCATCTTGGTCGCGTGCGGGGAAGTAGAGATAGTAGCGCCCGTTTTTCGCCGCCGCATCGGGAGCCCAGAGCTGCGCACTCGCCCAGGGAATATCTTCGAGCGCCAGCGCCACCCCGTGATCCGTCACCGGCCCGTGGGCACTCTCCATCGAGAACACGTGATAATCACGCATCGCATACTGATCGCCATTGTCGTTGGACTCAATGCCCGAATCAATATCGTGCGACGGGTAGAGATAGAGCTTCCCCTCAAAAACATGCGCCGACGGGTCTGCGGTGTAAACATGGGAAATCAGGGGCAGGTCAGACATGGCTTACAGAATTCGCTTTCGGTCGCGGCGCTCGGCGAAGTAGATCTCGCGGTACTTGCTGTGCAGGTAGCGGATCAGTGGCTTGGCGGAGAGCGGCTCGCCGCAGATGCGCTCGGTCAGCTCGCCGGGTAGGTAGCGCCGTCCGGGCTGGTGGACATTCGTGCGCAGCCAGCCTAAGAGCGGCGCGTAGTCGCCACGAACCAAGCCTGGCTCGATGGCGGAGTCGCTAGTCAGTGCTTTCTCAAAGAGCTGCGCCGAGAGCATCGTACCCAGCGCATAGGTCGGGAAGTAGCCAAACATCGCGCCCGACCAGTGGACATCTTGCAGGCAGCCCAGCGCGTCGCTCGGGGGCGTGATGCCCAGATAGCTCTGCATCTTAGCACTCCAGGCTTCGGGCAGATCTTTCACCGCCAGAGTCCCCGCCACTAATTCCTGCTCCAGCTCAAAGCGCAGGAAGATATGCAGGCAGTAGGTCACTTCATCGGCCTCAACCCGGATCAGCGACGGCTCCACGTGGTTGATCGCGCGGTAGAACTGGTGGACATCCACATCGGCCAGCACACCCGGGAAGTGGCGCTGGAGGCCGGGATAGAACACGTTCCAGAAGGTTCGTGAGCGCCCGATAATGTTCTCCCACAGCCGCGACTGCGACTCATGAAACGCCAGGCTTGCGGCCCCCGAGAGTGGCGTGTCATCGTCCTTGGGATCGAAGCCCTGCTCGTACATGCCGTGGCCCGCCTCGTGGATCGTGCCCATGAGTGCCCCAGGTAGCCAGTGGGTCTCCACACGTGTCGTGATGCGCACATCGGTGCGATGTAGGCCCTGGCAGAACGGATGAACCGCCATGTCTTGCCGCCCCTGCTCAAAGTCAAAACCCAGTTTCTTGGCGATGTACTCCGCGAACTGGAGCTGTGTCTTATCATCGAAGCCCCGCTTGAGGCAGGAGTTGTCCACCGGCTCGCCCTCGCGGATGATCTCCATCAAGGGCAGCAGGCCATCGCGCACCTCGGCAAAGACACTCGCCACTTGCTCCGTGGTCATGCCGGGCTCGTACTGATCCAGTAGCGCATCGTAGCGGCAGCCACCGTGCCCCAGATGATCCGCCACCTCGCGGGAGAGCCCCAGGAGCTTCTCCAGAGTGGGGGCAAACTGGGCGTAACTATTTTCCTGCCGCGCCTTCACCCAGATCTCATGGGCCAGTGCTGTCTCTCGGGCAAGGCTCGAAACCAGTGCCGTGGGGAGCTTGACCGACTTGTCGTAGTCGCGGCGCACGGCTCTGAGTGTCAGGGCCTTATCCGAACCCTCCTTATCTCCCTCCTCAGCTCCCTCCGCCTCGGCATTGCTCAGCAAGCGTCCCGTTTCATCGTCGGTGAAGCGCTCGTGCAGCATCTTGCTCATCGCGCCCATGGCATTGGCGCGTGCGAGCCCTCCACCGTGCGGCATGTAGCACTGCTGATCCCAGCCCAGTAGTGCGGCGGCGTGGCCCAAATGACCTAGCTCCGCAAGGCGGGCCAGTAAGCTCTCATAGTCAGACATAGGCGGCATTGTACCCGATGGGTTGCAAATCGGGTAAATCTGCGATAGAGTATCTCTCGCCTAGCCGCTCCCGGATCGTTCAACGGCAGGACGACAGGTTCTGGCCCTGTTAATCGAGGTTCGAATCCTTGTCCGGGAATCCAAATCCCGCTACAATCGTAGCGGGGTTTTGTTATTTGAACCCCTCCCCCCGGCCTCCGTCCCTCTACGAAGGAAGGGGGAGGCAGGAGGGGGTTACGAACCCTCCCCTGAGGGAGGGTGGCGTAGCGAGGAACGAGCGGAGCCGGGTGGGTTCTGGGGTTCGGAGCTGGGAGATGTTTTTATGATCAATAGCTATCGCACTGCGTTTAATGCGGCCTTCACCGCCGAGCGCTACGAGGCATTCCAGCGCTTGCTGACCGAGCGTTGTGGCGTGCCGATTGCGTTTCGTTGCGCGGAGACGCCGTGTTTCTTTGAGGCGGCAACTCTGGAGGCGATGATCCGTGCGAGCCGAGAGCTGGTCGCGCAGCTTTTAGGGAGCTCTGAGTATCTTGCCCGCGCTACCGAGGCCATCCCCGAAGCGTTTCGCGTCCCCGGCACCGACCCTGCGCCCCTCTTTGTGCAGGCCGACTTCGGGCTAGATGGCGCTGGGCAGCCCAAGCTGGTCGAGATTCAAGGATTCCCCTCGCTCTATGCCTTCCAGCCCGTGCTCGCGGAGGCCTATCGTGATGCCTTTGGGCTGGATTCTTCCCTGGAGACCTATCTGGAGAGGGGCACGGCACAGAGCAACCATGCAGTGCTCTCCGAAGCTCTGTGTGGCGACTACGATCCCCGCGAGGTCTTTCTGTTGGAAGTCGCGCCCCAGACCCAGAAGACCCTGCCGGACTTTGTCCTCACGGAGAAGCGCTACGGCGTCCGAACTTTGGATGTGCAAGAGGTGGTCAAGCGCGGAAAGCGACTCTTTGCCCCTGATGGCACCCCAATAAAGCGCCTCTACAACCGGGTGATCGTGGATGAAGTGGTGCGCAAGAGTATCCCGCTCCCCTTTGATTTTCGCGATGAGCTGGATTTAGAATGGGCCGGGCACCCGAACTGGTACTTTCTTCTGAGCAAGTTCTCCCTGCCGTTTCTCGACCATCCGAGTGTCCCCAAGACCAGCTTTCTCTCGGATGTGACGGCGCTCCCGGAGAACTTGGAAGACTTTGTGCTCAAGCCCCTGTTCTCGTTTGCGGGCCTGGGCGTGAAAGTTGGTCCGACAAAGGCTGATATTGCTGAGGTCGCTGATCCGACACAGTGGATTCTGCAGGAGCGCGTGAACTTTATCCCGACCATTGAGACCCCTGAAGGCCCCACCAAAGTGGAGGTGCGGGTCATGTTGGTTCGGGTCGGGGAGCACTACCAGGCACTCAC
>NZ_JANNYP010000620.1:0-10114 GCF_031410135.1 Armatimonas sp. | reverse complement strand
GATCCATCGCACGGATCGTTGCGACTGGAGTTTGTTTCATCTGGGTCTGAATTGGATAGAGCATTGCCTCAACGAGGGGCTCCCCCTCAGGACGCGTTTTCCACGTTCGGAACGGAGACGAAAATGTGTCGGGTAGTGAGGAACGGAAAGACATTTACGCTCGCCGACTACAAAGGCAAAGTCGTGGTTTTAGATTTCTGGGGATTCTGGTGAGGACCCTGCGTTGCGATGCTCCCGCATGAGAAAGAGATGGTCAAGCGCCTCGCTGACAAGTCTTTTGCCCTCATCGGGATCAATAGCGATGGCGACCGGTCGGTCGTCAATGAAATTCTGAAGCGTGAGAATATTACCTGGCGTCAAGCCATTGATGGAAACACCCGCGGCCCCCTTGCCACATCCTGGAATGTAAAAGGCTGGCCCACAATCTATATCCTGGATGCCAAGGGCGTGATCCGCTACAAGGACCTCCGCAACGAAAAGATGGAGGAGGCCGTCAAGACGCTCCTCAAAGAAGCCGAGGCAGAAGCCCAAAAGTAGCCCACTCCCTCTAACTCCTCCTTTCCCGGCGAAGAATGAGCGTCCGGGAGAGGAGGGCTGGGGAAGAGAGGTTATCCGGCTTCCTGCGACTCGGAGAGATCGAGTGCGGTGGAGAGAAATCTGAGTTTGGGGTTGTTCTCGATAATATGGTTCATGCCCCATGGGCTCTCAAACAGGCAGACAAAGTTGCCGAAGCTGTCCTCCACACGGCGCGTGCCCATGCCCCAGTAGACCTCTTTAATGGCCTCTTCCGGGCCCTGAATCCAGCGGGCGTGGTTGTAGGGCAGGCGATCCAGGCCCGTGTCCACCCCGTACTCGGAAAGCAGGCGGAACTGAATTACTTCAAACTGGAGCTGCCCGACGACGCCCAGAATCGGCTCGGTGCGCCCGGCGTTGATCTCGTGGAAGAGCTGCACGACGCCTTCTTCGCTCAGCTGCTCGATGCCTTTTTGGAACTGCTTGTACTTCTCCGATTTTCGGTTTCGTAGTACTCCAAAGTGCTCGGGGGCGAAGCGCGGAAAGCCACGGAACTGAACCGGCGTGCCCGTGCAGACCGTGTCGCCGAGCTGGAAGACGCCCGGGTTGGTGAGGCCGATAATGTCGCCGGGATAGGCTACTTCTACCGTTTCGCGATCCGAGGCAAAGAGCTTTTGAGGCCGGGTCAGGCGCACGGATTTCTTCGAGCGCGGGTTCATCGCGACCATATCCCGCTCAAAGCGCCCCGAGACCACGCGCAGAAACGCCACACGGTCGCGGTGGTTCGGGTCCATGTTGGCCTGGATCTTAAAGACAAAGCCACGAAACTCCGGCTCATTGGGCTCCACCTCACCATCTTGGGCAAAACGCGCTGTCGGGGCGGGGGCAAGCTCAATAAAGCGCTTCAGGAAACGCTCGACCCCAAAGTTGGTGACCGCGCTCCCAAAGAACAGCGGCGTGATCTCACCCTTAGCAATGCGCTCCGGGTCGAGCGGCTCGCCCGCCACATCTAGTAGCTCAATATCCTCACGGAGCTTCTGCGCCGGGCCTTGCCCGATAATCTCGTCGAGAGTCGGGTCGCTTAAGTCCACAATACGAACGGGGGCCTTGTTGGCGCCGTGCTGCACACGGTCATACAAGTGGAGCTGGCTTGTCTGGCGGTCATACACCCCCTGGAACTGGTCGCCATCCCCGATGGGCCAGAAGACGGGCGCGGAGCGAATCCCGAGGACTTCCTCAAGATTGGCCATGAGATCCAGCGGATCGAGGCCGGGGCGGTCCAGCTTGTTGATAAACGTGAAAATGGGAATCCCACGCTGGCGGCAGACGGCAAAGAGCTTGATGGTCTGCGGCTCCACACCACGAGCATTGTCGATCAGCATCACGGCGCTGTCGGCGGCCACGAGCGTCCGGTACGTGTCTTCCGAGAAGTCCTGGTGGCCGGGTGTGTCGAGCAAGTTCAGCACGCAGCCACCGTACTCGAACTGAAGCACCGTAGACGTAATCGAGATGCCGCGCTGCTTCTCCAGCTCCATCCAGTCCGAGGTCGCCTGCCGCCGGTTCTTCTTAGCCGTCACCGACCCCGCAAGCTGAATCGCGCCCCCGTAGAGAAGTAGCTTCTCGGTTAAGGTCGTCTTTCCCGCGTCCGGGTGGGAGATAATCGCAAACGTGCGCCGCCGCGCAATCTCTGTCTCTAAATCACTCATAGCCGAGAGCTAGGATACCATGATCACCCAAATGCCCTCACGGTGAACGTGGGATGACTGCTAGCCTGCACGGAGATCGTGCGGCTTTGGGGCCTGCGGCCGTTCGCTTCGCTCAAATTAACCTTGTACCGACGAGGCACGAGGAGGAGGCCGAAGGCCCCACAGCAGGACGTTTACCGTCCATGATGCCAATCGCCATGTGCATCCATCGAGAGGGAATCCGGTATCATAGCAAGTATGATTCGTAGGCTTGTGGGAGTGCTAGCGCTGGGGGGCTTGAGTGTGATGGCACTGGCGGCGCAAAAGACGCAGACGACGCAGAAGGCAATCTCGTACCAGCGCGATGTGCTGCCGATTCTGAAGAAGAACTGCTCGTCGTGCCATAGTAATGGAGCCAAGCAGGGGGACTTCTCCCTCGATAGCCGTGAGGCGATTCTGACGGGTGGCAAGACCCATCCCGTAGCGCGGCCCGGCAAGGGCTCGCAGAGCTATCTGATCGAGCTGGTGACTAAAGGCGCGATGCCACCGCAAGGGGCACATCTCAAGGCCAGTGAGGTGGAGACGCTCCGGCGCTGGATCGATGCGGGGCTGCCTTTCGATGGCGCGGCAGAGAACGAGAACGCCGCGTGGACACCCCCCATGGCATTGCGGGAAGTCACTGTGCCCGCAGGCGAGGGCAACCCGATTGACCGGCTGCTTGCGATACGTACGCCCGTCGTGAGTGACCGGGTCTTTGTGCGGCGGGCGTACTTGGACTTGATCGGGCTGCTGCCCTCGCCGAAGCAGACCAATGCTTTTGTGCTGGATACGACGAAAGATAAGCGCGAGCGGCTGGTGGCGAGTTTGTTGGCCGATACGAAAAACTACACCGAGCACTGGCTGACGTTTTGGAACGATGCGCTTCGTAATGATTATGTCGGGACGGGCTACATTGACGGGGGCCGGAGCCAGATCACGGGTTGGCTCTACAATGCCCTGGAGACCAACAAGCCCTACGACCAGTTTGTGCGCGACCTGGTCGCCCCGACGAGCCCCGAATCCGAAGGGTTTATCAAGGGGATTGTCTGGCGCGGGGTGGTTAATGCGAGTCAGCGGCCACCGCTCCAGGCGGCGCAGAATATTGGGCAGGTGTTTCTGGGAGTGAACCTGAAGTGCGCCTCATGCCACGATAGCTTCACCAGCAACTGGAAGCTGCGCGATGCCTACGGCCTGGCCGTCGCATTCTCGGACACGCCACTGGAGCTAGTGCGCTGCGACAAGCCGACCGGGACAATGGCAAGCGCCAAATTTCTCTGGCCCGAGTTGGGCGTGGTAGATGGCAACGCGCCGCTGGCAACGCGTCGCACTCAAGTGGCGGCGGCGCTGACCTCGCCTGCCAATGGCCGCTTTGCTCGCACGATTGTCAATCGGCTCTGGACCAAGCTCATGGGGCGCGGGCTGATCGAGCCCAACGATGAGCTGGACAACAAGCCCTGGAACCCGGCGCTGCTGGACTGGCTCGCCCTCGACTTTGTAAACAACGGCTATAACTTGAAGCACACGCTGGCCCAGATCGCCACGAGCCGTGCGTACCAGCTGCCCTCGCAGGGGCTGGTGAAAGAGAAGCCGAACGGCTATGTCTTCACTGGCCCTGCGGTCAAGCGCCTCTCTGCCGAGCAGCTCACCGATGCGATCTCGACCCTGACCGAGAGCTGGCCGACGCCGGTGGAGACACTGCGGATCAACAAAGGCGCGGTGAGTGTCCCCAAGCGCACAGGAAAAGTGCTCTTTGACAGTGGCCTCATGCGCTCCGGGGCGAAGGCGATTGATATTGACATTACCGGCGCGGAAGTGATCGCACTGATCGCCACCGACGGCAACAGCAATGGCAACCACGACTGGGCCGACTGGGTCGAGCCGCACTTTGGCTTTCCCGACAACACCGAGCGCGATGTGGATAGCTGCCCACTAATCTCGGCAACCACGGGCTTTGGGACGATCCAGAAAGACAAGAGTATTGTCGGTAAGCCCCTGCGCCTGGAGGGAAAAACCTACGACGAGGGCATCGGGACGCACGCCAACTCGGTGATTGTCTACGAGGTTCCCAAAGGCGCGACACGCTTGCGGGCGCTGGCTGGGCCGGATCAGGGCGCGGTTGAGGAGGCTCCCAAAGAGGTCTCGGTGCGCTTCGTGGTCGTGGGAGCATCGCGGGCGCTGATGGAGAGCCGTGCCGCCCTCACGACCGCCGATGCCTTCACCCGCGCCCTCGGACGCCCCAACCGGGAGCAGACCGTCACGCAGCGCCAGAGTGTCGCCACGACGCTTCAGGCGCTGGAGCTGACCAACGGCCCGCTACTCTCCGCACGCCTCAAAACCGGCGCGACCACCTGGCTCCGCCACGCAGGCAACGGCGAGGATGTCTTAAACGGACTCTACCAGACCGCCCTCAGCCGCCCGCCCACCGCCGCAGAACGAGCCACGATCCGCCAAGCCGTGGGCACGAAGCTCACCCCCGAGGCGCTCGAAGACATTCTCTGGGCGCTCCTGATGAGCCCGGAGTTTCAGCTGTATTAAATTGCGTTGCCCAGGACGGAGATCGTCCGGGCTATGGGGCCTTTGGCCGCCTCCTCGTGCCTCGTCGGTAGAAATCCGCCGAAGGCGCGGCGGAGGAACGATGCCCCATAGCCTGACGATCTCCGTCGAGGATTAAGGAAAAAGAATATGAACCGACGAGAGCTACTTTTATCGGCGCTGGCGGCGGGCTATGCCCGCCCGCTCTGGGCCGCGCAGCCTGCCCCAAAGGCGACGGCGGATGCAGTGATTGTCTTGTGGATGGGCGGCGGAATGGCCCACACCGAGACCTTCGACCCCAAGCGCTACACGCCCTACGAGAAGGGAACGCCCTCGGAGAAGATTCTGTCCACATTTCCGGCGATCCCGACCGTGGTGGATGGGCTTCAAATTTCGCAAGGTCTGGAGAAGCTCGCGCAGGTGATGGATAGAGCAACGCTGATCCGTACCTACCGTGCAGGTGATCTGGGGGCGATCCTGCACTCGCGCCACCAGTACCACTGGCACACGGGCTACGCGCCGCCGCAGACGGTCGCCGCGCCGCACATTGGCTCCGTGATCGCACGAACACTCGGGCCGCTTAACGAGGCCGTCCCGGCGTTTATCAATATCGGGCAGCGCTTCGATGTAGGGGAGGGTGAGGAGCTCAAGGCGTTTACCACGGCGGGCTTTCTGGGGAGCGAGTTCGGCCCCTTCAACCTGCCCTACCCCGACCAAGCGGTCGAGGCCGTGCGCCCGCCTGCGGGGATGACACCGGGGCGCTTTGCCAACCGCCAGGCACTCTATAAAAAGCTCGCCCAAGAGTCGGTCGTCGGGAAATTGGGCTCGGACTACCAGAAAGAGAGCCTGCTGCGCTCGCTGGACAACGCCCATAGATTGCTTTCGTCGCCCGCCGCCGCCGCCTTTGATCTGACCAAAGAGCCCAAGGCCAGCTACGACATCTACAACACGGGGCGCTTTGGGCAGGGGTGTCTATTGGCACGCCGCCTACGCGAGGCAGGGGCGCGCTACATTGAGGTGACCACCGAGTATGTCCCGTTCTTTGGCTGGGATACGCACGACAACGGCCACACGCGCCTGATCGAGATGAAGCGCCAGATAGATGCTCCCATTGCACAGCTGGTCAGAGACCTCGAAGAGCGCGGCTTGCTGGATCGCACCCTGATCGTGCTGGCATCGGAGTTCTCACGCGACATGATGATGGAAGGCAAGCCCGATGCCCGTGTCCGCGACCAGGTGACGGTTCCCGATATCGTCAACGAGCCCAAGTTCTACGGCATGCACCGTCACTTTACCGACGCGGGGAGTGTCTTGATGTTTGGTGGTGGCGTGAAAAAAGGCTTCGTCTACGGCAAGACCGCCGACGAGCGCCCGTGCAAGACCATTGAGAACCCGGTGGTAATCGAGGATCTGCACGCGACGATCTACCATGCGCTGGGGATCTCCCCCAAGCATGCCTACGAAGTGGAGAAGCGCCCGTTCTATGTCACGCGCGACGGCCTCGGCAAGCCCATCGGAGCCTTGCTGGCAAAAGGAATTTAGAAGATGACCGTACAAGAGTTTCAAGCAGAGAAGATCGAGGGCGCAGCCAAGCTGCTCGCCTTCTGGCTGGGCGCGATGCCCGAGGACAAGCAAAGCTGGGTGCCCGAAGTTGTAGGCGCAGCGGGTCTGCGCACTGCCCGTGAACAAGTGGCGGAGTGCGCGGCGGCGAACCGCTTCTTTGCCCAGTTTCTCAAGGGCGAAAAGCCCACTCCCTTCAGCCCGTTTGATGTCAAGTCTGAGTACGCAAGCTCGGAAGAGGCGCAACAGGATCTTATTGCCAGCGCTGCCGAGTGTGCCGCCGTGATCCGTGGGCTGAGCGAGGCAGACCTAGAGAAAGAGTATCGCCTCCGCTGGTCCATGACAGGCTACCAGGTGATTGAGTTCCCCTACCGCAACATGACCTACCATGCAGGCCAGATCAACCAGCTCCAGCTCCTCTACGGCGATACGGAGTTTCACATTCTTCTTAAACCACATTGACTATTTATGTAGTCTATGATACGCTTTGACTAATCTTGTAGTCGAGGTGTATGATGCGACGTTTTATTGGTGTGGTGACGGTGTTGGCGCTGGCGCTGGCGACAGCGGCGGGAGCGCAGGCGGCGGACTCGGTGGCGACGCGCGGGGCGGCGCTGGTGCTGAAAGTCGAGAAGTTCGAGACAACGCGCCAGAAAGTCTCGGAGTTGACGCTGGGGAGCGGCGGCGAGGTGCGGCAGGCGCAGAGCCATGTTGCAGAGAAGGGGCGGCGGCATGGGACGGTGCAGCTCAGTGTCCCTGCCCAGAAGCTGGAGCCACTGCTCACCCAGCTCCGTGGCCTGGGGATTCCCTCCGGGGAGCGCACGACCACTCTGGAGCACTGGGCGGAGTCCGAGGAACTGGCACGGCGGGCGGAGCGCTCGAAAGGGCACCAGGTGCGCCTAAATGGCTTGCTGGGGAGCGGGCGGAAGCTGCGGGGGAGCGATGTTCTCTATGTCGAGGAGCGCCTGGTGCGTGCCGAGAACGATGAGGACATGCTACGACTCCAGCGCGAGAAGCTGCTGCGGGCCACGGCGCTCAGCAAGGTAACGGTCGTTCTGTTTGAGCCCCCCGCACTACCGAAACCAAACCTCACCCACCCGCGCCGCGACTTAGTTTTGTCCTGGGTGCCGACGGTACTGACCTGGATCTTCTGGCTCGCGATAGCTGGAGCTATAGGCGGCGTGGTGCGCTGGTGGCGGCGGCAACAACGGGCTTGAGCACGAAGCCGCGCAGGTCTTCCCCGACCTGCCCCTGCCCGACGATCTCGCCGCGCGGGTTGATGTCCCGCGCAATAATCAGCGACGGGTCGAGCGGGATGCGCTGACCCTCCGGGTTCCAGAGCGCGGCGTGGCCCTCCGCTTGTCCCACAACCGTGCCATCGTCTGCAATGGACAGGGCGAGGGCATCGGTGCCGGGAAGAGGGCGCATCCCGGTTTTTGCGCTCCAGACAAAGGCGACACGCTCGCCAGTTGCTGTCTCGCTCATCCCCACGATCTGCCCGGTGCGGTTGATCGCGGTCGCCTTACTGTGCCGCCCCCCCAGCGTGCCCAGATCGCGGAGCTGTGTGCCGTCGTAGAGAAATGCGTGGGTCTCGGTGGGGCTTAGATCTGCCTTGCCGACAATCCACCCCAGCCCGTTCACGGCGGCGGCTTGGCTAGACGGCCCCCCCAGCGTTCCCAGCGCACGTGCTTGGCCTCTTTCCCAGACCATGGCACGCGTCGCCGCGCCGTTGCGCGTGCGAGCGCTTCCTACCAGCATTCCCGCATCCGTCATGCCCACCGCGACGGTCTCCGGAAAGCCCGGAAGCCCCGGCAAGCTCTGCCGCGCCGTGCCCCGAAGCCACTGTGCCTGCTGCCTGCCGGGCTTCAGCCGGGAGAGTAGCACCCCACCCGTCTCACTCGCAGCAAAGGCAATGCTACGCCCCTCCGAGAGCACCTGCGGCGCACCGTTCTCCCAGAGCGTCGCCCGGCCCAAGCCATCGCGTCCGTTCGCCGCACCCACAACCTGCCCCGAGTCTGTGATCGCGAAGGCATCGCTGTAGAGCCCGCCCAGTGTCGGCAGATCAAAGCGCTCGTAGGAAAGGGGCCTAGGAGAAACTTTCTTAAGCACAGGCGCTCGCTCGGCCAGCCGCCAGCCAGGCAAGAGCAGCGCTCCCGGCAAGAGTAGCGGCCAGACCGCCACGCGCTTTTGCGGCACTGCCAGCGTCTTCAGGCGGCTCTGGAGCTGCGAGTACACCGGCGAGGCCATTGCTAGTGTCCCTGACATCGGTTGAGTGAGCTTCAGCAAGAGCGCGCCGTACTCCCGCGCCGTCGCCCCCGTGGTCTGCCGTGCCAGCGCATCGCATGCCTCTTCCCGCGCCGTCGCCAGCATACGCTCGGCCAAATAAACGGTCGGCAGAAACCAGAACACCACCCGCGCCGCCAGCGGCACCAGCGCCAGCCACGGATCGCGGCGTGTCAGATGTGCCCGCTCATGGGCCAGTGCCAGCCGTTTCTCGGAGTCGCTGAGGCCCGTGGGAATCACGATCACGGGACGAAACAGCCCAAACACCAGCGGCCCCATGCCCGGAACTTCCCACACCCCTGAGTCTGCCCGTTCCCGACGATAGGTTCGCAGAACCGCGCAAACCCGAGTCGGGCCGTTCACGGCCCGGACAAAAGTAAAAATCGCCCCGACGAGCCAGAAAAGCTGAAAAGACGAGAGTAAAAGCCTCATACCAGTGGGCTTTTTTTCTATCTCATGCGTCAAAAGTGTTATTCCAGTATCCCTCGGCGATTTTTCGAGGTTCTTGAGCGCTGGGAAAGAGGGCTTTTGTTTTGATGCGATAGTCTGGGGCGATATTTTGGGGGCAGTTTCTGTGGAAGCTAGGGCATTTTGCTTTGGCGCAGGCAGCAGGGCTAGTGTAAGAGCTGGAATCAGCCCTAAAAGTAGCTTGGCGGGAACGGCCCACCAGAGCCAGAAACGCACCGAGGCGGGTATCTTGGGTGCGTAGCGGCAAAGCAGCGCGACGGCGAGCGCGAGCCCGGTTCCCCAGAGTGACGCGCTTACAAGCCGCTCCCACTCCATTGCTTACTCCAGCGTCTCCAGCAGCGCCCTCAGCTTCGCTCGCTCGTCGGCGGTGAGGCTCGCGCCGCCCTCAGTGAGATACGACACAAACGGTGAGACCGAGCCGCCCAGCGTGCGCTCGACAAAGTTCTGTACCAGCCCGCTCAGCAGCTCGGCCTTGGGGAGCACGGGAAGATAGGCCCAGTTTCCGTCGCGGGTCTTTTCGCGGCTCAGGTGCCCTTTTCCCCGCAGGCGCTCCAGCATCGTCAGCACCGTCGTACGGGCAAGGCCACGCGGCTCGCCCCAAGATGCCACGGCCTCACGCACCGTCAGCGCAGCCTCCTGCTCCGCCACAAAGCGCAACAGCTCCGTCTCTTGCTCGCCTAAAGTTGCCGTCCCCGGTCGTCGTCCCATACGCTAGACCTCTAGCTCAATGATCGTCACGTCATCGTTTTTGAGGGCTCCGCTATCTCTGGTGCCTTTGAGCCAAGGAGCAAAGATGGTGTCGCTGGGGAGTGTGTTCCAGGGCTTGCGCTTGCGCTCGAACTCTAACAAAAACCACGCGGCGACGGCATCGGACATTGCGAAGAGGCGGACGGGCGCGGCGGGGAGTTTGGCGCTAAACCGAACGATATCAGGGCGATCTTTCAGGGCCGTGGGATCGGTTGCCACTAGGCCAGGATGCGAGTTGAACTGCTTGGACTTGGTGAGGGGAAAGGCGTAGTGGAGCGTGTCTTTGA
>NZ_JANNYP010000619.1:0-1771 GCF_031410135.1 Armatimonas sp. | reverse complement strand
GTCGTGCATAGCGGAGCTCTTGGAGAGCTCCTGAGGTCAGAAAAGCAACAGCAGTCCACTGTGGGGCGATTGCGTTGCCAACGGCTCCCAGCTGTAGCCAAAACCGAAGCAGGTTTATGAAGAAGAGAAGCAGGTAGACAGCACTCAGGAGGAGCAAGGGACGCAGCGTGTTTCCTGGCACCAAGCGACGTAAGACCATGCCTGCGATCAGGTTGGCTACGATGCCCGATCCGACCATTATTTCAGTAACATACTGCTGCAAGCCAGTGACCATCAGGAGCGTCGCAAACGGCATCGAAATAACATTCTGGATCGCGGAGAAAATCGCCGCCACACCCGCGGCGTGCCAGAGGTTCTGCTTTCTCACAGCGCTGCTTAGCTCCCGTGCGACTGTTTTCACATCGCCAAACTGCGCGACGGCACGCACCTGGGACTCTTGCTCCTCGTGGCCAAGC
This sequence comes from Armatimonas sp., assembly GCF_031410135.1. Taxonomy (GTDB): domain Bacteria; phylum Armatimonadota; class Armatimonadia; order Armatimonadales; family Armatimonadaceae; genus Armatimonas. The sequence goes on along the minus strand of NZ_JANNYP010000619.1, from coordinate 1,316 downwards.
TCCTGGTAGGACTCGGTAAGACCTTCAAGGTGCGCTCTTGCCTCGTCAAGCTGCTCTAAGCGCTCGTGAATGGGTAAGGGATTGAGGCCCTTTCCTAGCTCCTCTAAATAGACATCAAGCGGGCTGTTCATTAATTTTCCCTCCTACAATCGCACCAAACGCGGCGGCGTATTTTTGCCAGGCCGCAACGCGCCGTGCACACTCGGCTTGCCCCGTCTCGGTGAGGCGGTAGACCTTGCGAGCAGGCCCGGAGACCGGGTGCTCCCACAGGCTCTCGATAAACTCGTCGCTCTCTAGCTGGCGCAGTGACGGGTAGAGAGTGCCCTCTCGCGCCGTTAGCATGCCCTCGCTACGGGCCTCGATAGACCGCGCGATGGCGTATCCATGACGTGGGCCATCCGCTAGCACCGCAAGGATTAGGGTCGGCAGGTCGTTTTTTGGTAGCTCTCGGCTCATATTTTGACTATACATCGGAATCAGAGGTATGTCAATATCATCCCTAAGTATTTTTTCACGACCGTAACCGTATGCTACTCACCACCGTCTTCTCTGGAGATGACACAGCAACAAAAACAGCGAGAGCGCCCCAAGCAAACACCCCACCGCAACGTTGGGGAGATCGTGATCGCAACGCTCGACTTGCTCTTAGGTTTGCCCCTCGCCATATTCTTGATGGTGATGATTCCCCAGCAGCCTCCGGGCAGCCTGGCCAACTGGCTCATTGTGGGGTCATGGGTTCTCATTGCTTTTGCTCTCGTATCTGCTGGTCTCGCGCTCTTACTACGACAACGCAGCCTGGCACGTGTGTTTCAGTGGCTAGCGGCTCTGGGAGGGCTCTGTACACTTGGGGCATTTGCTTATGAACTCTGGAAAGTGTCCCCTTTCGAGTGGCCTCTCATTCTTATCCTCTATCTGAGTGGCATCCTCCTGGCCGCTCTTGGCCTGATGCTGCTCCCCTTCTGGCTCCGCAAAATGGGCGATGACGAGTAGATGCAACAGCAGCAACAATCACGCGAGCGCCCCACACAATCAACACGCAATGCTGAGGAGATCGTGATTGCGATTCTGAACCTACTGCTCGGCTTGCCACCCGCCTGCTTCCTGGCCTTAATCTTTCGTGCACTTCCCGCACACTGGCTGGATCGTGTCGTCTACGGCCCGATGCTTTTGATGGTGCTGGGAATGATAGGATCAGGGCTGCTACTGTTACTTCGGCTTCGCTCTCTGGCCCGCGCTTTTCAGTGGCTCGCCGCGCTAGGTGGGCTGGGTCTGGTGGTGGGGGTCATCTGTAACTACCAAACGGGGTTTTCTGACTG
>NZ_JANNYP010000618.1:0-6237 GCF_031410135.1 Armatimonas sp. | reverse complement strand
TGGAATTTGCTTGACTTAACTCTCAGTGATTTTTCGGAGAACTATAGAAATGCCGCCTCTTAATAAACAAGTTATCATTGCAGAAACCCGGTTTGACAATATAACAATGACACAAGCTGTAGAGTGCATCTTACAGCTCGTCCAAAAGGCCGATGTGCCCCAGCACGTCTGCACAGGCAATATGGATCACTTGGCTCTACTTCAGCAGGATGCCGAGTTTCGTGCGATCTACTCCAGCGCGGCTCTTGTACTCGCCGATGGCATGCCGATTGTCTGGCTCTCAAAGCTCCGCCCGGACACAGCCAGCTTAGTTGAGCGTGTGGCAGGTAGCGACTTGCTTTATGAGCTCTGCCGGGCCTCCGCATGGACGGGCCTGAAGCTTTTCTTTCTTGGAGGCTTTCCGGGAGCGGCAGAAGCGGCGAAGAAGGTTCTGGAGGAGCGCTTCCCTGGTGTCCAAATCTGTGGTACTTACTGTCCTCCCAAAGATACTTTTGAAACGGCAGAGGAGCAGGGGAAAATCACGCAGATATTGAAAGATGCAAACCCGGATATTCTACTGGTTGGTCTGGGTGCCCCTAAGCAAGAGAAGTGGATCGCCCGACATAAGATGCAGCTAGGCGTCCCCGTGAGCATTGGGGTGGGCGGTAGCTTTGAGATGGCAGCGGGCATGGTCTCTCGTGCTCCAAGGCTGGTTCAGCGTACCGGAATGGAGTGGGCCTGGAGGCTCTGCCAAGATCCAAAGCGTCTGTACCATCGCTATATTGGTCGTGACTTGCCCCTCTTGATGCACCTAGTCGCCGATGCGGGTCTACTACGCCTAGGACTGAAAAAGCCCAAACCGCGTCCACTAATTGAAGAGCCGCGTCTCACGGTTCAGCGGATTAACATGACAACCGCACCTGCGGAGCCTTCGGAAGCCGTCGCTCCGAAGTAGAATTTAAGGAAGACACACTGTGAACAGTTCAAAAAAGATTGTTGTCACGACAACAGTTGATCTGGATGACCTCGAGTATCCGATTGGGGATATCAACGAAGCCGCCGTCAACCATGCACGTGCCATTGCCAACGACCGCCAGATGTTGGTACGCACCAGCCGTGGAAAGATCGTCTGCCGCGAGATTGCTCCCAACACGTTTCTGGGACTAACGGCGGAGCGTCGCCGAATGAGCCTGCTGCAAATTGATGAGAATGTCTTTATCTTTGCCCCGGCTCGTCTGCCAAAGCACCGTCTGGAGCATCTCATCACCCACCTGCTCACCCGCTACGGAATTGGCTCCGCCCACCCGGAAGAGCCCGCCGCAGCGTTTGAGAACTTCACCGGCGCAACTCCTCGGGCCTAATGCCTGCTTTGCTCCGTATTGGCTTCGCACTGGAGCACTCTCTGGGCCACACAACCCATGCGAGAAACCTCCAAGCGGCTCTGGCCAGGGATCGTTTTGTCCAGCCTGAGCTGATTGAGCTGCCCTACCACAACACACCGGGAGCCTGGGCAAAGCTCCCGGGTGTTCGCTCTAACTGGTCGCTGCGCGCCTCACTGGGTGCCCTTCTTGGTCTGCGTGGTAAAAGCTTCGATGCGCTGTTCTTTCACACGCAAGTCACCGCCCTGCTGGCCTCGGGGATGCTTAAAAAGACGCCGGGCCTGATCTCGCTGGATGCCACCCCACTTCAGTACGATAGGCTTGGGGCGCACTACGGCCACACACCGGGAAACTCTCGGCTCGAAGTGCTCAAAGCAAGGCTCAACCAGCGGGCCTTTGCGGCGGCGCGGGGGCTCCTCACCTGGAGCCAGTGGACCAAAGACTCCCTGATCAGCGACTATGGCGTGCCGGGTGACAAGATCTTTGTGATCCCGCCGGGTGTCGATATCGCGGCCTGGGACTCCGCCCGTGCGCTCCGAAAACCGCGCACCACGGATGCACCGCTGAACGTGCTCTTTGTGGGGGGAGATTTTATCCGAAAAGGTGGCGACACGCTTCTGGCAGCGTTTGATCTTCTTCCTGAGCCCGTTCGTCGAACGGCGCACCTGCATCTAGTCACTCAGGCCACGGAGCTTGCGCCAGCAGCAAACATCACGGTGCACAATGGTGTTACGCCTAACTCGGAGCGCCTACGCACGCTCTTTGCCGAGGCGGATATCTTTGTCTTCCCTACCCGCGCCGACTGTCTGCCCCAAGCGGTTCTGGAAGCCATGGCCGCCAGCCTTCCGGTCATCACGACGGCGGTGGCGGCGATCCCCGAGGCCGTGATCGAGAACGAGACAGGCAAGCTTGTCCCTGTCGGAGATGAAAAAGCACTTGCTCTTGCCTTAGAGAACCTCCTCACCGACGAGACCCTGCGCCTGCGCCTGGGAAGTACGGCTCGCCAAGAGGCACTCGCTCGCTACGATGCCGCCAAGAACTATCCCCAGATTCTCGCCCGTCTCAAAGGGCTTGCCCCCCTAACCCCCGCCGGGCGGGGGGACAAAAAAGTATTTCCTCTTATCCCCCCCGCTGGGCGGGGGATGGGGGGGAGGTAATCATGAAGACCCTGCTCCTAATCCCCAGCTACCGTAAAGAGAACATTGCTACCGCAGTCTCTGCCGACCAGCACCCGACCATGGACTACGATGCCCTCGCTGCGGGGCTGGAGTCTCGGGGCACCTGCGCGGAGCTCTACGACTACCGCGCTCTGGAGGCAGAATCAGACGCATTGGTCAAGCTGGCACGCAAGACTATGGGGCGCGATATCGCCCTCGCTGTGGCCGGTTGGCGACGGCGGCACCACTACAACACCCTCTTTACCAATGGCGAGAATGTCGGGCTGTTTCTGGCACTGTTACTGCGCCTCTCGGGCAAAAAGCGCCCAGGCCATGTGACCATTGGGCACCGGCTCTCGACGGGCAAGAAGAAGCTGTTTTTCGGGACGCTCAAGCTCTGGCAGGAGATGGACACGGTCTTTGTCTATGCCACGACACAGCAAAAGCATGGCGCGAGCGTGCTGGGCATTCCGGCAGAGCGCCTAAGATTAATTCCCTTTCACGCCGATGCGACGTTCTGGCGACCCCGGCCTGAAGTCACGGAGAACGAGAAGCAAGTCAGCGCTGCGGGGCTGGAGTGGCGCGACTATCCCACGCTTCTCGCCGCCGCCGAGCGCCTCCCCGAGACGAGCTTTCCTCTTGCTGCCGCCTCACCTTGGTCAAAACACAACAACGAGACGGAGAAGCGCACCATGCCTGCCAATGTCTCGGCTCGCCGCTACGAGTACGTAGAGCTACGCGAGCTCTACGCGTCTTCGGCGATTGTGGCCGTCCCTCTCTACGAGAACGATTTCCAGGCAGGGATCACCGCGATTTTGGAGGCGATGGCCTGCGGAAAAGCTGTGGTTGTGACCCAAACAGAGGGCCAGACCGATGCCATTTCCGACGGAGAGAACGGTCTCTATGTGCCTGTCGGCGATTCGGCTAGTTGGGAAACCGCCATCCGTCGCCTGCAAGCTGACCCGGCGCTACGGCAGAAGCTAGGTGAAAATGCCCGGCTTTGGATCGAGCAAAATGCCACTCTAGACCGGTGGGTGGAGAGCTTATGCACGGCAATTATTTCCTGTGGGAGCAAAAATACGGTACCATAGCGTCATGGGACGCTCCAAGACACTTTTCATGACTCTTGTGGTTGGTCTGTGCCTGCTTTCTGGGTGCGGAGGCCGTGGCTCGGACGATGATATCGTCACGACGCGCTCTGAGGCCAGCCTTGACCCTGATGCACTCCTGATCGCGGCCCGCTCCGTTCAGGGCTATGTCGTCCCGGTGCAGTCCGTTCGTGACCGCGACAGTGAGCTGCGCTCGGCCCGCCAAGCATTTCCGGATCTGAAAGATATCCACGCGGCCCCAAGCTTTAATGCCCATGAGCTCCACTTCGCCATCAGCAACGATGCTCCTTGGTTCTCTAGCTGGAAAGCGGGGAAGCTCTCCACAGGGGTTCGTGATCTCGACACGGTCTTTGAGGAGTTCGATGCCACGACCGTGCGCTTGCTCAACCCAGATGGTGACCAGAGCTGGTTTGCGGTCACTTTCGATACCTACCTTCGGGCCAACCGTGCTGCCGGGCTCTTCTTTGGCAAGAGCGACTTTCTTCGGATCGCCAGCATTGTCTCCGCCCCCTCAAGCCCCACTGATATTCAGTACGAAGCCATTGCTCCCTCCACCACACGCCTGACTTTTGTGGTCGGGGAGACGAATACGATAGTGGAGCGGACGGGCAAAGGAACCTGGAGTAAAACCTCGCCTGTAACGCCACTGTAACGCTAATTTGGTAGAGTGCTCTCTGAAAGGGAACACTTCAAATGCAAGTTACCAATTGGATGAGCTGGGAGGGCGGCGTTGATATGGTCGCCACGACGATTGCGGGAGCGGAGCAGCCCAATGTTATTGTTCATATCGGACGCGTGGTGCACACGCCGCTAGGCTCAGCGGCCAGCGGCATGGTCTTCTACCAGCCCGACCCGAGCGCCGCGCCTGCCTTTATGGGTTTTGTCTCCACGGACCCACAGATCGGGGCGTACTTCGGCCCCAATATCTTCGCGGGCACCCCGTTTGAGAACGCCCCCGTACTCACCGCAAAGATCGAGGTATTCACTAGCCTGCCGGGCGGCGTCGGCTGCCGCGTGAGCATTCCGGGCTTTGAGATCGAGACCACCCTGAGCGAGCTTGGGCCACTAGAGCTGGTCGAGCGCCCGTTTGGTGCGCCCCTGCCGTTTGTGCAGCAGGGCGTGGAAGCGGCGGCGGGGCAGATGGCCCTCACGATCAACGGCGAGAGCGTCGCCATCTACCCCGTTCCCGTCGGGCTCTCCGGTGGCCCCAGCGCGAGCTGGTCGCCCACGGGTGTCTACTCCCGCTGACCCTAGACAGAAAAAGCCCCGCGCCAAAGAGAGGTGTGGGGCATTTGTCTAGGGCTTAGGCGCGATGTGAAGGTTACAATCGATGTGCTGGGTTCGTGTCCGGCCTGTACGAGTGCCACGTGAAGCCGGGCGAGATCGTCCATCAAAAATACTGTACATGTTCATCATCGTATTGAGATCTCTTTGAGTGATCACGAGGGTGTTGTTACTGACCGAGGGAAACATCGTATCGGTTGAGACAGTGCTATGCTCTCCGATCCCCAAAGCATGACCAAATTCATGACAAGCGAGTGCCACGACCGCTTTTCGATTTTCAGCATCTGTTATCGAAGGAAGCTTTGCTAGATCGAATATCATTTCAGCGTCCTCTATAGGAGTAGGGCTGGCATTATTCACATAATCTACGGATGTAAAAGCACTTGCCGATGCAACAGCTCCCATTTTGATCACAATTTGTGCACTTGCTTGATTTGTCACAACGGAGTAGCCAAAACTTGAGCCGAGTGCTTTCATCCATCTCTCAATGCCTTCTTTGATCACGGCTTGCATATCAGCGCTGACCGTGGGATCGAAGAATATCTTGAGATTGCCAGGCGCTGGCCAGAACGCAGGCTGAGGATCGTTGTAGCTGGGTGTCAAGGGCTTGACCCCTGCACCTGCTGGTTCGTAGACCGCCGTGATCGTATCCCCATCCACCACCGCTCCGGGCAGGTCATTGATGGCCGCAGCTGTGCTAAAGCGTGTCCCCTTGTACTCCCAGCCTGCAAAGCGACGGTCGCCGTAGAGGGCGGGGGCAATGAGGAGATCCACAACGCTAATGGGGGTCGTGGTACTAACGGCACTGCCGGGTGTCAGCAGTGTCGTCTTTCTTAAAACTTCGAGGGGGACGCTACCCCGTGACCCGCTCACGGTGAGCTGGTAGTTACGGGTCGGCCCTCCCGTCGGAACGGGAGTCGGCGTCGGAACGGGAGTCGCAGTAGCGAATGGAGTTGGTGTGGGGTCGGTCACGCCACCACCACTGCTACAGCCCTGTAAGATGCCCATGGTGCACGTCACCGAGAACGCCAGTGCCGTCAGAAAGCCGCCTCGGGTGAGGCGTTTAGGTTGAGTATTGTTTTCCATAGGAGCATTCTAACACCACACCCAGAAAGATTCCTGAAATGCACAAAATCGCCAAAGCAGAAGTCAGAAAAAAAGTCCCACGCCAAGCTGAGTGGCGTGGGGCAGAGGGGGCTTCGAGTTGTTTCCTATCCTGTAAATAGCCGCTTTCGGGCGGCGTTCCTCGGGCATTTTCATGCTTCAAGGTGAACCCCGTTCATGGCGTCTGGTTTGAAAATAGCCTCCTGACAGCCCTCCCTGAGGGTT
>NZ_JANNYP010000617.1:0-12893 GCF_031410135.1 Armatimonas sp. | reverse complement strand
CCGCCGCGTCCCCCGCCAAACCCACCGCGTGCTCCGTCACTACTGAGGGCACCACTGCCCCCAAAACCGCCGCCACCTTGTCCACTTGGGACTGCACTGCGCTGCTGCATCCCTGTGGAGCTGATCGGATTCGCGAATGTGGCTATGGCGGGTGGCAGTGGTGTCTCGGTGAGGGCTCCCAGAGCCTTCAGGCGCTCCAGAAGTGCCTCACGCTTTTCGGGAGCGAGGCGCAAATTGAGATCGGGCTGCTCGTCGCCTACGGTCATGGAGAGCTCCTCGGCCAGCTTTTGAATGGTCTCCAGAGTCTCGGTACGCTTGCCGGTCGGGATGGTGAGTGTGTAGCTGGTGGGGGCAGGCCGAACCACGCGCAGAGAAATATTGGCTTGGAGCTGCCCGGAGCTATCTTGTGCCTTTATCTCTGCAGTTGCTTTGTTATTCGTATAAAGCTTAGCTGATCTCGACATAGGCACGGAGGCAGGCGCGGGTACAGAGGGAATGGGGGATGCTGCCTCTTTCTTCTTGGCGCTTTCTTCTGCCCCTTGCGTCTCTGAGGTGGGGATAGCCAGGGCATCCTTTGGCTCGGCAAGCGCGACGACTTGACGCTTCTTAGGTGCCTCTTGCTTTAGGGCGCTCTTAAGCTCGCCATTGTAGCTCTGAACAGTGAGAGGTGTTGGTAGGGGCGCTGGTGTAGGTGTGGAGGGAATCGGCGACGCTATCACTTTGACCTCTTCGGGGGCAGCAGCGATTGTCGGCTTAGCCGCGTTATCGGCAAAAGCCTTGGTTTCCGTTATTGAGGCCGCTGGAGCAGCGTTGGTTGCCTTATCGGCGACGGATGCGGCGGGGGCACTCATTTTCTTGCTCTCGGGAACCCGTGCCCAGAGCCAGAAGGCGCAGCCTGCGGCGAGGACTCCCCCGAAGGCAAGCGATCGAGGGCGTCGCCAGAAAGGCACGAAAAGAGGCCGTGGCTGGGGAGTCTCCGGGAGCGTGGCGAGGATGCGGGCACGCAGGGCATCGGATAAAGGGGCGGGGGCAGGCAGTGCCTCGGTGAGCTGGGTGGAGAGCAGGCGCAGGGCCGCAAGCTCACTCTGACAGGCAGGGCAGCTCAGCAGATGCTTGGCGACCGCCGCATGGCGCACGGGCGGCAGCTCACTATCCAGATACGCTTTCAGGTCTTCTTGCAGGGGGCTCTGGCACTTAAGCATGGACGTAGCCCTCCAGCTGGACACGCAGCTTGCGAAATGCGTGAAAGAGACGTGACTTGACAGTCCCCACGGGAACGCCCAGCGCCGTGGCGCACTCGGTGTAGGTTAACCCGTGGAGCTCATGCAGCACCACAATCTGGCGGTGCTCCTCGGTCAGCGTGCCCAGCGCGGTCTCTAGTGTCTGTGCCAGCTCTTTGCGGGCAGCAGCACGCTCAGGGGCATCAGTGTCGGCGGCGGCCAGCGGTAGATCGTCGTAGGGGACGCTCTCCGGTTTCTGGCGGGCACGGTGTTTCAAGCAGTGGTTCATGGTAACGCGGTAGATGAATGTCGAGAGGGCGGCATCCCCCCGGAACTTGGGTAGGCTGGCATGCAGCGCCACAAAGATCTCCTGGGTCAGATCGTCCGCATCCGCCTCGCAGCGGGCGTAGCGACGCGCGAGGCCACGAACCCGTCCACCGAACGTGTCCAGGAGCCAAGCAAACGCCGCCGTGTCCCCACGACGCAGTCCCGCGATCCAGCGGGCCTCCTCCGATTTCATCTTCGCCTCTTTTGTACCAGAAAAACAGGGAAGGGTTCACTGCGGTAGAATGATTGTGCTATGTCCACCCTCCACCCCGTTTTAATCGCCGGGCAGTGGCGCGCCGCTGAGGCCCCCACCGCCACATTCACTGCCACCAACCCGACCACCGGCCAGATACTTGATGGCGATGTCTATCCCGTCTCCAGCAAGGCCGATGTGGATCTGGTGCTCGCTGCTGCGGCTCAGGCCGCGCCCGCACTCCGCGCCACTAGCCCCGAGACGATTGCTGCATTTCTAAATTTATACGCCGACTTACTGGAGGCCAACCGCGAGGCGCTTGTCGCGGTGGCACACGCCGAGACAGGCTTTCCCACTGAGCCGCGCCTGAACTCGGTCGAGCTTCCCCGCACCACGGGGCAGCTTCGCCAGGCCGCGCAGGCGGCGATTGCCCGAAGCTGGACGCGTCCCGTGATTGATACCAAAGCGGGAATCCGCTCGCTCCACGAACCGCTGGGCGGCGCGGCGCTGGTCTTTGGACCCAATAACTTCCCCTTTGCCTTCAATGCCATCTCCGGCGGCGACTTCGCGGCGGCGATTGCGGCACGCTGCCCGGTGATCGCAAAAGTACATACCTCGCACCCAACGACCTCGCGTCTGATGGCCGAGTGTGCCCACCAAGCCGCCACGGAGATTGGCCTGCCCGTCGGGAGCATTCAGGTGCTCTATAGAATGGATCACAAGCTCAGCCTTGGTATGATCGAGAACCCCGCGGTTGCTGCCGTGGGCTTCACGGGCAGCCGCTCGGCGGGGATGCAGCTCAAGGAAGTGGCGGATCGCTACGGCAAACCCGCTTACCTAGAGATGTCTAGCGTCAACCCCGTCTTTGTGCTCCCTGGCTATCTGGAGGCCAATGGCGAAGCGCTCGCGGCGGAGTTTTTCACGAGCTGTACGATGGGCACGGGCCAGTTCTGTACCAATCCCGGCCTCGTGGTGCTCCCCGCAGGATCCTATGCTGAGGCATTTGTGGCGGCGGCGGCGGCGAAGTTTGCCGAGGCCAAGCCGGGCGTGCTTCTCAATAAAGGCGGTCGTGACGGGTTGGCCGAAGCTGTGGAGACCCTCAAAGCGGCGGGCGCAAAAGTGGTCTGTGGCGGCGAGGTTTTCGACGATCCGGGCTTCCGCTACGCCAACACGATCCTCACGGTCACGGGGGCGCAGTTCATCGCTGATTCGGAGACGCTCCAGACCGAGGCATTTGGCCCCGTCAGTCTACTCGTGCTCTGCGAGAACGATGAGGAGATGCTGGGAGTTGTGAATGCGCTGGAGGGCAACCTCACCGGCACGCTCTACAGCAGCGACTCAGGCACCGACGAGGCGCTCTATGCAACGCTCGCACCCGCGCTTCGGGTGAAAGTGGGGCGGCTGCTCAACAACAAGATGCCCACGGGGGTTGCGGTCAGCCCTGCAATGAACCACGGCGGCCCCTTCCCCGCCACGGGCCACCCGTACTTCTCCAGCGTCGGGATTCCCCACGGCATCAGCCGCTTCTCGATGCTGTGCAGCTACGACAATGTGACAAACCACCGCCTCCCCGCCGAGCTCCAGGACGGCAACCCGCTGGGAATCTGGCGATTGGTAGACGGCGACTGGACAAAGTAGCGCTACGAGCGCTTTTTGGTTGAGGAAGTGGGCTTCTTTTTGGAGTCCACTTTCTTTTTTGTCGGCATAGGCTTTTTCTTGACCGAGCTTGTGGGCTTTTTTATTGCCGGAGCCTTCTTCTTAGGGACGGGTGTGGGGAGAGTTGCGGGCAGGATACGACGCACGGTTTCGCTTGCGGGAGCGGGTGTTGGCTTGTTGCTGACTTCCTTGGGAGGGGGAATCTCCAGAGGTGCCGTAGCGGAGCCAGGAGCAACGGGAGTGCCCAGTTCGCCGGTTTCGATTTCACCCGGCTCTGGAGTGCCAGTGGGCTCCGGCTTGGGTTTCGGTTCAGGCCGCAGGTTTGTCAGGGTCACGGGAGCGACATTCGGCTCTGGAGTCGGCGCTGTGATGACCGTTCTCGGTGCCATCGGCTGGAACCAGAAGGGTTGGGGCGTTGGTGTTGGCTGCGTGACAGAAGCCATGAGCGCACTCAGACTGGGAGAGACCCCGGGGATATTAAGGGCGATAGGTGCCAGCGGTTCGGGCGAGGGCGAGGGGCTGGGCCCTGGGGTGGCATAGGGTTGTGGTGTGGGCTGATCCGAAAAGAGAGGCTCTTTTCCATCCATGGCATTCAGTGAGGCCCGTGCGGCCTCAAACTGCTGTGTATCCACACTTGGGTCTTTCAGGATACGGAGCAGAATTAGTCGTGCCTTATTATCTTCTCCCATCCCACGAAGCGCGGTCGCCAGTGCCAGCCGAGCCGAGATGTCCTTGGAGTTGTTCTTCACCATCAACCGAAAGGCTTTTTCGGCATCCTTGAAGCGCTGGACACGGAGCAAGCACATCGCGCGGACACGGGTGGCCTCCAGCTCCAAACCACCTTTGGAGTGCAGGAGCACCCACTCCGCCTGCGAGAGAGCGATGGAGTACTCTTTGAGCTGGAATGCCTGACGCATGGCATCGGCATGGTAGATCAGCGTGTCGGGTGGCGGCGGTGGCGGCAGAAACGTAAACCACTCCCGTACCTTGAAGTTGCCGGAGACGACATAAACCCCCACGGCCAGTGTCGCTCCCATCCCCAGGAGTATTTGTATCAGCTTGTCTTTTTTAAGGTCTTCGTCCATACTCCCTCACCGCTTTTTTTCAAACGCTTCCAACACCACGCGGCCATCCCACTCACGGCAGGCGGGGATTCCGAGTGCATGGGCGAGCGTCGGACAGACATCGTACAGGAAAATGGGCTCGGTGAGTTCCCGACCCGCAACAATTCCGGGGCCATGAAGCACAAAGGGGATGGTCATGTCCTCGGCGCAGTCCGTGCCATGACTCCGTCCGTGCCCGCCGTGGTCGCTCACCACGCAGACAATGCCGTCCCAGTGCTCCAATACTTGTGCGAGGCAGGCATCCGCATTCTCGATGGCCTTCAGATAGGGCTCGCTCATCCAGCCATGGGCGTGGCCCGCCTCGTCGGGGTGACCAAAGTAGACAAAGACAAAGTCCAGCGAGTCACTATTCAGTGCCGCAATCGTGGCATCGGCGACTTTCTGATCCGTCTCAAAGACATGCCCCTCGCCAAAGCAGACACTGACTTTTAGGCTCCCCGGCGCGGCTAGATCCCGAAGCTGCTCCCAGTTGTAGAAAAAACCGACTCGCTTGCCGTGGTTTGCCGCCGCGTCCATCACGCTGGGCACAGGGCGGGCAAGCGGCGTGAACGTGTTGCTAGTGATCCCATGCCGAGGAACATCCACACCACGCAGCATCGACGTATGACACGGCAGGGTCACCGAGGGCATCACCGACGAGGCGCTCCAGGTGTGGGCACCCTCTCGTGCGAGTCGCTGAATTGTGGGAGTGTGGCAGGCAAGAATCGCATCGGGGCGAACCCCGTCTAAGGAGCAGAGCAAAACACGCGCAGGCATGTCTCTAGTTTACCCTGCCACACTATCAAGCGCCGCTCGATAGAGCCCGGCCAGGTCTTCCACAGTGACCGGGCGTGGGTTGAACGCCGCCGTCCACTGTCGCGCTGCCTCGCTGGCTAGTGTGGGAATGGCAGACTCGTCAACGCCACAGCCACGCAAGCTTGTCTGAAGCCCCGCTTGCTCTAGCCAGGCCGTCACTTGCCCCGCCAGAGCTTCGGGCGATTGCCCCAGAGCCTCGTAAGCATGGCATGGGGCGGAGTCTTGAGCATTAAATCGGATCACATGGGGCAGCATCACCCCGACTGCTTGCCCGTGCACTACCCCAAAGTGTGCCGTGAGGGGGTTGGCCAGCGAGTGCGCGATCCCCAGCATCGAGTACTCAATCGCCAACCCCGCCCACGTGGAGCCCAGCAGCATCGCCTCACGCACTTGGATGTCTTCGGGGGTTTCCAGAACTCTGGAAAAGTTGGTAGCAAGCAACCGGAACGCTTCGTGAGAGAAGAGCAGGGAGTGTGGTGTGCGGGGCTTGGTCACCGCCGTCTCGATGGCATGCACCAGGGCATCTATCCCCGTCTGTGCCGTCACCGAGCGCGGCAGCGTGAGGGTTAGCTCCGCATCTAAGAGCGCGAGCGTTGGTTCCGCACCCGCCTCACCAAGCGCCATCTTGGCGTGGGTTTTCGCATCCGCAATGAGCGCATGGCACTGCACCTCGCTTCCCGTGCCTGCCGTAGTCGGGATAGTAATACAGGGCAGGAGCGGCTGGGCAAATCCACGACGCGCTGGATTCGCGACCCAGAAATCGCGTAGCTGCCCGCCGTTGGTCAGGAGAAAGTTCGTCCCCTTGGCCGTGTCCATCGCCGAGCCACCACCGAGCGCGATCAGCACATCGGGTCGGAAAGCTTTCGCGACTTCTAGGCACGCGTCCACGTCATCGGTGGTTGGGTTCGCGTGAACATCGGAGAAGAGAGTGGTCTCGATACCCGCCGCCTTCAGAAACGCCTCCGCCCGCGCCGTGTGCCCCGCCGCGACAATCCCCGGGTCGCTCACGAGCAGTGCCCGTGTCCCCAGCTCCCGCGTCCGCTCCCCAAGCTGCGCCAGAGCGCCCGCGCCGCAGATAATCCGCGTGTGTAGCTGCCAATCGAACATGGGTACACTATAGCCCATGCCGCGCCGTATCCGAACTGCCGTTTTTAATTCCGAGCTGGCTGTGCGTCTGCAAGCCGTCAGTGGCCCGGAGCCGATTGCGGCGCTCAATCGCGTGAAAGAGCGCGAGTGTGGCGAGCCTCTGGTAGACATTCGCAAGCACTGCCCCGGCGTTTGCGTCTCCCGAAAGTGTCTGCCCTATCTGCGAAAGACCGTCGCCGAGAAGCTCAGTCAGGCCCAAGAAGCGCTTCCGCCGGGCTATAAACTCCACGTCACGACGGCGCTTCGCACCAAAGAAGCTCAGCAGGCGCTCTTTGATAAATACTTCGCCGAGCTGACCGAAAAGCACCCGGACTGGAGCTACGCCACGCGCCGCCGCCAGACCTGCCGCTTCTTTGCCCCCCACGACCAGCCTGCTCCGCCGGGCCACTGCACGGGAGCCGCCGTGGACGTGCATCTGCTGCTTCCCTCAGGTAAAAAAGCAGAGCTACGCAAGCCGCTCACGGGCTGGAAGTCCGCCCGAAGTCTCGCCACGGGCCTGAGCGAAAGAGCTGTCCGTAACCGCGAGATCCTCTTTGTCGCGATGCTCGCCGCAGGCTTCTCCAACTGCGCCGAGGAGTTCTGGCACTTCAGCTATGGCGATGCCGGCTGGGCCGTGCGCATTGGGGAGCCGGAGTGTGTCTACGGCTGGGTATCATTATCACAATGATCCAAAATCTCCGTCGCCTAGGCCTGATTGAGGCCGTCTCGTTTCTTCTGCTCACCGGGGTCGCCATGCCCCTCAAGTACTACGCAGACAAGCCCGAAGCCGTTAAGATCGTCGGCACAGCCCATGGCGCACTCTGGGTGCTCTATATCGGAATGCTGGGGGTTGCCTTTCTCACTAAAAAGCTCCCCTTCACGCTTGCTTTTCTCCTCGGAGTGGGTTCCGTGCTCCCCTTTGGCCCACTGCTCTTTGAGAAAAAGCTCAAGGCGCTGGAGTCGAAATAGCGGTACGATGCCCGAGCCGACGATGCCCTCGGATACGGAGCTACCTCTCTGGCACAGGAGCGCGGAGAAGCTCATCGCGCTTCTGGAGGTACATGAGCCTGAAGTTCGTGTGCGTGCTCGGGAACAGCTCACTGCATTTGGCCAGAGCGCGATTCCTCCGCTAGAGGCGGCGCTGGGGACGGCGGAAGGCTCGCAGCTCCTGGCGATTGTGGAGCTACTGGCGCTCTCGGGATCGTCCTCCGTGATCCTTCCCTTGCTGATTGCCTATGCCAAGGGAAGCTCTCCACAGAAGCCGTCGCTCGTATACGAGCTACGTGCGCTGCTCGGACACTACCCCCTGCTCTCTGACAGTGCCTGGAAGGCAATCCAAGCCTGCACCGTGCGTACTGCGCCTCTTATCGCAAGGCAGATCAAGACGAGCCTTAGTCTCCCCATAAGCACCAAAGATGGGATTGACCCTCTCGTCTTTCGCGAGGCATCCACCGCCGCCGAGATTTCGTCACTGACGGCGCTCCTACGCTGGCAGCGCACCGGCGATGTCGCACGGCAGGCGGCCCAAGCGCTCCACCAGATCGCGCTCACTCCCTGTCTGGAGCTTCGGCAAGCACTGCCTTATTTGCGCCGTGCCTGGCACATTCTCTTCGCCCACCCCGAGCTGCTGCAAGCCCTGAAAGCAATCGAGGAGGCCACGGTGTTCTGGAAAGACCTGCCGCTTCCTGCCGAAAGTGGGGACGAATTCGAGAATCATGACTTGCCAGTGCCTGTGGATAACTCGCACTAGCCTGTGGATAACCTGTGGATAACTGCGAATTTGTAGATGTCAAAGGAAAGAGAAAGTAAATGAATATCACGACTACCTATCTGGGGAACTCGACGGTGCTTATTGAGACACAAGCTCAGAAGCGGATTTTGATCGAGCCGTGGACGTATGGCAACCCGGCTTGCCCAGTGGCGCTGAAGAACCCCGGCCCGCTGGATTTGATTTTGATCACGCATGGTCACGGTGACCACATGGGCGATGCAGTGCGCCTCGCCACAGAGAGCGGCGCAACCGTGGTGTGTATGTTCGATCTTGCGCTTTACCTGGGAAGACAGGGTGTCCCAGAGAGCCAGCTTGTGGGAATGAACCTGGGGGGCTCCGTGACGCTTCCTGAGCTCGGTTTGACGGTCACACAGGTACCGGCACTTCACTCCAGCGGCACTGAAGACGGAGAGACAGTGGTCTACGCGGGAGTGGCCTCGGGCTTTGTCGTAACCGACAGCGCCGGTTTTGCGTTCTATCATGCAGGAGACACGGCGCTTTTTAGCGACATGCAGCTTATCTGTGAGCTTTACACCCCGACGCTGGCGTTTCTGCCTATCGGGGATCGGTTTACGATGGGGCCACGTGAAGCCGCCTATGCGCTGGAGTTTCTGAGCTCCGTCACCGATGTGGTGCCGATCCACTGGGGGACATTTCCGCTGCTGACGGGCACCCCCGAGGCACTTAAAACCGAGCTGGAGAAGCGTGGGCGGTCGGTGAGCGTGCATGCGTTAAAGCCAGGTGGAAAAATATAAACTCCGTTTGGAACAAAAGAAATAGGAAAGCAGACCAAAAGAAAGTTCTGATTTTTTCAGAACTTTCTAGAGCAGGCTCATGAGAATTGTGACGGCAGCACAGATGCGGGAGGCGGATCGCCAGGCTATCGAAGACCTGGGGGTTCCTGCCGTCTGCCTGATGGAGTCTGCCGGGGCGGCACTCGCGCAGGCGTGCGCGGGGTCGCAGCGGGTGGCGTTTCTCTGTGGCAAGGGCAACAACGGCGGCGATGGGTTTGTGGCGGCAAGGCACCTGGCAGTGGCGGGAAAAGAGATCACGGTCCTGCTAGTGGGAGACGAAAAGGAGATCCGAGGAGCTGCCGCCACCCACTTTGCTCCCTTACGGCGCTGCGGCGTAAAAATCGCGTCCCTGAAAGACGCCACGCTTTCGGGCTACGACTTGCTCGTGGACTGCCTGCTCGGAACCGGCGCGACGGGTGCACCACGCGGTGTTATCGCCGAGGCTATTACGGCTGCCAATGCCTCAGGAGTTCCCATTGTCGCTTGCGATATTCCGTCTGGAGTCAATGCCGACACGGGCGAGGTTCTTGGCGAGGCTATCCGGGCGAAGGCGACGCTCACTCTGGGCGCACTCAAGCCAGGGCTCTTGCTCTATCCTGGCGCGGAGTATGCGGGAAAAGTCACCGTCGCCCGGATTGGCCTACCGACTTTTGCGCCGCCCGCGCAAGAGCTCACGACGATTGACTGGGTTCGCGCCACACTCCCCAAACGCACGCAGGGCCGCGATGCGAATAAAGGCGCGTTTGGAACCGTCTTAGTCATCGCAGGCTCACGGGGCATGGCCGGAGCTGCTGTGCTCACCGCTACGGCGGCGCTTCGAGCAGGAGCCGGGCTGGTCTATCTTGCCGTCCCCGAGAGCCTCGTGGCTACCGTCGCGGCGCTCTCTGCCGAGATTGTCATTCGCCCCCTGCCCGAGACACCCGAGGGAACGCATGGGGGAGCCGGGGCACTCGCCGCGCTCTTGCCATTGCTAGAGCGTGCCGATGCAATTGCGCTGGGACCAGGAATGACTGCTGGGCAAGCCGTCCAGGAGTTTATCGAAGCGCTTCTTCAAAATACCTCGTTGCCCCTCGTGATAGATGCTGATGGGCTCAACGCTATCGCACAGAAAGCCGCGCTTCTGAGTAGCCTCACCGAGCGCGAGCGGGTTCTCACCCCCCATCCGGGCGAGCTGGGGCGGCTCTTGGGAATGCAAACCAGCGCCGTGCAGGCCAGCCGCACGGAGGTGGTGGGGCGTGTCGCGCAGAACTTTGGATCGGTGACACTGCTCAAAGGCGCACGAACTTTGGTCGCAAGCCCCACAGGTCAGCTATACTACAACCGGGAAGGCTCGGTCGCGCTGGCAACGGCGGGAAGCGGTGATGTGCTCACAGGCGTGATCGCTGCCTTACTGGCCGGAGGGCTCAGCGCCGAGAGCGCCGCCCGCTGCGGAGCCTACTGGCATGCCATTGCAGGGGAGACGCTTCCTGTGGGTTCCTTGGCAAGTGAGATTCGGGATGCCTTGCCCCTCGCACGACAACGTTTAGAATCGGGAGAGGTTGACGACCTATGAGAAAATCGCTGACAGCACTGGCCTTCGCACTTATCGCCACGGGCGCATGGGCACAGACACCAACGCCCGCTCCGAAGCTGGAGCCCCCCAAGACCACGCTCGCCGCCACGCCAGCCCCCCCCGTCCCCAATACTGGGGGAGCTAAAGCTAGTCCCACCCCTGACCCGAAAGCCTCGCCTGCGGCTACCCCCGATCCAAAAGCCTCGCCGACTGCCGCCGCCACGCCCGCGCCGCCCCCGGCAACGCCTGCACCGTTGGTGGTGGTCGTTCAGCAGCAAAAAGAACCTGAGTCCAACAACAGCAGTAGCCTGATTGCGGGCTGGCTCGGCCTCGCGGTTCTTGGCGTGGGTGGGTTCTTCGGCTGGCGTGCTCTGAAAAGCAAGGGCATGACGGTCACGGGGGCCTTCAAGCAGCTCGGGGTCGAGCTGCCGCAGGAAGCACCACCCGCCGCCGCTCCCGTTGGCAAGCCCGCCGTGGCTCCACTCCCACCGCTCCCCTCGCTCTCGGATCTCCCCAGCGCGGGAGCTGCCCCCGCCGGTGTCGCAGTCGCCAGTGGAGCGGCAGCGCCTAGTGCGCCGCCTCTCCCCGCGCCAACGGGCCAGCCCAAGCTCGTTGGCTACCAAGGCCCTGCCGCTGGGAAAGTTATCCCGCTCCTAGACGCGCTCACTGTAGGGCGCGAGCCCGACAACACGCTCTCCCTCCCCACCGATAGCACCGTCAGCCGCAAGCACGCCGTCTTTCTGCCCACGGGCACGGGTTGGGAGCTCTCCGATAGTGGCTCCGCCAACGGCACTTTTGTCAATGGCCAGCGCCTCACCAACCCCCAAGTACTCTCTCACGGCGATGAGATCAAGATCGGCTCGTCGAGGCTTCGCTATGAAGCGTGAGTGTTTCCCCTCCCTCCCCCCTGCCCCCTCCCTCCCGATAACGGGAGAGAGGGGGAGTCAGAACCCACTCCCTAACCCTCTCCCATTATTGGGAGGGGGTGGCGTAGTGAGGGACGAGCGGAGCCGGGGGAGGGGAAACCGTAAATGAACTTCCCGTCGCGTATCTTACTCTTTCTGCTGGCGGGAGCCGCCGCCGGGCTCTTGGTCGTCTTCCTCACCGATGTCACCGGAATCCTGCGCATCACGGATCAGTGGCCGCCCACTAAGACCGACCTGAACAATACAACGACAGCAGCGGTGTGCTTTGGCGGATTTCTGGGGGCGCTCTTTGGTGTCGCCAATAACCTGGCTTCAGGAACCCGCGACTGGGTGCGCGCAATTGGCTTTGGGCTGGGAATCGGGATTGCGGCGGGGTTTGTCGGGATTACGTTTGGCATGGCGGTCTTTGGGCCGCTCTATGTGGAGAAGGCCCGCAACCCGCTGGCGTTTCTGGGCAACGTGATCGCCCGCGGCCTCGGTTGGTGCTTTATCGGCGCGCTCGCCGGAACCGCTGAGGGCTGGCGCAAGCAGAGCGTCCGTGTAGGGCGCAACGGCCTGATTGGGGGCGCGATTGGTGGCCTCTTGGGCGGTGCAGTCTTTGAGATCGCGCCGTATCTGATGCCCGGCGTCCGCGCCGGAGCGGTCTCACGAACCCTGGGTTTTGTGATCACCGGCGCGATGATTGGGCTGTTTATCGCACTGGTTCAAGAGTGGCTCAAAGAGGCCTGGGTGAAGATTCAGGTGGGTCGCAATGAGTTCAGCAAAGAAATTCTCTTAGAGAAAGCCGAGAGCAAGATCGGCAGAAGTGAGCTGTGCGACA
This sequence comes from Armatimonas sp., assembly GCF_031410135.1. Taxonomy (GTDB): domain Bacteria; phylum Armatimonadota; class Armatimonadia; order Armatimonadales; family Armatimonadaceae; genus Armatimonas. Next base: position 590 of record NZ_JANNYP010000617.1, on the reverse strand, counting down.
TCCCGCTCTTTGGTAACGCGCAGATCGGGCGGAGCCATGCGCTGCTAGTCGCGCTTCCCAGCGGCGGCTATATCGTTCGCGACACGGGCGAGTCTCCGATAGGCGTGCTGGTCAATGGCGCGAAAGTGGCGGGCGAGCAGAAGCTACGCTCGGGCGACCAGATTCAGATCGTGGATCGGGTGCTGGTGTTCTTTGAAAAACAAGTCCGCCAGCGCACCGTGCTGGAAAACCGCGATGTGAAGCAAGCGCCCGCAGCGCCGGTCGCGCAGCCAGGCGTGTCGCCGTACGCCATCGCCCCCCCCGCCCCCACGAGTGGGGGAGCCAATGTTGGGGGGAGTCGCTTGACCGTCGTTGCGGGGCCACACTCTGGGCAGAGCTTTGCTTTGCAAGCCGGGCTAGTCTTTGGGCGCGATCCCGGCAACAGCGCCGCGCTTCCCGCCGATACCAAGGCATCGCGACGGCACGCACAGCTTGTGAGTGAGAATGGCGGGGTGGCGCTCGAAGACTTGGGGAGTACCAACGGAACATTCGTCAACGGCCAGCGCATCACCCGTGTCGCACTCGCGCTGGGCGATCAGATCGTGATCGGC
>NZ_JANNYP010000616.1:0-1117 GCF_031410135.1 Armatimonas sp. | reverse complement strand
ACTCAATTCAACAATATCAACCTGGCGGGGCTTTCCAGGTGAGTTCTTGGAAGTCTCCGCGGCCCCCGTCACGATGTATGCCTTCGCCATCCCGAGTTTCGTAAAGGACGTGCCAACTTCTAACTTTATTGCTCCAGCGGTTGGATTAACAACTCCGATGGTCAAGAACTTCTTATCCGCTGTCAAAGCGGCCTCGACATCAATCGAAGCAAACTCGCCGCTAATCTTGACTGGGATCGTCCCATATCTCTTGCGATAGACTTGCAGCACAAGGCCCGTGCTTTCCATTTCGGCAGCTGTTCGGCTCGTTTTGATTGCACCAATCACGTTGACGGTCTGAGCATATGTCGCGATATGGATCAGATCGGTTTGGCGGAAGAATTCGTGGAGTCCCGCTGCGATTCCTAAACCATCTGCGAGATCGTATTCGCAACCCAACTCGCCAAAGGTGTACTCTCGGTGCCAGTAGTTCCATTCGTCCATCGCGATTGGCACAAGTTTGCCTTTGAGATGCTTCATTTTCGCTTGCATTTTGCGGTGCCCTGCCGCCTTCGTCCGGATGTTTTCTGCCATCTGCACCACAGACTTTTCAAGCGGAAATCTCTCGTTTTTGTTCCAGGGCAGACGGCCATCGTAGAAGTGTTCGGAAATCATGTCCATATGATCACTCGACCGCTCTAACAGCCCTTTCGACCAGCTCTTTCCGAACTCTTTCGACTCTGGATCACCCATGTCTCCGCTTCCAACGAGCATCAGCTTGGGGTCAACTTTGAGCATCTCTTCAGCGATCCAGTTGTGTTTGCGCACGTACTGGTCCAGCTTCATAAAGCCGAGCTGCCAGTTGCCCCACATCTCGTTTCCAACGCACCACGTCTTTACATCATAGGCCTTTCTGTGACCATTCTTTGCTCGCCATGAGCCACCAATCGTCTTGGTTGACCCATTGCAGTACTCGACCCACTGAGCCGCCGTGTAAGCGTCACCGAAACCGGTGTTGACGGTGACTAATGGATCGGTGCCGATCTCTCGACAGAAGTCAATGAACTCGTCGGTTCCGAAGTCATTGTGCTCTAAGCCACCCCAGGCTGGGTTAGTGCGAGGCGGACGACGGTCGCGG
>NZ_JANNYP010000615.1:0-4235 GCF_031410135.1 Armatimonas sp. | reverse complement strand
GCAAAGCAGCCCAAGCCCGATCTAGCTTTTACCCCGGACGCAGGCTTTCCGCTCTACTATGCTGAGAAGGGCAGCTTCACCCTCACGGCCACCAAGCCCATTGGGGAGTCACTGGTCGCCGTCTTTAGCTCTGGCCTGCGCCCCAACATGGTGCCCGACGAAGCCGAAGTAGTGCTGATTGGCTCGCCGGATCGGCTAGCCTATATCGCTAAGACCCTCAAGCGCCGCCGTAGCTTTAAAGTGACCGATGAGGGCGAAAAGGCATTGCGCATCTGGACAAAGGGCAAGGCCAGCCATGGAGCCTCACCCCAGAAAGGGATCAACGCTGCCAAGAAGCTCGCTGAGGCACTCTTTGAGCTGTTCCCTGAGCCCTGGCTCTCCGAGCTGGTCGAGCGCTGCGCCTGCGACGGCTCGGGAATCGGGATTGCGGGAAAAGACGCGATCACGGGGGCACTGACGTGCAATGTCGGGATTGTGAACGTGCTGGACGGCACGCTCTCGATGACGTTTAACGTGCGCTACCCCGCCACCTGGGATGAGAGCGTCTTGGAGCGTGCCCAAGCCTCGCTCACCGAGGCCGGCTGGAGCATTACCGAGCTGCACCACACCGCCCCGCTCTACGTCCCGCAAGATGCCGAGCCGGTCAAGACGCTACTCAAGGTCTACCGCGAGCACACCGGAGATAGGAGCAAGCCCCTCACCATGGGAGGCCGCACCTACGCCACCACCGTCGCCCCCAACGGCGTCGCATTTGGCGCGGGCATGAAAGGCGATCCCGAAGTCGCCCACCGCCCGGATGAAAAATTCTCGATTGAGAGGCTCCTCTTCTGCGCTAAGCTCTACGCCGATGCCCTCTACCAGCTCGCCAACTGCTAAACGATGAAAAAAAAGAAAGTAACTGCCAGACAGCCACTGCCCTTTCGCCATATCGCTACTCTTGGAATACTCCCCATGTCCGAATGCCTCCAACAGATTATCGAACCTTTTCGTGAGGACTGGTCGGATAACAACGAGCTGAATACCCTGATTCCTCTAGCGATTATCGCCTGGAATACTGCCCTGCTCCCCGAGCCAGAGCAACAAGAAATGCTGGAAAGATTTATCGGGGAGCAGCTCGCACAAAAAGGGGCAGCCTCGGATGAGAACAGAGCAGATGCTACTTTCATCCGCTCCGTGCTCCAAGAGCTATGCAAGAGGAAAAACGAAATGTTCCCCGATGATGTGCGCCGCCCTCTAAACTTTAAAATCCGAACACAAGGAAGTGGTGGGCGGCTCGAAGTGCAGTCAGCAATTCCCGTCAAAGACGAAGCGATATGAGGAAAACGAACCCGGAAGTCGCAGCGCTGATCGAGCGCTTGCAAGGGCAAATGAGCCGTGCGGTTGAGGTTTTCTCCGAGGTCGAGGGGAGCGAGCCTAGCTCGCACCCGTGCGCGATGCGGGGTAACCTCAACGACTTGCTGGCCCACAATGCGGAGCACGAGAAGATGCACTACGGGCAGATCTCCGACCGGCGCTACGCTCTCGGACTGATCCAGAAATCCCCGCGCGAGCGCTATCTCGCCGAGTGGTACCGAGAGCGTGCCGCGCTGATTGCCTTGCTCCTAGACCTGCCCGACGATGCTCTCGACAAAGAGACAGAGCAGGGGGTCACCACGATCCGCCAGATCATCGAGCATGTCCTCCACTGGGACAAGTCATCGGTGGAGGACACGGCAACGCGCTACGGCTCCGAGTCTTCCGGCGGACAGTAGCCGCACATGATCGGCGGGATCGCGGCGACATAGCCCTCGGGGGGAATCACAGGCCAGCAGTCCTGAGGAGCCGCTGTGGCGATCAGGCAGTGCTCAAACTTATGGGCATCGGCGGGCTCGACGCAGGCAAGCAAGTCCGTGCCGTAGTGCCGGTGCGCTCGCAGTGCCCAGCCCGGCTCGCCGTAGACCGGGTGATCTTTTTGCAGCGCCTCGGTCAGTGTGAGCAGCCCGACAGTTGGTGTTTCCTGGCGAAACGCCTCCAGCAGGCGCGGCCAGTAGTCGAGCGCACAGGGCCGCACACACGGGATTCCCTGGCAGAGATTCGTCCCTGTCGGGCCATCAGGATCGTCCACGCCGTCCACCACAATCCCCCGCTCACACTCGGGGCAGAGAATCGGGATAATAGCCAGGCTGTCGGGGACGGCGGCACGAACAGCCTGATAGAACGCCAGCGGAAAGAGAATCTCCGGTTTTTGGTAGGCCGTCGGCGCGAGCTTCTCGCCGGGCGCATTGTCCCAGCTCCGGCAGCAGGGATTGCCACAGCCACAGCCCATCGGCGGCCCCTGAATCTCCGAGAGATAGAGGGTAGTGCACCACGGATTGGCTGTTATTTTCTGCGTCACGGTTTCCAGCGCATGGTCAAATGCCGCCTTGGTGTTCAGCCCAATCCAGCCTCCGACCAGCATCGGATGAGGAAGGCCCCGCCCCACCCACTCCCAGTGCTGTGGGGCGTGGAGCCACTCCGGGTGCGCCTCGGCGGCTTCCGGGTCGCGAGCGGCTTGCAGCCAGCCGACGGACACCAGTCCCGCGCTTTTCGCCGCCGCTAAGGCGGCCTCGCACGAAAGCCGCAAGTCCCAGGCAATCGCCGTGCAGCCAAGCGTCTGGGCGAGAGGGATCGCCTCCACAAAATTAGCAGGACTGGCTTGTAGTGTTTTCATAAAAGCTCCTCAAAGGCATCGTTCACAATCGCATCGGTCTGAGCCATCAGGCTAAAGACCAGTGCCTCGCGATAAACCCGCTCCGCGGGGTGACCCGTGACCAGCGAGCCGCCACCGCAGGCCATGCAGGCGAGCCGGGCCAGCCGCACCGAGAGATCCCCCGCACGGGCACGAAGCGCAGGGCCGTTTTGGGCCGCATTCTCGGCTCGTAGCTCGACTTCAAGCTGCGCGACGATTGCATACGCCTTCGCAAGCGCACCCCGCCCCGAGGCTTCGATCAGCCGCAGCGAGGCGTGCAGGTTCCCCAGCATCAGCGGGGTCTGGTAGAGCACGCCCTTTGCGTCGCTTTGTGATTGCGTCCCGAGTGGCTGCACCGAGACAAAGGCACTCTCGGGAATGTCTAGATTATTTAGAGCCACAGAGACTGTATTGCTTCCTCGAATGGCCAGAAGCGGCAGCGGCGCACTGTGACGAAACTCCGGCCTATCCTGGGCCTCTACCCAGGCACGGACTTCGGAGCCATCGGTGAGGCGGAAGCCTAACAAGACGCGAGTGAAAATCCCTGCGCCGGTTAGCCAGGGAACGGTGCCTGAAACGCGACCCTCACTCCAGAGCGGCGCAGGGCCCTGGGGATTGCGCAGGTGCCCGAAAGCGACACCTGCCGGAACATCCGGGCAACCCGCGACGCGCTGCTGGAGCGCCAGGAAGGCAAATGCCCCCGAGTACTCAGTCAGCAGTGGGAGGGTAGTGAAGAAGTCCAGCTCTTGATGAAGCCCACGAGCCACGAAAGCCTGCCAGACCGCTCGCATTGCGTCGGGATCGGTGTCGAGCAGAGCCGCTTGCGGGGCTAGAAACTCCTCGGCGAAGTGTCGCATTATTGGTCGCGGTGCTGGGAAAGCACGAGGCGCAGGTCACGCTCCAGGGTAAAGGCCGTGACGACCGAGAGCGCCAGGCACGCAATCGCATAGCCCCAACGAAACACCAGCGGAAGCGCCTCAGCACCGAGCAGATCTTTGGCCGAGAGCACCACTTGCGTCGTGACCACCACGCGGCAGAGTAAGGCCATGCCCGTCAGAGGAGTAGAACGGGGCAGGCTCGCGTACCAGAGGCAGACCACGGCGGTTCCTGCCACCAGAAACAGCGAGAGCGTCGCCATCAGCAGCGAGGTTCCTAAAAACACCACCCGCGCCACCAGCTCCAGCACCAAGCTGAGGGTCAGCAGGATCGTGTAAAGCGTATTGAGCGAGAGGCGGCTTGGCATGCCGCTATTCTACCTGGTATTTTCCCCACTTCCCCTGCATGAACCCTTTTGATCACTTCAGGAACCAAAGGCCCAGGAGAGTGAAGAAAATGAAGACAACGATAGCGATTGCGACCGTGCTGGGAGTGGGCCTCACGGCGGGCGGGGCGACGATTCTGCGGAGCCGGACACAGACAACGACTCCACAAGTCTCTGTGGCGGGGAAGCCTGCCTTTGCCTTTCCCAAGCTACCAAGCTGGAGTGATGCGGCGAGCCCAGTAGGCGGAAAGTCGGTTGAGACGCCGG
>NZ_JANNYP010000614.1:0-24697 GCF_031410135.1 Armatimonas sp. | reverse complement strand
CTCGACAAAGTCCTCATCGGACTTGGTGAGATAGATAATTCCCTCGACGAGGCCAATAACGGCAAAGACGGGGGCGGCAATTCCACAGGTGAGTAACGAGCCAAGTAGCATGATCAGCCCCTCGGTGTTGTAGCCCAGGATAAACTTGTGCACTCCCAGGCAGTTTAAGAGGATGGCACAGATACCGGCGGGGACTTTATTGGCTGCCCCCGTTGCCGTCGTGGCCGAGTACGTGGGCACTTGCTGACGCTGTGTCTGCCCCACTGTGCTTGAAAAGGGCGAGGAGGGCATAGTGGGTGCTGAAGTCGCGGCCTGCGGGAGGCGGGTGCGCAGCTGCGGGTGCTCCGAAACAGTGAACTTGATGCCCGTTCCTGTATCCGTAATGACGGTATCCGGGGTAAGGCGCCCCTCTGCGGTCCATTGAGAGAGTGTCTCGATTGTGTCGGCCTCGTAGGCCACGCCATCCAAGGTGACGGTGTAGATTGCCATGCTTTTCTCCACCCCTACTATACCAGAACCTAGAAAGCCCTCGTGTGGCACATGCCACACGAGGGCTTAATTTCTCCGTCCTGCTCCTACTGTCCGGGCGAGAAGCTCGGGAATTCGAAGCGCGGAGCGATGGTCTGGTAGAACAGCTCGAACCCACTGGGCACCGAGAGGAGATTTCCTCCGACAGGCACCTGCCCATTGCGAGGCCGTGAGCTCGTCCAGAACATCCAGAGCTTACCCGGCTGGAGAGTCGGATCTTGCTGGTATCCCGGAGAGCCAACTCCTCGTCCTGGGATCAGCTTCAGAAGATCAGGGCGGCTGGGATCGTAGTTGTAGAGGTCTACAAACGCACTCACCTGCCCTTCGTTGATCGTCTGCTGCATCGGCACCTGGAGACCCATTGAGTAGGTATCCGTGGCCGACAGCTCCTCAATGTAGCCCAGTTTTGTCACTACTTGAACATTCCGCGTGGCCGCTCCCCGAGACGCGACGTAGTTGATTCCGACGTACATGCCTTCGTAGAGTGGATCTACATAGACACGCCCGGTGGAGAAATCTACCTCGTAGGGCACCGAAGTGGCTCCTGCCAGGGTTGCGTTATTGCTCACCACGACACCGCTGACCCTTGGCGTCTGGTTCCCTGCCCCATCCCGTGGCAAGAGAGCCACAGACTCATCACGAGCGAGCCGATTCGCGATAGGTAGCACCGTGGTGCGCAGATCAACTCCCACGCGGCGGGCTGAGTAGTAGAGCCGTGCAGGGCGGTTAGGCTGTGCCCCCTTGCTCCAGGCAATCCACTGCCGTCCCAGACCAGAGAACCGGGGATCGGTCTCGGAGGAAGGGATCAGAGCGGGGGTGCCATTGAGCAGCCGTCGGTAGACCTGTGAGCTGGGGACATTGGGCAGAAGTCGGTTGTCAGTGGTGACAAAGGCTCCTGCATCTGCTGCTGTGTCGGGCGTGAGCCGGTAAGTCGTGGGCTGGTAGTCCACCACCACCTTATCGTTGCTCTGTGGCTCATCCGCGCCACGGAAGCGAACCTCACCCGTCTCCGTATCGGCGTAGACGTAGAGCACTCCACTGGTGCGCCGGATAGTCTGCACCCAGATCTTGCTGTTGCTATCGTACTGCCAGGCATTAGGTTGAGTCTGGTAACGAACCATACCATTTGCCTGTAGGACACGGACAGCCAAGTTATCCACCACATTATTGGCGGAGTTGTAGCGGACGTACCAGGCGATATGCTTAGAGCGCCACGCCAGATCCCGACCTGCCTGCACCAGCTGCTCGCCGTCTACTTGAGGGAGCGCCGTCAGAATGAGCTGATTGCCGCGTGGGGTGCTCACCATTTTGTAGCGCCCCATAAAGAGATCAGGTGTCTGAATATTACGCAGAACTCCCGTGTAGACCACGTCCACAACCGGTGTTGATCCCGCATCTACAGTAGGAATGAACTCCGTCCCGCTGAAGGCCCCCACGCTATGATCCGTGATATTTAGCCGGCGCATGGTCGGGCTAGGCTCAGAGGCCGTCACAATCCCTGGAGGAACGGGCAAGGCAAGCTCACCCGAGCCACGGCCTGAGCCCGCTGACGTGGGCACTCCCGTGTTCGTCCCTCGGTAAGGAATGTAGTACAGCCCCTGCTTGCCCGGCGCACCGCCGTAGAAGGTCACGAAGCCGTTACGTGTCTGAGGATCAAAGGCAGCCCGTGGACCGTAGCGACGGATCGTCGGGTCGGGCCGCGAGTTGGGATTGATCAGGCTCAGGAGTGAGCGCCCATTGTCATTCGGGTTCCCGTTGGCATCTAGCCCCGTCCAGAAGATCGTGTCCGTGGGCAATGCACCGGCCGTTGCCACAGAGTTGACCCAGAAGAGGGTTGCCTCAGGGGTAGTCGAGGTGGTCTGGAGAACCGACGGGTACATGTTGGACTCGCCGGCCGCTCCAGCTCCGATCATGACGGTCGGCGTGAACCACCGAGCCGTGTTTGTTGTAGGATTCGACACAGGGCTACCCGGTGCACTTGCTTGGAACGCTCCCAGTGTCTCGTCCCAGTTCATGTGGCTGTGGAAGAGGCGGAAGGGCGAGATGCCCGCCGCAGTCTGAGCGACACCGGTTCCGTCCGCGTTTCGTGCGAAGTAGAGATTGAGCCGTCCATTTGCACCACGAAAGGCCGCAGGCGTGACCACCGAGGCCGGACGCTTAGGGAACGCCGGGTTTGTCAGCGGCGGATCCATCAGCGGCATGGTGTCAATGCCATTGAGGAGGCCGGAGAAGATTCCATCGTAGCCAATGCCTGCAAAGTCGGCGATCTGGCCCGTCAGAGGTGTCTCGGTGACCGTCACCTTGAGATCAATTGCCGGGCTGGTATGGGGTTGGAACTCCACACCCGCCATCTGACCACCAGCAACCGCAAAGTTCCGTGCTCGCAGAACCCCTTCCGCCCCGAGAGGCAGGATAGTATTGCTCACCATGCCCGGCGGCAGAGCATTCTGACCACCATAGAGTGGCCCCGCAGCCGTCACTCTGCCACTTGCCGAAAGCTGGCCCGTGAGCGTGGGAATACCCATGTAGCCCGTCAGGCCAGCCGATGCGGGGGTCGCATCCGGGTGAATGGTGTCGTGATCCTCAAAGACTGCTAGCGATGGCGGAGCGATAGGACTGGCCGTGGTCTGTGAGCGGTAGACACCCACGGGTGTTCCCACAGGAACTGCCACACCCAGTGCGGGCAGACTGCTTTCCGGTTGGAGAGCACTGATAGCCGGCACAAGCGCTGTGATCGTGGGAACATCAGGCAGACTCAATACGGAGGGAGTGCTACTTCCCACTGTCGGCTTATGGAGCGTATGGCGCCCCATCAAACCGGCATAGTAGCGGTTGAAGACAGTCGTCGTCCCACCAGTGCCCGTACCATCATCTACGAGCTGCTGCAACCAAGGCACACTGGTACTGAGATAGCCCTGCCAGACGGCATCGAACTGACGGTCCAGTGAGGTCACGACTTGCGGCATGACATTTGTCGGAGTGAAGATTCCATTGTTTGCCAGTGTCGGATCAGCGGCAAACGCCAGCAATCCGTAGCGAGCATCCACGGTCTCGGAGGTCATTCCAAAGTAGCTTCGGAAGCCGACACCCGTCACATCCACATCGGTCAGAGATTCGACCGCCTGCGCTGCACGTAAGTTATAGAGGTTGACGTTGCCAATGTTCTGGATCGTCATCTTCTTGAAGAACTTGTCGTAGGGTGCCGCGACGCCCGGCGCAAAACGCCCAATCGGATCAGGGAGGAAGCCAGGATCGGCTGCACCTGTCCGCTGGTAGCCCATCAGACCGTTCTGGATACCAAAGCCTGCCGAGAGCGCTCCAAGATCAACCGGAGTCTCGTTGGACTTTAGGCCCATGTCTACAGGAACGCCCGACCAAACCTCAACCTCTCGGTAAGGCTCACCGTTGTCCCAGCGCCCGTTGTTGCTGTTGCCGGGCGTGCCACTTCCATTGTCCACGTAGACGCGGATTCGGGACGTGTAGCCGTAGGGAGTGATCGCAAATGGCCCGTTAAACACACCCGACCCCGGATTGTACTGGCGTAGGTCGCGGGTGGAGGCATTGGTGCCCGTTCCACGAGGAAGCTGCGTCTTGCCCTCACCTACGAACGGCTGAGCGCCATCCGATGTGCTCGGGGCCTCATATGCTGCCGTCAGGCTATGCATCGCCACCAGGTTCGCGGGCTGGTACTGCGGGATACGGACATTGACCGTCGTCGCAAACAGCGGGTTGGTCTGGAGCGGATTGGTCGCCGCCACACCGTTGACAGGATTATTGAGCTGACCATTGGGCAGAGAGACGGTTCCTTGAACGGCATCCGCTCCGGCCATGATCACACTCACCGCTTGGCGGCCTTGCTGTGCCCGTGAGCCCGCAATAATATCGGGGTAGTCCGGACTGACATTACCAAGGCCCAAGACAGAGCCCGAGGCTCCCGTGTCGGCGCGGCGTTTCCACGGCTGTGCCTGCGGCACCGCCGTCTCCCAAGGCAGCGGGTTGATCCGCCCATCAGGACGCATGCCTACTGGCGTAATCGAAGGATTGTCCGTCGGATCGGTATCGGCGTTCGGGATCAGCCCTGGCCACCAGCGCCAGATCAAGTCATCCCGCACTTCAGCACGAACGCTTGTCAGGTTGAGCGAACCACCCGCACGGTTGACGACGCGCAGGTTCCGCTGGGTCGCGGAGAGATCCGTCGAGCCGGTACGACCATGACCGATATATCCCGTGCTCGTTGCCACCGGGATGTAGTAGCTCGGATCATCGGCACCGTTGGTACGCAGGCGGCGACCAAAGTTCGGATTGAGCTGAAGCACACCCATCGGCCCGGCATTGTAGCGAGTGTAGTCGTAGCGCGTGATGGTATTTCCATTGGAGAGCGCCTGACTGTACTCAAAGCCGCCACGGTCGGGATCCATTGTGCCCGGAGTGGGATTGTTATTTGCCACCCGGTTTCTTACAGACGCAGGGTTGGTGTAGTCACTGACAGCGGAAGAGGGTGTTCGGAAAGGCCCGATCCCCCCCGCAAACGGATCCCCTGCCGCTTTCTGTGCGAGCACAGGGGCATTGTTCATGGTGTTGGTCAGGAAGCCCTGAACCGCAAGCGGGTTGGCAACAGCCACGATGGGACTCAGGGTGGTGCGACGCTCGGCTTCGATCCCTGCATTAGTGGGGAAGTAGCGACGGATTGCCCCGACTTGTACACCGAGCAGATTGAGCCGACGTGCAGCAGGCTGCGTCACCGAGATCTCAAACTGTGTCCCTGGGGTGAGGGGAAGCCCCGCATTGGTGTCCAGTGTGAACTCGTAACAAGCCAGACCAAGCTGTGCAGGCCGTGATCCTGAGGGCGTGTCCTGAGCCGGGGTGTTGTACCGCGCCACGTAGGGATAGACTGCAACCGCTCCCGTTGTGTTGTCACGCTCCAAGGTGACATTGCGAGTGATGGGCGTGCCACCGTTTCGCGGCGTGATCGTCAGTGTCGCGGTAAACGCCGTCGGAATGGGCGAGAGGGTTCCCATCGGAGGAGTCGGTACCTCCGAGGGTAGAACGGTGATGTCCCAAGCGACGATATAGACTTTCTCGCCCCACTCATAGAGGTTCTTGCCACCCTGTGACGCAATCGAGCGGGCCGCAGCATTCGTAACAATGCGCCCCGCGCCTTGTCCCATGGGGAAGGGAGGCGTGTTCTCACTGGGGTTTACCCAAGTTGCATTTCGACCATCACGGTCAGGGCGAATGGGGCTACCGGCTCGTGCGGCATTTCTGAGTGTAAGGTAGGTAGCCTCGTCAAATGTATCTACCTTGGGATCGGTGGAGTTCCCTGATGCGGAGAACCCAGTGCCATAGCCGGTTCCTCCGAGGCCACCGCTAGTAATACCACCGAGGTCAGGACGGAAGACCGGGGTGTAGGCGTAGAAGATTCCATCCTGCCCTCCCACAAACACCCAGGTGACATTCTGCCCCGCCGGGTTGTCGTTCTTATCTGCCGTCATGGCCGTGACATTGGTGCCACGCTCCAGATTTGTCTCGGGAATTCCAGTGCTTCCTGCGACAGGAGGCGTTGCGCTACGCGTGCCCTGCTGATCGTAGGCGGGCAGGCGAAGCCTACCATCGGCGTTGTGGTTGGTCGCATTCCCATTGGCAAACCGACGGTCATAGAACAGACCGTTCATGTCCAGAGGGAAGCCTGTCTGGCCTGTGTGCCAATCGGGGTCCACGGCAGCAACGGCCGGCGTGGCGGCTCCATTGGCTCCATTACCCTGGTAGAGCGGGCGGGGAAGTAGGCCCGCACGTGGGTTGTCTAAACTGTTGTAGCCTGCCGTCGCCGCAAGAGACTGCGGCTCGCCTTGGGGATAGTGCGTGTACTTGCCCGTCGGGTCAGGGGTCGGCAAAATCTGCTTGGTCAGGCGATCCTGGCGACGTGCATAGCCGGAGTCAAGCGAGGGGAAGTAGGCATTGGTTACCACCGAGATGCCTGTTCCCGCTCCGCCTGGTCCCTCTTGCGTGAACATAATCACATGGCCGTGCGGGTTGTAGCGGTTGAGGTCGTCCCCCTCCGTCAGCGCCCAGCCGAGTGGGCCAAACTGGTTACCCACCGTCCCTGCATCTTGAATCCCACCATTGGTCGCAACGGAAGGATCTTCTCCTTCAATATTCGTGCTAACCTCGTGCAACACCCCCTGCGCGGTTGTTACCAGTAGCGTTGGGTACTGGAAGGCCTTGTTGACCTCGTCGGCAGGGAATGGAGGCAGAACCCCTTCCCAAGACCCACGAGTCGTCGTGATCGGATCGCTGATGTCCTGATTGACAAACCGGCCCGTCAGATCCACGATAGGCAGGAAAAGTGCCTCGGGGAAAGCCGCAGCAGGTGGCAGAGATACGGTCAGATCCAGATCAAAGCCAAAGGGAGTCAGGTTGTAGACAATCGGCCCCATCGGATCTAAGATAACCGGAGGCTCAAAAGTCAGAATCGGCTTGGTAACAGGCGCATCCAGGGTCGGGAGCAGCGGCACCATAGGATCGGTACCATTAACCCAGAGCGGCGGTCGAGTGTTTGGCAGCGCTGCAGCAGCCGTCATTGCTGTCGTATTGCTTCGGTTTTGCAGCGGGCCTGCGGTCAGTACAAGCTGGCCATCCACGGCACTACCATCACCTAAGAGCGAGACGGTGCGTGCCATCACCCGCTTACGATTAAGGTTAAGCGTGTTTTGATTCCCGACATTAAAGAGGGGACTGAATGGGTTTCCGGTGATCAGCTCCGCCGGGTTCAAGAAATCACCCAAGGCACTCAGATCAACGGGGATCGTGATACTTCCATCGGTGGGGATAGGTGAGGGCTGACTTGCCGCACTCCCGCCACGCCAGCGGAGCAGAAGCCCCGTCTCTTCGTCAATATCCATCGCGAAGAGTCGGCCTTGGCCACCCAAGAAGATCGTGGGCAGTGTGCGCCGGGCAGGCTCACCCGCCGTGGTACCTAGGAGTCCCGACGGATCAAGCGGAGTGCCTGGTGTAGGCCGGTTTCGCAGACGCGTAATCGGGTTGTTGGCAGCATCGTAGGTATCGTAGACGAAGCGGTAGGTCCAGGCAGGCGATGCCTTCCCAAACGGGCCTTCTTTCCAGACAAACTCATCCAGCGCCTGGGAGTAGATACGTGTCCCAACCTGAGGCACAGGTCGGAGAGTAGCGCCTGTCGGACTGGAGGAATTGACCGCAGGGTGGCTCGGGGTAAACTTCGCGCTTGACCGCGACGGCATCGGATTGGTCAGGAAGTCGTTACGATCCCCCTCCTGATCCAGCAAGAACATGCGTCCCTGCTTGGGTGTGGTGGGAGAATCCGCATCATAGTCGTTGGTCGAAACCACCAAGTAGCGCCGAATGCCTGTCAGCCCCGGAATGCCCGGATTGTCCGTGTCCCGGAAGGCGAAGTCCATCACGACAGGCGCACTGTAGATCGGAGCAATATTGGTAAACGGGGTAGCAAGGCGGTTACCCGTGTAGGCCTTACTGAAGTCTGGTAGATCCGTCCCAATCTTATTATCAACATCCCCATTGACATCATCAATATCCGCATAGCGGTTGGGGAAGGCCCAGGTCGGACGAATTGTCCCTTCGGTTAAATCGGGGCGAGCTCCTAGTTTAGCCGGGAAGTCGTTGTGGAAGCGAACATTGTCATTGAATGCTGCTGCTGTTCCTGTCACGGGGCGTGTTGTTGGAAACGGAGTCGCGGGTCCAAGATCCCCCACACCGTCTTGACCATTCCAGACCATGTTCAGCTCATGGTTCATCTTGGTCACAGGGCCATCCCAATCCAAGGAGTAGACGCGGCCTTCGCCGGTCGTCGCGAAGAGATGACGGCTGGCAGCTACGGGAGCGCCTGCATTGCGAGCAAAAGCAACATCAGAGACCGCCAGAGTCGAGTTAATCGGCCCTAAAGTCTCAAACCACCACTTAACCGCACTTCGGTGCCGCGTGATATCAGCGCGGGCCGCTCCCGGGGTCAAGTAAGCGGGTAAGCCATTTCGGAGATGGGGAACCTGCTCCCCCTTACGGATTGGCAACGAAGCCACGCCCGTCATCGTGATAAAGTCATCTCCCGCATCCGCACGAGGATCCAGTGCGTAGACCACTTTGTTCTGGTTACCAATGAACAGACGAGGCTCTTCGACGCGACGATCCAGGGTCAGGTTATCGTCCTGCTTGGCCCAGACCACGGTGGGCGACGAGGCCCCAAAGCTTCCGGGTACAGGAATCTCGCCCTTTAGCCGGAGGTAGTACTTATCCAGCGGCTCAGGCAGGTCATTGGGTGCACCCGGCTGTAGAGCGACGACGCGCGATTTAGACGAGGGGCTAAAGGTCCAGAGCAGGTTGGTTGTGCCCGGAAAAAAGAATCCCAAGCTTGCCGGGTTTGTTTGCTCCCAGTACTGGCTATCGTTGTTGCCAAACGGATCGAAGGCGTAGAGCACCCCGTTGGCAGCTCCGGTAAATGCCACCGGCATGTGGATCGGAAGACGGCGCTGGCCGGTGACATCGGTCGGGTCAGGCTGTGCATACCGGAAGAGCGGAGCGGAGACCACTCCATTGATGAGGTAGCGCTCACTGAACGGCTCACTGTAGGCGGGAACTTGAACGTCCCCTTTTACCGCAATATTGGGCACAATGGTAGGAGCGGCTTCAACAGCCCCACTCGGGTTGGTTCCTTGACCAACGATATAGATCTCATCGTCGTCGTAGACACCATTACCATTGGTATCGTATGCTCCGATTCCAGGCACCAGGTTGAGCTGGTTCACCGAATCGTACGAGTTGCGCAGACCGGCCCCCGCCACCGGGGAACCAGAGGGATCTCTCCAAACGGCACCACCAGGAAGCTGAGGCAGATAGGTCTTGTCGGGGAAGCGCCAGATTACCGTTCCGGTGAGCCAGTCGAGGGAGTAGATAGAGCCCACTTCAATCGTGCGGGTGCCGTCTTTCTCACTATCAGGGACATCGGCCTCAGGGTCGGCGATATAGTTCGTCCGGCTCATCAGCACCTGCATGTGTGAGAAGAGCGGAATCGCAGCTCCCAGAGTATTGCGGTACTGCTGGTTGTTGACCGCATCCACCACCCCAACGCGATTGCCCATCACATCCCTGGGATCAATCAGCGACTCCGGGCCACGGAAGAGCGTGGACGGGTTTGCGGGATCGAATTTCCCAAAAAGCGGGTTACCCATCGCCGTGTAGGCGGGGTCGCCGGGATTGTTGATGAAGTTAAACGAGTCGTTGAGAAACGCGAAGAGTCCCCCAGGGGTCAACAGGATATCAAGGGCGTAGTTGTTTGGCCCCTTCGCAGGCTGGTCATAGGGATCAAGGTGTGGCTCCGGCCCTGCCGCTAACGGCTGGGTAGTGTCTACCTTGCGGCCACCATGGGGCGGAGTAACCACGGGCGAGCCCTTGACACTCCCGACACGCTGGCTGAACTCAATCTGATCCGCAACCACAAACTGGGTGCCCGTGATCTCGTTCTCAGTGGTGTTGTCAAGCTCGACTCGTGCACGAGAGAGCTGGTGCCCAAACTGCAGTGCGGGGAAGTTGCTAAAGGTTCGTGTGAGCCACGCCGGATCGCTGTAGGTCGCGTCACTAAAGAAGGGGAAAGTGGCAGGCTTGCCATCATCCCCAAGCAAGTACGCCTCGCCTGCAGAGTCCTGCCCAACAAAGCAGATCTTACGCTTGCGCAGAAACTGTCCGTTTGGGAGCGGCACCACGTAGTAGACCACGTAACGCGCATCGGTGATGCGGGCCTCACTGCCCGTCGGATCCACTGTCGGGATATGAACACGGATCGCAAAACGCGTGACTTGGCCCGCTACACCCGACACACGGGGATACCAGATAAACTTATTGGGATCATCGGGGCCACCCGGCTGGTTGTCTGGAGTTCCCGTTGCGGGTGCGGGGTCAGTGGCATCAGGGAGTGCTCCCGCAGGGCGCTCAATCGCTGCGATTCGACTGTAGCTCGTTCCAACATACCCGGCGCCACCCCCTGGGCTGGGTGCGGTTACCGAAGCCCAGTTTGTACCACGGAAGAAACCTCCCAAGCTCCCGAGTGCCCCTGGCCCCGTCCCGTTTACCGGGTGGGCAACCTGTGCAATCAGAGGCAGGAGGAGCTCATCGTCTAAGAGCAGACGTGGGTTCAGAAGGTCGGTGACGGATCCTTGGCCATCTGTTCGTACGCGACGGCGCAGGCCACCGACGTTCTGGACAGGATACGGCATGGTGTAGCCATCGGGCTGAATCGGAGCGGCATCGCTCTGATTCGGAATACGCGCAAAGGGTGCTTTCTCGTAGGCACGATTCCCATTCGTGATTCCCCAGAGGAAGTCGGCGCTCATACGGCCACGGTTGGTCGTGTCTCCATGTGCCTTCCCTGCCGGATTAAGCTGCGACTGACGCTCGGTCGTGCGCGGCTTGACTACCAGAGGGCTGGTTGAGACCGTCTCCTGGCCCTTGGGCAGTGGATCGCCCGGTGGAGTCTGGGCTGCTACCGGGAGCGAAGCCAGCGCCAAGAGTGTGGTTGTTATAGTTGTTCTGAACACAGATTTCATCTTGTTGGGAATCAAATCAATTGTACCTACCCCGCATTGCGCTGCGGGGCAGGAAAGGTTAGTTTACTGACGGTCTCCAAAGAGCGGATGTTCCAGAAGATTCGTGTTACTCGTCGTGCTGCCCATCTTCTGTTCACGACGAATGACCACTCCCATTTGGTTTCTCGTCGTCACAATGCGAGGCGCAGAGAAATCATCATAGAGAGGCTGTGGGACGAGGTCTGTCTGTGTGCCCGTGAGATTGAACTGTCTCCCCCCCGTCACCTGAAAAACCTCTCCGACGAACTGGCCGCCCGCAAAGAGATCTCCAATGCCAACTTCTGCGGGGCTCAGGCGTGTCCGCGAGCCGATCCAGGAGTTAGTGATCAGATAGCTCCCATTGGGCAGGCGCTGCGCCGAGTTGGGCTGGAAGCCAACATCCACTCGGGTTCCCGGTGGAAGACCTGGTAGGCGCGTGGCCATCAGGGCTTTGTAGTCATTGGCATCGAAGTACCAGGTGACAAACCAGCGTCCATTGGTAATATTCAGCTCCGCCTGGTAGACCCCGCTGGCATCACAGATCAAGAAGATCGTCTTGGTGCCGCCCGCTCCATCCGGCAGGTTGTACTGCTGGATACTGGTAGGTCCCGTGATCCGCCGAACCGTCTGCATCATCGCACCATTGTAGCCAATCGGCATCACCAGCTCATTGAGTGTGCGATCCACTAAGCCATTCCGACCCGGCTCGGGGTTGGTGTAGAGCCAAGGTGTGTAGACTCCTGTGGGCACTCCCCCATTGTTGAAGAGAGGAATGGTCGTATTGATCGGGTTGTACTCCAGTGTCAGAAGCGACCCGCCCGTAAAGTCTCCTCGGACATCGGCACTAACTTCCCCACCCGCCGCGCTGGCATTGCCTACGACCGCAAGGATAGTCGGGTAGCCATAGAGCGCGGGATTCTGTCCTCGACGAAGATCGCCGTAGGTCAGTACCCGCTGGACACTCTGGAAGCGTAGCGAGCGTCCTTCCTTAGAAAGCGTCCGGCTTACCCAGACCACAAGCTGGTCACCGCGTTGCGGGCCATTGGGTGTCGCAACATTCGTTCGGATATTTCCATCCCGGTCAAAGTAATCAGCAACCTCAACAATGCGGTTGTTCCCCGCATCGGCGATGAGGTAGTGTATCTCGTAGCCCGCACCTCCGGGTGAGAGGAGGGTGAAGATCTGGACATCGGTGGGGCCACTGAGCGTTTTCGCATCTGCCGACGACAGAACGCCAAAGGCATCGTTGAGGTCATCGAGCTCCCAGCGGATACCACCGCTACGATCTATCCGAACCACACGGTTGTTACCCGTGTCACAGATCAGGTAGTCGCCAGAGCCAATTCGCCGCGCCAGGCTCGGACGGGCGAGGGTCTTACGCTCCACCACAACTCGTCCATCGCCGGGGATCAGAGTACCGTCTACATCGAAGCGGGGTACGGCCCCACCCGCAGCCTGGTACTTAATCGTCCCATCCACGGCCCACAGCGCGGCTCCTGCACCATCCACTTCGATAATACGCTTAGCATCCGTGATCAGTGTCACGCCGGTCTCAAAGGCATCAAGGCCCGCAATCGTATTGAGTGCCAGAGTTCCCTGCGAGGCAACCGGTGCTCCATAGATTATGGCATCCGTTTGCCGTACCCAGCGGACATGGTTCACCTTGGCGTTATTGCTTGCAAACACCGCCTCGACCTGTAGGCCCAGCCCCGAACGAACCGTAGGGTCATTGGAGGCAGGATCGGCATCCAGAGCAACAACTTTTGGCGTTCCATTTAACACGCCCAGATAAAGCATGTCTCCTGCTAATGTCACCGAGGAAGTTGGCGTGCCCGGTAGGACGTAGTACCAAAGCAGAGGGGAGTACCCACCATTGACAATCCCACGAGAGTCAATATCCGCTCCGGCTCCATTAAACGGCAAGAGTGGCGTGGGTGTGATCACCACCGTCTTATCGCTGGTGCCCCCCGCGGGAACATAGGTCACCACAAACGAGAGCGACGAGGAGAAGCGCCGCCCACTGACCCGCATGTCGGTCACGGAGATCCGGCCACGGCTCGCATCCCCAACCAGGTTCTGCGTGCTACTCACACTGCTGGTACTCACCGGGAGAATCGCTGAGATTGTCTGAGGCTGAGCGGCGTTACTAGGATCGTAGGCAGTGACATCCATCTGGGAGACTTGAACCCGGTAAGCAGGGTTGTAGGTCTCAGGCAAGTTCAGGATCACTTCCTTCTTCATGTCCAGCGCCGCAACCACCGTTACGGTACCTCCATTTGCAGGAGAGACAGCACTCAGAACCTGATAGACAATGCCTTCATTGGTTGTCACAGGTGTGCCAATCGGGTTCACGTTGAGCAATGACTCGTAGCCTAGGGGGCTGACAATGGCGGCCATTGTCTCACTCAGAAGCGGCGGCGTAAAGACAAGCCGGTTTGTCAGTGTCGGACGCTCCAGAACCACTTGATTCGCGACCGTGGCCTGGGCAACTTGCTGCCCACTGAGAAGCTCAAAGACACTAAACGACTGACGCAGACGAGTGAGCCCAAACTGCTCATAATCTCCTGAGATGGTAGTCACAGGCAGTGCAGTACTCACGCGAGGATTCATGGACCGCGTCGCGCTCACCAAAATATCATCCGGGGTCATGGCAACCCCTTCGCCCCCCGACAAATACCCCGCAATACTCAGGTTCGGGTTGGGCCGCGCCGCATTGGTGTTGGGCTGGCTTAGCCCCGGCGGTGTGGCGCTGGGCGTGATGTAGATGACATCATAGTCCACAGAGATAATCACATTAGGAGCACCTGCGCCTCTTGTAGGAGCATTGCCCATGCTATCTTGGACGCGGATGATTCCCGTCGGATCCACAAACTGACCGCTGAAGACAGTGCTTGCACGTCCCAGAGCCATGTTTTCCTGAGCCGTTACCGGGTTTCCCGCGATGATCCCATCTTGGTAGACACGGATCACGGGACGCAAGAAAGAGGGCTCCGTCAAGGCTACAAACTGCCGGTTGCTTTGTGCCGCCCGAGGACGGAAGTTTCCCGACCCCGGCGGAGTGTCCGTCGAAACTACCTCGTGCCGCGCCCCGAGCCAGTAGGTCATCGTCCGCTGGATATTAGTCATTGAGTTGGCATCCTCAATCCAGACCGGAACATAGAGCATCAGATCGTTGCTATTGCCACTGGAGCGTGCCGCACCCGCTGCCGAGCTGCGACCATTGCTGTCTGTACTCGTGATGGCGAGGCGGGAGTAGCCCAGCGTCGGGGAGCCTGTCGGGCGATAGAGAACATCGGGGTTATCCAAGAAGGAGTGCCAAAGCGTTGTCATCGTGGCCGCATCGACGCAGCGGACGCGTCCGTTTGGCTCAACAACATAGACTTTCCCCTCACTGATCACCGGCGCTGGCGCAGGAAAAGCAGGTTGTGACCAGCCCGGAGGGTTCTGGTAGGTGGTGCCTGTGGTGATGGGAGCATTCGGCAGCACACCCGGCGTCGGTAGGATATTGCCCTGGCCATCGGTCGCGAGCGCGGTCAGTCGCACCAGAGTTCCGTCGCTCAGCGTCACAAACAGAAAGTCACCGTAGATGGCACGAAGGCTTCCCGTGCCTGGTCCGCCACCGCCGCCGTAGACCGTGGCCAGTGCAGGGGACGACGGCATGGCACCGCCGCCATCCCAGCGCCAAACCTCGTCGTAGGTCGCGCCCAGTGACAGATCTGGCAGCCCCTTATCACCACTAATCAGAGAGGGATGGGCACTGTAGGCACGAACAGAGGCCGTGCCACTGTTCACATCCACACCGGTGCTGTAGACCACGCCTTTGGCAACCAGAGGCGCGGTCACCGAGTTTAGGCGAGACTCACGGACGGTCGTGGGAGGAGCGCCCACCTTGAAGGCAGGCACGAGCGCCGCGCCAAGCGACTCAAACGAGGAGCCTGTACGACGTGGGTCTTTGCGGAACTGGCTATTGGCACTTCCCCACGCAACCACATTGTAGAGAAACTTCAGGTCTTCAGCGTGGGCGGTAATCAGGTTCTCCCCGCAGTACGCCCCCGAGTTTCCTCCAGAGGACGTGCGAAGCCCACCCGCATAGTCGTTGATATCGCAACCAGAGTCGCCCGCTGTCGCAATCACACGACCGGCTCCATAGTTACCGGCGGCAATGTAAGGCAGACCCCCACGGGCGTTATTGCCCACCACATTAACAAGCACAAGCGGGTTAGGCGGCAGGGTTGGATCGGCAATGTTGATCAGCGCGTAGTTGGAGTAGTCTTTATCACCAAGATTGGCCACTTCCTGAAGGCTCAGAGCATTGGGCGTACTTAGAATCGGGTGGTTAGGGACATTGACAATCGGAAAAGGCGTGCCTGTGGTTGCCTCACCTCGTCCGCCACTGAACTGAAGCTGATCGAGAAAGAGCGGCCCTGTCGGGTCCATCCGCATCCCGCCGCAGTCTTCCAGCCAGAGCACTCCGCCCGCATCCACCAGCTTGCGCAGCTTCTCACGGTCAGCCGCCGTTAGCCGAGTGACACGGTGGTTGGTCAGAAAGAGCAGGTCAAACTGGAGCATATCCTGGAGCGGGGTGTCCGTTAAAGAAACCTCCCAGTACGCCGCCATGTTCTTGGTGATCTGCTGACCTACTTGATACTGCTGGCCGAGATTATTGGTACGAGCCGTCCAGCGAGCCGCGACATCTATCGTGACTGTCTTTGGTGAGAGAGGGTTGATAAACTCCCAGTTCTGCGGCTTCACATCGTTGCGCGAGTCGGCGATGTAGAAAATAAAGGGATCCGGGTTCTCCGGCCCACGTCCATCATTGATATCCGTGGAGTCAAGAAGGAGAATCCCGACCTTCAGGGTTCGCTTATTGCTGGAGTACGTGGTCGCGACCTGTGCCTGTGCCGTGGTGGCCAGCAGAAGGACGCAGAGCATCGCTCCGAGTAAGAACTGTATCTTTGTTCGCATCGCCATTTTCATAACGTCCTTACGCTCCCGGTGTCTCCCCGATAAAGAGGAGCCCTGGCGCTACCGGAAGGCGCGGGGCCATCGGCAGGGTGTTGCCATACTCGTCCCGTCGCAATACGGCACCATCTGTTGCATACGGAGAGACCAGCTTTTCATCGTAGAGGTAGACAATCCCGCTTCCGCCACCATTTCCCACACCTCCAGGCTGTGGGCCGGGGAGCACTCCATTAGGTCCGTGCAGAGTGGGAACTGCCGTTCCTTGGCTGGCATAACCAGGTGCAGGTGGCAGTCCTGTGGAGCCAAAGTAGTTGGGAACCCAGCCCCACTTCTCCAGCCACGCTCCCTGGTCACTAGAGTCAGCGGGGAGGTTCTCGGCGATCGCACCAAACAGGGTGATACGAATGTCTTGTGGCTGACCGTAGAAGGGATAGCTTGGGTCAATTCTTCCCAGTCCCGTTGCCGTCAGGTTGTCCCCTGCCCGCGAACCTCGGGTGAGATAGGCCTCGTAGGTATCGTTGGGATCGGGGTTGAGCCAAGGGCCAGGAATGATAAAGAACGAGCCATCTTGTGCATAGATCAGCGCCTCTACCCGAATGTCGAGTGGCGCGACCCCAAAACGTGAGAGCCGGTAGTCGGTCTGGTTGGGTACACCCGCACTGACATCCAGGCTCAGGGTCATCATATTGTCAATGCCAAACGACGGTGCTGGTCCCGCATAAGGCCCAGCGGTGTCCGGGAAGAGTAGATTCGTGTTGTTCAGGCCATCTTTGAGTGGAAAGACATGATCGAAGTACACGCCTGGCTCAATCGTGGTCGGTCCGCCCATTGCCAGCGTGGTTAAAGCCGGGTTTGCATTCGGCCAGGCATAGGCCAAGGGGAAGCGGAAGAAGCTATCATTGACACCTAGCCAGACGGCTGTTGCTCCGTTCACTTCTGCTGCAGAGTGGCGCAGGAAGATGCTGGGAGGCAGCGGCAGGCTTGATGGTGCAATCCGCGAGTCCGGGTTGGTCTCGGCAAAGCGCGCGCCGTTTGCCTGGAACCTCTCCGCCGGTCCCTGTGTGAGTCGTAGATTAAAGACAGGAGAGTCGGGGCGCATGAAGATGGCCCGTGCATCCGAGCCCGATGCCTCCGGGCCTGCTAAATTATCGCTGGGTGTCAGAAACTGGGTGGTGTTGACCACCACATAGTCTTTGGCAAGCAGCGCAATGGACGAGCGTCCCCGCACCTGGGCCGCGACTCCCGAGGGGTTAGCGGGCAGGTTGTCTTTGAGGAGGTTGCCATCCACGTAGATATTGGCCCCCGAAACGACCGTTAGGTGGCGGATGTAGTAGCGCAGGGTCTCGGGGTCGAGGCCACCTGCGGTTCCTCGAATGCGGATATTTCCCTCCGCGTAGACGACGTACTCCCCTTCCCAGACACCAGGGACAGCAGTATTTGTGAGGGGATTGACATAAGGCTGAGCGGGGTAGGCTTCCAGCTTGCGAACACTGGCAGGCAGACCGGCAACGGGAGCCGTATCCGCAACGCCCGTACCCATGCCCGAGTAACGAATGACCGTGCTCTGGTTGATGCGCCGCCCCGTGTTATCCCGTAGGAACGAGCGGTTGATGCTGGTCGCGGAGCGCTGAATGATCATGGAGCGCGGGGTCAGAGTGATAACAACAGCAGGCGGGGTATAGCGGTTGTCGCCGTTCCACCAGCGCGTGTCGGTTCCGATCCAGTTGGCGCGCGGTGAGTAGGCTCCCACGAGCGCTTCGGAGGCAGACTGGATATCTTCACGGTTGTCCAAGTAGAACCCAGAGCCCCAGCCGATCCGTCCGGCCTGGTTGGTTCCTAGCCCCGAGATGTCGTTGGCATTGACATATCTCGCATCCATCGGCTCCGAATCACGCGTCAAGGCACGATAGCGGGTGAGGCCATTCTCCCCGATACTCTGGTCAATAGTCGGCACACCAACGCGCGCAACATTACGTAGCGGGTTGCCGGTCTGGGGGGCATGATCACGCACCAGACCTAGGTAAGGATTGAAGACTCCGTTACTACCAACCACGCTGGCATTGGTAAATGCACCACTCAGATCCGTCAGTAAGACCTGAGTCCCGTTGGTGGTCGGGATATTCAGGTTCGAGGAAACTGTCAAGGTATCGCCGCGTGGCCCATTGAAGAGCAGTCGGTTAATTCCATTAAAGGTCAGGGGAGCATTCGAGTGAATCGGGCCGTGGTAGACCGACTCCACTTGATGAACCTCAGGTGCCGCACTCGTACGCGGGGTCACGAAGGGTGGGTCTGAAACATTCGTGGGCGCTCCTAAAGCGGCTTCCACCGAGCGATTGTCGCGGTTTGTGATAAAGCGTAGGAAGCGAGTCAGCTCAATGGCTTTAAAGCCTATTTTTTCACGTCGCTGCCCCTTCCCTTCGGAGCTCGCGAATGTCGTCGGGTCGCTGGGGTCTACAATTCCGGCTCGGCCCACACTCAGGAGCTGAATGTACTGCCGGTTGGCATCGGGCGTCTCGCCCGGTCTAGTGGGCGCATAGACCAGCTTGATCAGCGCACGTCCGCCAAGATTGCCTGCCGACGGGGTTCGTCCACCGAAGTCCACACGGGAGTAGCCACAAGGCTCCACATTGCTGGTGGCGCTACAAGGCTGGAGCCAGTCGTAGTCGGGATCGGAGGTGCGAAGCGGCTCCGCGTTGCGCCGTCCGTTGCCATTGGTGTCCTGATCGTTGTAGTTGCCATTGCCATCGGTGTCCAGTGGGTCGGCGACAAAGGGCACAGGACGCCAGTCGGCTCCCTCAGGCGACTTGGTGAGCTGGTCATCCATGTAGGTCAGGCCCGCTTCGGCGAACTTGTCGGCGGCAGAGCCCTTCGCGGCGGTCTGACCAGCGCGCATGTTATTGACGATCAGCGCGATAAAGAGCCCCCCTAGAAACAAGAGCAAGAACAGCACGATAATCGCCACGGTGAGTGACTGGGCGTGCACACTACGCCGCCGGGTTTTAAAATTGGTGGTTATCATCGTATCGTGTTCCCTACACGCACTTTATCGTTCAGATTGATTGAGGTTGGCTGACGAGTGTTCGTATCGTAGACCAGCGCTCCCAATGTCACATTGAGCAGATCACGGGTGGAGTAGTCTACTTTGAGTACATCTGGCTCCGGTGCGATAATGGCCTTATCTCCGATGACAAGCCCTTGTGCATCCACCGGTTGTCCGCGCCGCTTGGGCGCGTTATCATCCCGCAGGCGTGCGAAGTTATTCTGCCAGAGATAGGTCACTTGCAGCTCCCGCTCCATCTGGATGCCCGCCACAATACCAGGATCTGTCAAAGGCCAGGCAGGAAGACCGGGGCCATTGGGGGTATCGAAGCGCAGATAGGCAGTCGGCAAGAGTGAGGTCGGTTGCAGGCGTGTGTCCTGATCGAATGTGTAGGTGCGCTGCCCGGAGATCGGTGTCCAGCGCTTCAGGAATGCATTTGTTGGATCTTGCACCTGCGTGGCTTTTTTCGTTACCGCAGAGATCGCGCCGGGAGCACGGTAGTAGGGCACAAAGCCGATACCTGCTCGTGCACGGGTGGCAGGATTCAGCGCCGCCAACTGATCCATCGCGGTCGAGACCGTCACCGAGAGTTCCGGCCCGATAACCCGCTCGCTGCCGGGAACCACCATCAAGCCGCCCCCCGGATTGAGCACACCCGTCCCGGAGAGATTTCCAAAATAAGCCAGCGGCGAGAAGTAGGTTCCTACCGCTGCGGTGCTAATCGGGGCGGGCAGAGTATCTTTGACAAAGTAGCGTGGCCCAAAGCCAGGCTCGCCATCCCAGAGGTTTAGCTCACTCCAGCCCTGGTTGGTCGGTATGGTTCCCGTGCCCGCGTCCACGTGGCGTGTGTTAATCCGATAGACCGTCTCCACCAGCTCACCGGGATTGGCATCGGGATAGCCTTCGTCAACCATAGAGCGGATCGTCCCATTAGCAAGGCGGATCAGGGGGGCTCCCGTATTATCTCCAGCAATCGGTGGAATGCCTGTCTTGACAATCCCACGATCCGTGTTGAGCAAGAAGGTCAGGTTCGGGGTCTTGACAAAGATATCGCCGGTGCTCGAAAGCCGTGCACAGTAGAGCTGCGCGTCGGTTGCGGCCAGGGTACCGTAGTTCTCATTGGCGTTCGGACTCAGGTGCAGGTGCGGCACCGTCATCCCACTAGGGAGCGTCTCAATATCAATCGTGATCTTCAGAACCCCATAGTCCTCATTGGCCACTCCACGGCTCGCAGCGCGGTAGAACGTCAGCGTGGTCGGCAAGCTCCAGTGTCCCTGCTGCGCTTCGTAGAGAGTCGGCACCGCATTGGGCGACTCCGAAGCCGTCGCGCTCAGAAAAGCGGGTGTGGCGGTATCCCCCACCACACTGCTTGGGGAGAACGAGGCAAGCGGACGGAACGGAGTGGTAAGCACGAGATCATTGACATCGTCCTTGACCCAGGTAATCACATCCTGGTTGGGGCCATCCACCACCGCAGACGAGATCGCTTTCCAGTTGGCCGCGTAGGTCGCACCGTTAGACGCTACATTGAAGTTGTAGAAGAAGTTGGGATCATTAAATCCCCCCTGATCCTCAAGTGAATTACCGTAGTTTGCCGCATTAAAGAGCTTCGGGTCGTTGGGATCGAACTCCGCGCGGTAGAGAACAAAGGGATTGAGATTATTATCACCCTGAAAAGGAAACTCGGTCTGCCCATTGATGCTATTTGTCGCGGCACTGTGAATGCGGCTCTGGTAGATATTAGAGTAGGGCCGCGTGTTATCCTTCAGCCCGATAAAGTAGCGCACCATGCGCGTCCCCATCGCAAGCGGAAAGCGAAGCTGTGAACCCCCAATCACATCACCCGTGGTCGGATCTTTTGTGCCACTATTGGGAAGCTTGCCCGAAAGAATCAGATCGAGCTTAGTGTAGAGAACTCGCGCCGGAAAGACATTGGTTCCATTGACCCAAGTATGCACCGTGGTAGGCTGCCCATTGCCCGAGGCATTCATCTCGGTGTTGACCGAGAATGTCAGGGGGAAGTTCAAGGCCGCAGTGCTATTGTCGAGCACCAGAGATGCCTGCGAGATCTCCCGCGACATCTGCTGGATACCGTTGCGCGCCTGGGTCTGGACCTGAACCTGGTTCTGCGCCTTCCGGGTCAGGTTAAAGCCCTGGGTAATGGGGATAAAGAGGAGCCCCAGCAGAATCGAGGTGATGGCGATTACCACTAGGAGCTCCGTCATGGTGAAGCCCCGCTGCCCCCGAATGATCCTTGCTATACTTTGCTGCATCGGTTTCATCTTTCGCACTATCTCTACTTCATTATAGACTGGGTCAGGTAGGTATCCAGGTCTTGGATACGCCACGGGGATTTTCGCTCCAGGCTATCTTTCCAGATCACACGGCTCTTGGTGGTTGCGCCCTTGATATCGCCCACGACGCGCCAGTTATCGCCCAACCCATCCCAGCCAAGCTGCCTTAGGTACTTGGTCACGTCCACATACGCCACATTCACATTGTTATTGCCACCCACGGTGACCTGATTGGGGATGTCAATCGTGAGCTGTTTTGACTGCATGCGCCGCCAAGGTGCCGAGGCGCTAGAGCGCGCCATCAGGGTGACAACCATCGATTTGTTGAGTTCCGTACGTGCAAAGTAGAGACTTGCAATGCCACCCGCCGTCGTATCGCGCCAGAACTTATCCGGCATCGAGGTGTCTACAAACCGGTCTTCGGCTGGATCACTGGGGTCTAAGCTAACATTGGCCCATGTGCCTACCCACCCACTACTGGTTTCACGGTAGGTAGAGATCGCCTTTGTCAAGGCAACTCCCCAATCGCCCTGGGCCTTGTAGAGAATACGGATCGGAGTTCCCGGGGCAACGGTGTTGCTATTGATATAGAACACACCATTAGCATACGAACCCGTCTTTGGATCGGAGTTTACCCAGTAGTCGAGCGCCGCTTGCCCGGCCGTCCCTGCCTTGAGCAGGCCATAGTCACCGGGGCGACCACTCTGACCGGCATTGAGAATCCCCCCTGTATCAAGCCGGATGATCATGATGTCGGTGTTGGCATTGATATCCGTATCGCCTGCGGGGAAGATTCCCTCATAGAACGTATTGTCCGGGTTGATATAATCCAGCGATTTGAGCCGAGTCAGGGTCGTCCGCACCGGCACTTCACCATCGGAGCCCGCCGCCACAATAGGAACATCGCGGTCATCATGGATAATGTGCCAGTCCAGAACGGCGTAGTCAATGTAGGCCTTGAACGGATCTTTGCCATTGCCAAAGCGTGCGCCTTGTGGATTAAAAAGAAGAATGCCAGGGTTGGCATACGGCTTGTCAGCAGTCGCACCACTTGCTCGCGTTAAATTGGGTGAGATCAGCTTGTACTCATACGGATCGCTCTCATCCACATTAGGCGTCGCGGGATTGTCCGCAGTCCAGCTCGCACCTGCCGCCAGACGCGTAAACTCGCGAGTTACAACCTCACTACCCGGCAAGATCGCATCATCGGGATTGAACGTCTTATCATCGGTAGGAGCGTAGTCCGGGTCAGTGGGATCGCAGAGCGGCTTCCAACCGTAGAAGTTCGCGGGCACATAGACCTTGTCCGTAACCGCATAGGCCTGATCGTTGGTCGCATCATCATGGTCGTTCTTCAGCCGGGTAAAACGCACGGTAAAGACACGATCCGTGGCAGCGGGATAGAAGAGGATCCAGGCACCGCCGTTCTCGTCCTCGTTCTCATCCACCAGGCAGTTCTGCGGCCCCGCAAGACGTGCTCGGTAGAACGAGGGATCAACCCGGTTGTTTCCATTGGAGACATTGAGCGGCGCACTATTGACAGCCAGAAAGAGATTGAAGTAGTCACGATCCACCTGAGTGGCAGGAGCCGAGCTAGGATTACCCACAAGAGAGTCCATGTAGATCGGCCCAAGCTTTGCCATGTAGGCGGAGCCCGAGTTGCCACTTGCGGTCGGGGTCGGGAGGCCAATCTTTACGGGCTCACCCACCACCAAGCGGAACTTGTTCAGATCGTTGTAGTAGGGATTGGACGGATCGGTGGAGAGATCATCCGGATCTTGATCCATCACAAACTGACGGACGAACCGGCTCCCATTCCAGCTAAAGTACGAGTAGGTCACCGCATTGGGTAGGTTGGCAGAGTCGCTTTGCACCTTCTCCATCAGCCCATGTGCAAGCCGGGTGCTACTCATGCGGCTCTCACTGTTACGCAGGAGGGTGAAGCCCAGAGGGAAAACCTGAATAATCGCAAAAACCCCGATCAGGAGGATCACCAGAACCACAAGAACCTCAACGAGCGAGGTGGCCCTCAGGTTCAGCTTGACTGTTTTCTCTACCGCGTCTCTTATTTTCATCGCTGCGCTTTGTCTACTCTCTCTCGGAGTGGGAGAGCCTGCCGCAAGCTGCGTCAGGCTCCTTTACGACCGCAAGGGGGCAGGGAATGTTCCCTACCCTTGTGTGTTAGTTGCTTAGCTGCCAGAACTGATAGTCACCCGCAGGGGCGGCCGATGGCACCTGTCCTAGCTTGCGAACATCTAGCACCTTGGCCGTACCACTCTGGAACAGCACGAGAATCTTGCCTTTTGGCACATGGTGCGTCGTCATGGTCACCACCGTTTCTGCAGGTGGACGGGCCCAGAAGAGCTGGCGCTGGTAGATCTGAACCTGTGCAGGCGTGAGAGCCGTGTCCAGTGTTACATTGTCCACAATCGGCATCCATAGCCGTGAGTAGCGGGCAACCAAAGCATTGTTATTGATCGCACCAGAGATGATGTCCGTAACCGCAGGGCTGGCATCAAATGAGTCGTAGGCGTAGAACGGGATGTCCTGCAGCCCAAAGGCAGGGTTCGAGGCGGCGGTACGTGGCAGGTAGCTCGCTCCATTCAGAAGGCTATATCTCGCAGCCAGTCCTACCAGGTTGTCTGGAGTGCGCGTCGCGTTGTTGCCACTCTTGTAGGTATCGAGATCGCGGATGTACTCGGGGTAGAGGGACTTGGTAAAGATCCGGCGAGCGTTGCGCGAAGCAAAGTACTCGGGGTCGGTTGAGCGGTAGCGCCCGGTGACCAGCGCGGCGGTTTCCCGCATGGTGTAAAAGTTCGAAGGGGCGCAGCTACCATCGGGTAGGCCATTGGCCCTACAGATCGCCGGGCCAAAGAGAAACTCAGGGTACTCGCGGTTATCCAGCTCGTAGGCCGAGATTGCCTGGTGAATCTTCTGGAGGTTCGACATTGTCGCGCCACGCCGAGCACTCTCTTGGACGGTTCCCGCGACGGGAAATAAAATAGCGGCGAGAATCGCGATAATCGCGATCACGACGAGCAGCTCTATCAGGGTAAACCCCGCACGAACCTTGCGAACCAGCAGTTTGGATGTCATAGCTTATCCTCTTAGTACTCACAAGCAAGCCCACCTAGGGCCCACTTCCGGGCATTATACTCCTGAGTACGTTGACGACGCAACCAGAGCACTTGTTCCGGGTGCAGGACAAAAAAGTGGTGAGGCAAGCCGATTTGCCTTCTGCTCCTAAAGTCGTCATCATAGGGGGATGACAG
>NZ_JANNYP010000613.1:0-3481 GCF_031410135.1 Armatimonas sp. | reverse complement strand
ACCGTGACTCCCGAGAGAGATAAGACGCCCTGCTCCTTACCATCGACATATACGGTGTGGCTTCCGGGGGACAGGGCAAAATGGGCCAAGCCCTTATCGTCTGTGTACTGCTCGTAGTTGCCTCCGGAATAGACCACGACCCGACTCCGATGCACTACGTTTCCCGTTGCCTCTGAAACCACCTTGATACTGACCATTACTCCTGCCTCCTAGCCGCTCATTGCGGCACTGATAGATTGGTTATTTTACCATGTATATATCCAGTGGGATTAATACAGTGTGATTATTCCCGTGGTTTGTATCCACTATTTCCTCAATCCTGTGGGGATGCAAAAAAGAAAAACTCTGGAGAATCGTGATCCGCTTCTCCAGGCGGTGGCCATTAGGATTCGGGCTCTCCGTGAAGGGAAGGGAATCGCTCAGGAGGTCTTTGCTTACGAGGCTGGGATAGATCGCAGCTACTACGGCGGGATCGAGCGGGGCAAGTACAGCCCGACGGCCATCAATCTGGCTAAGATCGCGGTGGCGCTTGGGGTGGAGGTAGGGGAGCTGTTTCCGACAAAAGAAGAACTGACACTACTGTTACAAGGTCCGAATTCAGAGTAAGGAAAAATTCAATCAAAAAGACATTTTCAATCCAAATGCAATTAAGGAGATAAATACCGCAGCTATGGAGTATAAAACAACGTCTCGGATAAATTTAACAATTTTATTAGGTAGGTTTTTGGTTAAGATATCAAACAGTAATAATGATATTAATGTGCCCGGAAGCGCCACTCTTATAGCTTCTAATGGAAAAAATAAGAGAGAAATGAAAGGTATAGTTATAAAACCACTATTATTTGAGCTTGATTGTGAATCTGATATAAATTGTAGAGCAATAATAGTAGCTCCGATAAAACCACCCAGTACACCTACTACTGAACGAAGTGTGATACGCTGATTTTTCATATAATTATTGTGATAAGAAATATAGTTTAAGTAAATACTCATTGTTATATGATTTAATACTATCCTCCTTGACCTGTCGGTAATGTTCGGAAAAGTGTGTAAAAATACTGGAGTCATAGGCTACTGGAAGCGGCTTGCCGCATTGGGCGGCCATCTTAAGGGTCGTGTGATAGCCTCAGCTCGTCCGCACCTGTGGAAATATACTTTGCTACACAAAATTGAGATGGAGTCCGAAGCCCTTTTTACACCAAATTCTGGACTTTGCTGACCCGCTCACCCGAGTTTCTTCGCCGGAAATCAGTTGCAATCTGCTATTTATGCTTTCGTAAAGGAACAAGGATTAGCTCTGATTGGATGACAGCACGGCTTGTTGAAACAACCTTGACTCTAATTCCTAGGGTTAGTTCTCCATCATTATTGCTAAATGACCCAGCATCATCGTTCATCGTCACAAAAAAACGGCCTGATGTTGCAATAGTCCCGGAAAAAGAAGATCCAACTAGAAACGGTTGCTCGTTTCCGATTTTTCCAATTAAGGCACCGGTTTTTACTGTCTTAATAAAAGGTGAACCTACATCCTTAATTTTCCAGCCATCGGGGCCATATTCCGGTGCAATACCAATATTCCCCTCATTACCATGAGTCCATATCCCTACAGCTTCAACAAGGAGCTGGGCTCCTGCTGGAATATCAATATTGGTATCCATCCATTCTATATTTGCTGGAAGGTTAATTCTTTCGCCAGCACCTTGAAGCCATGCCTTGATAGTAGTGCGCAGTATTTCTGGAAGTGTAGATGCATTGGGTAAGTTAGAGTGAGAAACTCCATCTAAAGGCAGGCTATGAGTTGTATCCCACCCATCATTAATGCGACTATAATTTGAAAGATTGATGTCTTCTCCACGAGAACTACGACGAAAAACAACACCATCACTCTCTTCAGGGCTAAAGATTTTTGCAGCAAAGATTTCTTTACTATCTGCATCAACTAATGGAATATCGTAACCAACACGTCCAAAAACTGCATAGTATGCTGAATTTGAGCGACGAGGAGAGTTATTTAAGGCTTTAAGAAACAAAGATTGTGTTTCAATACTAGAGGCATTACTAGATCCATTTGTCATAGCTTCCAGTGCTGAACTTGATCTATACAAGTTACTATCAGCACCTGTCTCTAGCTTTACTTGTTGATCTTTAAGCCAGGCCAAGCTTTTAACTGCATTTGTTGGAATGCCTTGGTTAGGAGTCCCGAACATGAATAAAGCAGTTACATCGCTAGCACCTCCATGCTCTATTGCCAACCTAGAAACAAGACCGCCTTGACTATGAGCGAAAAGATAAATAACAACTCCATCTACGAGCAAATTATTTAAATATTTTGCCAAAACCCGCCCTGATTCAGCAGGTGTAGCTAATATATCATCATATTCAAATCCAAGGATTCCATCGAAAAAAAGATTTGCGCTTGAAGTGTTATTTATAGTAGATAGAAATGTAGTAAGTTTATGAAAATGTTCATTACTATGTAGGGGGTTATCTCTACGTGTAAAGGTTCCTGGAATAATTATAGCTAGCCGTTTACCTCGACTTGGAGTAAACGACCTCCAACTATCGAGTATCCAACTTCCGCTTTGCCCGGTCACTGCGCTTGCCTGATATGAATATAAACTTTCGTTAACATTACCTGGTTTAGGGGTTAATACGATTTTTGCGATTCCAACTTTGACCCGCTTTGTAACCGCACGGTTTCTGCCTACATTTGGGATTAACGAACTTGTGAGAACTGTAGTCGATGCAGTTGTTCCGCTAAAATCAGGACTAGCGAAAACAGGACTAGCTTGAGACTGATCATGAATATAGATTAGCAAGTCCTCTTGCTTGAGTGATGGGTCGAAAGGTAACCGAATTGTGATTATACTATCGTTTGCTACCCCAATATTCACATCTAGTAAGATATCATACGACGTCATTCCGGCGATCTCATCTGTTGTAAAAACTGAAGAGGAGGTACCACTAGTTAACTCGACGCGAGAACTCTGCGAAATAACACCATCAGGAATTATGAGCGATGCTTTACCATCGTTAGAGGTTACAGTACGTCCTGTTAGAGGCGAGTCTTTGCCACCTCCACCCCCGCAGCCAGCAAGGATGGTTGCAGTTGATGCTCCAGATACTAATAGAAACTGACGCCGATTGTATACGTGCTTTTTCATTTCTTCCATGAGTTATGGATCCGAGCGTGTTGTCCGAGGAAGAGCCTTCCACATGATGCTCTACCAGGCTAACAACGTGACCCGATTCATAACCAACCTCCCTATGATTGTCTAACAATGATTGCTTATCATATCCGTTGGAAGCCTGGATTTGAAGCGAAAAAGCACACCTTTTAGGTGATTTTTCTGATCCTGAAATCTGTGTGTTTTCTTTGGTGGGGATAAAAAATAGGCCAACAGGCAGGTGGGTTTTATACAATAGAATCAGTACGGCGATTTCGGGGCCGTTCGCGCCATTCGAGCGGAAGATACACAAC
>NZ_JANNYP010000612.1:0-17480 GCF_031410135.1 Armatimonas sp. | reverse complement strand
GTGGCGAGAATATGGGCACGCTCGGCAGACGGCAGGCCCGTATGATCTTCCGGACGATCTTTAAAGAGTACAAACCAGAGCACCGCCCAGACAAAGCCAGCCGCCATGAGAATTGCAAATGTCGTGCGCCAGCCAACGACGGCGATCAGGCTCGCAATAGTTGGCATGGCAAAGGCTGCCCCAAGCCGTGACCCAGAGAAGTTAATGCCCTGCACGCGTCCACGCTCCGCTAGCGGAACCCAGGCGACGGCAGCACGGGCCATGCCGGGAAACGCGCCCGCCTCGCCTGCCCCAAAGAGAAAGCGCACCAGCACGAGGGGCAAGAAGCCACTGACGGCCCCGGTGAGCCCGGTGAAGAGTGACCAGAGCGCGACGACGCCTGTGAGGAGCTTGCGCGGCCCGAGGCGATCTGCGAGTGCACCCGAGGGAGTCTGCAAGAGCGCGTAGCCCAGCGCGAAGGCCGACAAGGCCCAGCCAAACTGCGCATCGGTGAGTCCCAGCGCTTTGGTGATCGGGTCTTTCGCCGATGAGATACACGCCCGATCCACGTAGAGTAGCACCGAGAGCAGAAATGTCCCGGCGACCAAGAGCCAGCGTCGTGGCATCAGAGCGCCTCACTCACTTGCTGAAAGGCAAACGCGCGGCAGGGAGAACCGTCGCTTCCGGCGAGCTTTATCGGTGCAGCCACAAAGAAAACCTCGGGCTGGGTGAGCTGGTCAAGGTACGCGAGTCCCTCGACAATCACGATTCCCGCTTCTAATAAAATGCGATGAACCTCCGTGATCTCCTCGCGGTTGTTGGGATCGGCGACAGCGGGAGGCTCGACGCCGATGAGCTTGACGCGGTGAGCGACGCACCAGTGCGCCAGCCGGACGGAGATGCGGGGGAGGGCATCGCGGTACTCGGGGGTGCCAACGCGCTTGTACCAGTCCGTGCGCAGCAGCAGAATATCGCCCTCGTTCCAGCGCTCGTGGAGTGTCCCCAGCTGCGCGGGCTCCAGGCAGATGCGCGGCGCGACCTGAGACAGATCAACCACATGCGCCCGGCCCATACAGCTCGTCAACGGAATCTGATCTATGGTCTGCTCCGAGGCTTCGTAGTGGATCGGCGCGTCCATGTGCGTCCCCGCGTGCGAGTAGAGCGTCCAGTTTGTCGCGTTCCAGCCGTGGGTGGGGATCGTGCAGGCAATCTCGGAGGCGACACCGCGCATTCCCGGCACCAGTGGCAGGGTGAGGTCTATCACGCGAGCACCCTCAAATCCGGGAAGCAATGGCGTCTCCCAGCGCGGTGGTGGAGAGCGTCCCTCCCAGGTCTGCCGTGCGGTTGGTCGGGTCACCCAGCACATCTTGGACGGCGGCGCGAATTTTTTCCGCCGCCGCCACCGTCTCGGCGTGTCCCAGCCACTCCAGCATCAGCGCCACGGAGAGGATCATCGCGGTCGGGTTGGCGATTCCCTTGCCTGCAATATCGGGCGCGGTGCCGTGCGAAGGCTGAAAGACCGCGTGCTTGTCGCCGATATCCGCCGACGGTGCCATGCCCATGCCCCCGATCAGTCCGGCGGCCAGATCAGAGAGAATATCCCCGAACATGTTCTCTGTCACGAGGACATCGAAGCGCTCCGGCTTTTGCACCAAGTACAGCGCCATCGCATCCACATAGACCCGATCCGTCTGAACCTCGGGGAACTCCAGCGCCACTTCATCGAAGATCTGCCGCAGAAAGACCATCGAGGGCAGGACATTGGCCTTGTCCACTAAAGTCACGTGGTTGCGCCGCCGCTGCGCCTCACGAAACGCAGCACGGCAGACCCGCTCCGCGCCGTTTCGAGTCACATGCAGCACATCGTCCACCAGCTTTGCCCCGAGGGCGGGGATGTTCTTGCGGGACCAGAAGAGCCCCTCACAGTTCTCGCGCACCAGAAGCATATCGAGCGCTTCTAGGTTTTTAATCGGCGTGTGACTGGGGTGAAAGAGCAAGATAGGCCGGATGCCTGCGTAGAGATCGAGGCGCTCGCGGATATCAATCTGAGGCGTCATCTCGCGTCCATCAGGCCAGCGCACGCCGGGCAGTCCCATAGCGCCCAAAAGAATCGCATCGGCTCTCTCACAGGCCGCAAAGGTGGTATCGGGCAGCGGATCGCCGTGCGTCAAGTAGGCTCCGGCTCCCGCAGGATACTCGGTGAGCCTGAAGTGGCACGACGGCATGAGCTTTCGCGCCGTGTCTAGCACCTTCACTCCCTCGGTCATGACCTCGGCCCCAATCCCATCTCCGGGAAGAACCACGATCTGAAACTCTCTTTGTTTCGTCATTGGGTAAACGTTTACCTTTACTGTGGGAGCAGTATATCAGGAGTTCTTCGATCAGTCAAACGTTTACCTAGATAACGGATATACTAGAGTCATGAGAGCGAATCAGCCACAAGTAAGTGATGTGCGGGTTTACAGTGATGTGCCTGGGCTCCCGGCATCGGATCAGTACCGATTCAAGATACGAGCGGCGGGGACGAGCGCCCCTTGGCTTGAGCCCTTCGCGTTTCTGACGCAGTGCAAAAAAGGAATCAAGGGCGAGAACGCCTACTTCCCTCACCTGAGCGACTGGACCAATACCTATATCAACTTCGAGATGAATAGGCCCGTCGAAGTCGAGATTCGTCGTGTCAGTGGCGAGCCGATCAAAAAAGCCGCCGTACATCCGTCTCGAAAAGCGAAGGGATGTGTCATTCGTGGCGGCAAGGCATACGTCACCATTGAGAAGCCGTGCCTGGTCGCAGTAGATATTGACGGGCAGATGGACGATCAGAACACGGGCAAAGGGTACAGTGGCCCACCGATCCACACGATCACCCTTTTTGCAAACCCGATGCTCAAGAGTCGTCCCCTGGTTGAGGATCCTAACGTGCATGTGGTCAAGCCCGGTGAAAAGCCCCCCAGTGAAGGCCCGTGGAAGACACTCTACTTTCTGCCCGGTGTCCACGATATCGGTGTCGGCTTTCCGGTGCATGCGAATAAGAGCTACTACATCCCCGGCGATGCCATCGTCTACGGCACCCTACACAACACCAAGTGGGAGAATGGCCACGATATCCGGGTTTTCGGCTACGGAACCCTCTCCGGTGCCCGACTTCTTCACCCTAAGTACGTGCCAGGGCTGAAAGCAGAGGACCATAAGCTCTACGACCCTATTCTGATCCATGGGGCGAGTCATACCTCGGTCGAGGGAATCACGATTGCGGACTCCGCGATGCACTCCTTGATGCTACTGAGCCCGTACGATCCCCAAAAGCCAACCGATATACGCTGGGTCAAGATCTTCACCTGGCGAGCAAACGGCGATGGTATCAACCCCTTTGGCAACGGCCTGATCGAAGACTGCTTCATCAGAACCCAGGACGACTCCTGCTATGTCAATGGCCGTGGTATACGCCGCGTGACCTACTGGAACGACTACAACGGCTCAGCGTTTGTGCTGAGCGCTATCCCCAATCGCCCCCTGATCGTGGAAGACTGCGACGTGATCTATGCCCGTGCGGGTTGGAATAACTGGAGCGGTGGGCGGCTCTTTAACATGCGAGGCGAGGGAAAAGGAGCGGGTGGTCAGGGCGTCATCTTCCGAAATATCCGCGTCGAGGATCCCCGCCCCACACTCCAGCACTTCATGATTGCCATGCAAGGGCTGCCCCCCTACTCCAATCCCAGCGAGCGCAAGCGTGGCCCCGGTAGCCTCTCGGGGGTTTTGTTTCAAAACATCGAGATCGTCGCCCCCAGTGTCCTCAGCGAACCCGAGATTCTGTGGGGCACACCGGAGGCCCCCATCGAGAACCTGACCTTCGATAATGTCTCCATCGGCGGCAAGAAACTCACGCGTCTCAGCGATTTCAAGCACAACGAGCACGTCCGAAACATCCTGTTCAAGTAACCCTACCCTTTTACGGCTCCTAGCTGGATTCCCTTCACCAGGAATCGCTGGCAGGTCACAAAGAGAATCACGAGCGGAATGATATTCATTACGCTCGCGGCCATGATCAGGTTCGTCTGCCGCCCGTAGATCGAGTCGAAGAAGAGCATACCGATGGGAAGGGTGCGCAGGTGCTCACTCTTGATCAGCACCAGCGGCCAGAAGAAGCTGCCGTAGTTGCCCATGAACGTGAAGATCGCTAGGGTCACCATGCCCGGCTTTGCGAGCGGCAGGATCACGTCCCAGAACACCTGCCACGGGCTCGCGCCATCCAGCTCAGCGGCTTCTTCCAGGGCGGGGGGAATGGTGAGCAAGAACTGGCGCATGAGAAACGTCCCAAACGCCGAGAACGCGGCGGGGACAATGAGTCCCTGGTAGCTGTCTAAGAGATGCAGCTTGACCATGAGCGTGTAGTTGGGAATCATGGTCACGACGCCGGGGATCATCATCGTGCCCAAGTAGAGCTGAAAGACCTTGTCGCGCCCCGGCCACTGAAGCCGCGCAAACCCGAAGCCTGCCAGTGCGCTGGTCAGGCACGTGAGAAACGTCACCCACGCCGCCACAAACACTGAGTTGAAGTAGTAGCGCGCAAAAGGCACCTGCTCGAAGACTTTCTTATAGTTCTCGGGGTGCCAAACCGTGGGCAGCGGGTTGAGCTTCTCGACCTCGGCGAGCGGCTTGAAGCTGGCAAGTACCATCCACAAAAACGGCAAGAGCGAGGTCGCCGCGATAGCAATCAGGAGTAGATGTGGGAAGATCTTTTTCATTAGTACGCCACCTCCTTGTTGCCAAACTTCCAGTTGATAACGGTGATCACAAAGATAATGCTAAAAAGCACCCAGCTAATCGCAGAGGCGTAGCCAATCTGAAACTCCTCAAAGGCTTTGGTGTAGATGTAGTACGAGAGCGTGGTTGTCGTGCCTGCGGGGCCGCCGCCGGTCATCACGCGAGCCTGCTCAAAGCCGCCTTGCAGGCCCCCGATAAAGCTCATCACCGTGATAAAGAATGTCGTCGGCGCGAGCTGTGGCCAGGTGACATTACGAAAGACCTGCCAGCGGTTAGCCCCATCAAGCTCGGCAGCCTCGGTGAGATCTTGTGGGACATTGGTGAGGGCAGCCAGGTAGAGCAGCATATTGCTCCCGCCGATTGCGGTCCAGACTCCCATGATAATAATCGCATCGCGCGCCCCGAGCCCCAGCTGCTTGGCATCAAAGCCCACTTTCTCCACCCCTAGCCCGACAATATTCTGGGTCGAGAGGAGCCACTGCGGCGCGTGAAGCCCCAGCGCCTCGATGGCGTAGTTGATCGGGCCAAAGTCCGGGTTGTAGAGCGCTTTCCAGAGGATCATCAGTGCGACGCCACTGGTGAAGCTCGGTAGATAGAGCAGCGTGCGGTAGACCACGAGGCCCTTAATCTTCTGCGAGAGCAAGAGTGCCAGTGCGAGTGACCCCGCGATGGCAAAGGGCATTCCAATCAGAAAGTAGAGTGTGTTGGCGAAGTAGAGCCAGAAGTCTTTATCGTGCCAGAGCGTGACAAAGTTCTCCAAGCCCGTCCAGGCGAAGGGCACGGAGCGCATCAGGTTCCAGTTCGAGAACGCGATGCACAGCGAGAAGAGCACCGGCCCGGCGGTGAAGAGCATAAAGCCTAGGAGGTTGGGGAGTATAAAAGGCAGGGCGATGGCGAGCTGACGGCGCTTCATGAAGAACTCCCCTTTCCCAGCGAGGGACGAGCGCCCGGGAGAGGGGCGGGGGAGAGGTTCTTCAGCGTATCGTAGCGTTTTTTCAGCTCGGGGTCACGCTGGAGGGTTTTCTGAATCTCGGCATTGATCTCACTGGCGGCAGCCTTGAGCGCGTCCGCGACGGGCTTTTGGTCGTTTTTAACCAGATCGAGCTGTCGCCCCATGATCCGATCCGCCAGCTGGGAGCTGATAAAGGGGCTCGGTGGGTTGGGCTTGCCTGCCGCCATCACGTCGCGCCAGACATCGTTTTTGTCCTCTTCCGGAAACTCAGGGTTGTGGAGGTAGCGCTCCCCCTCGCAGTACTTGGGGAAGGCCGCGAGAGCATCGGCTTGGGCGTTGATTCCCTGATTGAAGGCGGGACCGGTCATGTGGAGCAAGTACTCCAGTGCTTGCTCACGGCGAGGGCTTTGCTTGTTGATGGCGGTGGTGCGCCCGTAGGCCAGAAAGACACGCTCTTTATGATGCGGAGCCTCAGCCACGGTCAGCGAGAGACCGGGAAACTGCTCTTTCTTGCGAAGCGTGCAGAGCCACCAGCGGCCCCCGAAGCCCATTGCGGCCCGGTTCCCTCCAAACTGCGTGATGCTTCCCGCGCCCCAGCCTCCCTGGGTTGCCATCGCAGCCTCTTCCACGGGCGAGGGCATGACCTTGTACTTGTAGATCAGGTCGTGGAGAAACTGCACCCCGGCGATTGCCTCGGGCGAGTCCAGCGTGCAGCGCGTGCCGTCGTCGGAGTAGACCTGCCCGCCCCACTGGATCACAAACTGTGGCCAGGTCCACCAGTCCATCAGGAACCCAAACTGCTGCGGCTTGCCCCGCGCGTCCCGAATCGTTAGTTTCTGTGCCAGCGGCAGGAACTGCTCCCAGGTCCACGGGCCGCTTGGGTAAGGGAGCCCGGCCTTATCGAAGAGTTTCTTGTTGATAAAGAGTGCGTTGGTGCAGGCATTGGCGGGCACCCCGTAGAACCGCCCGTTACAGCGTATCAGCGGGAGTGTGCTGGGCCAGACCTCCCGCTCCAGCGCAATGCCTCGTTTTTTCAGCTCGTCGGTGATATCCCAAGCCACATCCGCAGCGACCATCACGGGAAGGTTCGCCGCATTGGTATCGAAGAGATCCGGTCCCACTCCGGCGAGGGACTGGACAATGATCTTCTGCATCCCACTATTATTTGGGTCTAGGCGAAGCGCAGAGCTCTTGCTCTGCGCGTTGAAGGTTGCGATCTGGAGCTTACGCTGCGGGTTATCGTCGCTGACCCAGACTAGCGGGGTCTTTCCTGTGGGGGCGAAGCGTGGCTCCAGCTTCCAGGCAAGAAGCGAGAGCGCCATCAGTGTCCCCAAGCTTACTAAGAAAAAAAATCTCACTCAGATCCGTATCCTTCTTTGGTATCTGTCATTATAACCTACTCTAGTCAAACGTTTTCCCACTTGAGTAGAATAATGGTACAATTCCCCCCAAAGTCATGACCACCACCCTGAAACTAACTCCCTCCTCCCCCAAAGAGACTATCCGTCTGTACTTTGACCCTACCGTACCGCAGCTCTCTTTTGGCGCTGGTGAGCTCAAGACTGCTCTTGAGAGGCATAAATATACCGTCGAGACTTTAGGTATTTCTGCACTGTCAAAAGCAGGCGCGGGTAAGAAGATCGTCCTCACGGTTTCAATAGATAAGACGGGCGCGGCACTGCTCGCAGCCCAAGGGGGAAAGCCCGTCCCAAACCTGGGCGAACAAGCCTATGCCATCCGTAGCACCACCCAGCCTGCTTTAAGCTACTGGGTGCTGGGGGGCGATGCAAATGGGGCAATGTACGGAGCACTTCAACTTGCCGAGCATTTCCTGTTCAAGGAATTCACAGGCACCCTCAACACGGAAGAAGCCCCGACGATCCTGAAGCGCGGCATCAAACTGAACCTGCCGCTGGATAAGTCAAGCGGCACCTACGACACTCTAAATAAGGTCAGCGACTCGGCGAAGCAGGCGATTCCGCATGTGTGGGATCTGGATTTCTGGAGAGTATGGTTCGATGAGATGGCTCGGCACCGCTATAATGTCGTCTCAATCTGGAACAACCACCCTTTCACGTCCATGATCAAGCTGCCAGACTACCCGGATGTCGCGATTCAGAACGTGACCGGGTACGACGGCTTCTCCAAGGCCCTCTCCATAGACGAAAAGATCGCATTTTGGCGGAAGGTGATGGCATACGCCCACGCACGTGGTTTAGAGTTCTACCTCGTCAATTGGAACCTGTTCACCTACGGCGCGACGGGCAAGTACGGCATCACGGACGAAGAGAAAGGGGTCACGAACGAAAAGACCATCGCCTACATGCGCCAGTGTATGACGACACTCCTGGAGACGTATCCTGACCTGGACGGCTTTGGCGTGACGCAAGGAGAGCACATGTCCAAAGAGAACGAGGCGGACTCTCTCTTCCTGGCCAAGACCTATGGGCTCGGAATGCTAGACTATGCCCGGCGTCATCCCGAAAGGAAGCTCCGGTTCATTCATCGCTGGCACATGGCGGATTTCTCCGAGCTGAAGAAGAACTTTGGGGCACTCCTGCAACAGCCCAATGTTACCTTCGACATGTCCTATAAATACAGCAAAGCTCATATGTACGCTACCGCAGCGCCACGCTGGATGAAAGACTCGGAACAAGACGCGCTACGAAAAAACAATCTGAAGTCCTGGCTCACTGTCCGCAACGACAGCTTCTTCTTCCATCACTGGGGAGATCCCGAGTTTGTCCGTGCCTACATACAGGGCATTCCCGGCCAGAGAGACTGGTTCCGGGGGATGCTGCTGGGCTCGGATGGCTTTTGTCCCACCAAAGTTTTTTACAGCAAGAATAGTGTCACGCAAGGCTTGCTGGAGGTGCAGCGACGCTGGTACATGACGATGCTTTGGGGGCGTCTTACCTACAACCCCGCGACGCCGGATACGGTGTTCCAAAACTACATGAAGCTCCGCTTTCCCGGTGTTCGCTCCGAGGACTTGTTTCTCGCCTGGAGCAAGGCATCGCGTGGGCTGCCCAAGGCAACGGAGCTGGTTCACGGCGACCTCAAGCTCGATTTCCAGTGGTGGCCGGAGGCTTGCCAGTCGCACAAAGGCTTTGTGACGGTCGCAGAGTTTGCAGAAGCCAAGACAGGAGCAGGCTCGCAGCTGTGCAGTATCGCGGACACCGCTGCCGGTCGCTGCAAAGGAGGCAAAGGCTCCTACGCTCTCGCCGATGAGATCGAGGTTGATGCGCTGGCCGCACTGGCCATCGTGAATCCCCTGAGTGCCGCTCCTAACACCGAGCTGGGCGTGACGCTTAACAACATCAAGGCCATGTCCTACCTGACGATCTACTACGCCTACAAAATTCGTGGGGCGACCTATCTAAAAGCCAACGAGAAAGAAAAAGCCAAAGATGCGCTGGGCACAGCCTACTCCTGGTGGATGAAGTACTCAAGCCTGATGGACTCTCTGTTTACCGGAATGACCATGCAGCGTAGCGAGGAGCTCCCCAACTGGCACACCCACGACGAAGCCGTACTAAAAGAGTACACCGATCTCGGCGGTAAAAAAACGCGTTCCTAACGGCGGAACTCACTATGGGCTTCGAAATAAAAGTAAAGCCTGTACAATACCCTAGATGCAGAAAGAAGGAGCAGATATTCGCGCGGTCGCGGCCCGTGCGGGAGTCTCGGTGGCTTCGGTCTCGCGGTTTCTGAACGGCAAAAAGCGGGTGCGCCCAGAGACCGAGGCGCGGATTCAGGAAGCCGTTTCGACACTGGGCTACCGCCCCAATCCCATTGCGCAGAGCATGCGCACCAACCGCACCCAGCTTGTGGGCCTGATCCTGCCCGACAGTAGCAACCCGTTCTTCTCGGCGCTGGTGCGCGGTGCGGAAGATGCGCTGGGAGCGTCGGGCTATGCCCTTACCTTGCTCAATAGTAACGAGGATGTGGGGCGTGAGCAAGAGCTCCTGGAGCGACTTAAGCGGCTGCGCTGCGACGGTGTGATCTTGATTCCCGCGCCAGAGACAGAGAACGAGCTCCAGCGCTGGGAGGGTCATGACCCCGCGTTCCCCCTAGTCGTCGTTGACCGTGAGGCGGGAATTCCAACCGATCTGGTGGCGGTGGACAACGCACTCGGTGGCACCCTTGCAGCCAGGCACCTCTTGGAAAACGGGCACCAGCGCATCGGGCTGCTGAGCGTGGACTACCAGGTCTCCAGCCACCGCGCTCGCCGGGCGGGATTTATGCAGGCACTGAGCGAGGTTGGGCTTATCCCATGTGGCGAGGCATTTGTCCCTCTGACGGTTGAGGACGGGAGCCGCGCCACCAAGGCGCTTCTGGCCCGCGACGAGCCACCGACGGCGCTCTTTGTCACCAGTAGCTCGCTGACCATCGGGGCACTAACGGCATTTCAGGCTCAGGGCTTGCAGTGTCCGCGAGACATCAGCATTGTCGGCTACGACAGCTATCCCTGGCAAGAGATCCTCACACCACGCCTGACGGTCATCTGCCAGCCCGCCTACGAGATGGGCCAGTGCGCCGCCGAGCGACTCCTGGCCCGGATGCAGGGCGCAGACGCCGCACCCCAGCGCCAGATTCTCTCCCCCAAGCTGATCGTCCGTGGCTCCGTCGCGCCGTTTGTCCCCTAGTGCCCGTGTCATCATCCGCCGCTTCGTTGGAGCCAAATCCCCTCCAACTGGAAGCTTCCGCGCTTCCCATTTGCAACCTCGATTCGAAGCACGGCGCGGCGCAGCTCGTCCCATCTTACTGGCTGGGTTCGCTCCACACTCTGGCTACCCTCGCCTGTGAGCAACACATCGGGCGAGGGATGCTGTTCGTCGTTGATCAACAAGGTGACTTTCACGGGGAAGTCTTTCCCCCGAACCCGCACTCCGTAGCGGTAGACCCCTGGCCCACTCACTTTGAGTAGCATCGTGATGTCCACCTGTTTCTGATCCATCACAGAGCCCCTCAGCTCTTTCTGCCTTGCCTCCAGCAAGTTCGGTCCTGCC
Organism: Armatimonas sp.; assembly: GCF_031410135.1. GTDB lineage: Bacteria > Armatimonadota > Armatimonadia > Armatimonadales > Armatimonadaceae > Armatimonas. The sequence goes on along the minus strand of NZ_JANNYP010000612.1, from coordinate 6,776 downwards.
GCCTGTGCAGAAGAAGATACGGTAGATTGTTGGGGGCTCTCACTACCACTTTTTTTCGCTTCAAAGACGATGCCATCCGGGAAGCTCTTGCTGTCTATCGTGGTGTTTTTCGTACGGATCAGATTGAGTCCAGCGTCTTGGGGCGAGGCGACGCGCTTGCCTTGAATCACCAGGTTTGTAAACGCCACTTCCTCAATGGCCCCATCACTTGTGCCACGTAGCTCGGCCTCGACACGCCAGGTCTTGCGGATCGTGATGTTCTCAAACTGAATCTTGCGCACAACCGATTTGGTTGCTTTCTCGGCTTGAAAGTCCAGCCAGCGCCCGTAGGGGGCGATGTCCTCAATGTCAATATCCGAGAACTTCAGGTTTTCGGCCACTCGGTTGGAGCCAAAGAGCTTGAGCGAGAACGGCGCTTTCCGGTCGTAGTCGCAGCAGCCTCCGGCACGGAAGATCACGTTGTGGTGGACATCAAAGTTGCGTAGCTCGAACTGCTGCCCCGTGGCCCAGCCCAGCATAAAGACCCCACCATTATAGAGGTTCCAGAGAAGATTATTCCGAATCACGACGTTTTTGCAGACCCCGTTGAGCGAGAAGTTATCGTCGTTGCACTGGAGCAGACAGTCCTCCACGAGCAGGCCATCGGTGCCGGTCTGGACGCCGTCGGTGTTGTAGCGGAAGCTCCCCACCAGCTTCAGATTACGAACTGTGAGGTTAGAGTTGCCGTTCCAGAACGAGACGATCCAGCCCGGTGCATTACAGACGGTGAGGCCCTCAATGAGAATATTTTGGGTAGCATCCCCCTTGAAGACACGAAAGTCCTCTTTGTGAGGCAGGTGGCCCAAGGAGAGAATCCCTCTCCCGGTGATCTGCACATTCTCGACTTTTTGTAGCGCGAACCAGCCCTTCACAATCGCGCCCTCCGCGAGATAGACTCGGTCGCCCGACTTTAATGCCAGCTCCCCGACCTCGTGGACACCAGACGCAAAGTAGCGTGTCACGGACTCGGGTTTGGGAGGTAGGTGGGGCGGATTCGCGGTCAAGATCAGCGTGCCCTCGTAGCCAGTGCCGCGTGTGAGGATCAGCTTGGTGGGCTTCTTGAGCGTCAGAAACAGCTCCTCGCCACGCTTTTCCGTAGGGATATTTTCCGCGTAGGGCCGCACCTCAACGGCGCCAGGCTTTTTCGCCCGAATACGCACCACGAGGGGCTTATCCAGATCAAAGCCCACAAACGACATTCGGGTGATGTCATGTGTTCCGTGGTTCGTGTTCTTCAACGCCTCCCAGACGGGCAGCTCCTTCTCGCCAATCCAGACTTGCCAGTCCTCGGAGACACGCATGCCAGGAGTCTCCGCTTCGCGAGGACCTTTCATAAAAACGTGATCTTCCCGGTCGTGTTCGGATCAATCTCAAAAGACATATCGGCCGTACTCTTCAGATGCTTGCCCGCGACACGGACATTCTCAAAGAGCACATCGCTTACTTTTTGGGTGGCGCTCAGTCCCTTGATGCGAATGGGTTTCTTGAGTGGCCCGGTGATACTCACATTACGCAGCGTGATCTTAGAGAGCGTTCCGGGTGTCTGATTTTTCGCGAACTCATTGGGCTTGATCTGAAGCGAGAGCAGGCACCAGGTCGCATTCTCGATGCGAATATTCTCAAAAACATAGTTCGACATATGCCCCTTGCCACCGTGAATCGCACAGATAATCGCCTCATTATCGTTGTTCCACTCGTGCTCGCAACGAATCACATCACAGTCTGTCACTAAGAAGCCGCTGTTATCGGTGGGCATGTTCCAGCTGATCTGAAACGGAGCACCGTTTTCCATCTGCCAGATCGTGCACCGGCGCACCGTGGTCCCCGAGTGGTAGAGTTTTAAGGCATCGTCGTTGACTTTAAAGAAGCAGTCCTCGACTAAGGCGTTCTCGCCAGGCTGAACCCCGTCGGTGCTAAACCACCAGCCAATCATCTTGACATTACGAATCGTGTGCTCTCGGCCCGCCAGTGTTATGTTATAGCTGGGTGAGTTAATCAGCGTGATGCCCTCCACGAGCACCTTCTGTGAGTCCCAGCTCTCGCTGCGTATCAAGTGGGGGCCTTTTGGCTCTTTGAACTGCTCGCCCGAGAGAATGCCCCGTCCGGAGATTTTCACCCCCTGCGCCTTGCCCAGCTTGAGCGTCCCAATCACATAGGCCCCCCCTGCCAGATAGATACTGTGGTAGGCGCTGACATCTTTCTCCGAACCAATGGTATGCACGCCTGGCCCAAAGTAGAGCACGCCGGGCGTATTGGGCTTGGGTACGTCTTTTTCTTTTTCCAGCGGGTTGGCAAAGATCAGGATCGGGTGGGAGATATCCGCCCCCTCGTCCAGAGCCACTTGACGCGGCCTATCCAGCGTGAATGTCACCGTGTTGCCCATCACCTTGGCCGTGAGCTTGGCCGCACTAGGCAGAACGCGCGTATTTGCCGCAAATGTCCCTGAGAGCTTGGTGATCTTGACGGTCACTGGGCCGGACATATCAAACGATGCCCACGACGTATCTTTCGACTTATTGGAGCGCCAGACGGCATTGACTTTGTAGACAAAAACCTCTGCGGTCTTCGTGCCCTGGCTTACCGACACACGGTACTGATCTGAAGAAGCCACGTCCAAGGGTAAGGAATAGGTGATGATCATTTTACATTTTCCACTCTGAAGGAACGCTCACGCACTTTACGCAATCGTTTGCGTAAAGTCTATCCGATCGTATTCCACCTGTCAAGGCATGTTACACTGAGGGCATGCAGGTTTCTCTGGAGGATATTGCCCAGCGGGCAGGGGTTGCACGTAGTACGGTCTCGCGAGTGCTCAATGGTAGTGCGGGGGCAACCATTGCCCTAGCCACACAAGACCGTGTACGAGCCATCGCCGACGAGCTGGGGTACCGCCCCAATCGTTTCGCGCAACGCCTGCGTAAGCAACAGCTCGATACCGTTGGGCTGGTTGTTCCCCACCTGCGGAATCCCTACTTTGTCGAAGTGGTGGTCTGGTGCCAGCGCTACTTAAGTGAGCAGGGTTTCAATACCGTGCTCTATCCCACAATGTTGGAGGACTGGGGCGGTGTCACGGAGTATAATCTAGCGCAGTGGGCGGTAGACGGGGTGCTCTACTATGGTGGCCCACAGGACTCCATTTGCCAGCTTTTGGGCGAGGCACTGGGGCCACAGATGCCGACGGTCTATCTTGGACACCTTCACACCGACGAGCCCGGGGCGCTTGCCGTGGCTTTAGATCAGGAAGCCATTGGGCGTCTTGTGGGCGAGCACTTGCTCGCACAGGGGCATGCAACACGCAACGCAGGAGTCTGGTGCCTCTCTCCCCCTCAAGAAGGCGTGCCGGTTCGGGATGCACGTGCCGTGGGCCTAGAGCGCTTCTGTACGGAAAACCAGCTCAACTTCACGCTGGTAACGGGCTCCGACACTCGTGATGGCCTGCGTGGGCTAGGCTATGCACTCGGACAGCGGGTTCTGGCGCTCCCCGAAAGCCAGCGTCCCGGTGGGATTTTCTGTCACAACGATCTGATCGGGGTTGGGTGCCTCTGTGCTCTGCGGCGTGCAGGCGTGGTGCTTCCCTCGGCAATCGGCCTGGTCGGCTGCGATGATCTCCCCGAGGCGCGCTACCAGGAGCTCCCCCTCACCACGATCCGCCAGCCAATCCCGGAGATGTGCCGCCTTGCGGTTGCCAAGCTACTGAGCCAGCTGCGAAACGAAAGTATCTCGGTTCCTACACAGCTGACCCTCCAACCAGAACTCGTTCTCGGAATGACTACCTAGGCATCCGAGGCTCTACTTTCCAGGGGCAGGCGTGGGCGGCGTCCAAGGGGTTGTCTCGACGGCGATGCCTCCTGAGAGCACATCCCGCCCCGTGACGATCACGGTCTCGCTTCCCGAAAGCCCCTCGGTAACCTCGGTGTACTGCCCATCGTCGAAGCCCACTTTTATCGCGAGGCGCTTCACTTTGCCACCACTCTCGATAAAGACAAACTTCCCGGACTTGTCCGAGCCAACGGCGGCATTGGGTAGCGCCAGAACGCCCGTGTGGGTCTCCAAGATCAGCTTAACCGCCCCAAACGCCCCGACACTCAGGCCCGTGCCGCTCATATCCGCCTCGGCGAGGAGCGTGCGGGTCTTGGGATCAAGTGCGCTGGCCGTGCGCGAGATCCGCGCGGTGCGGGCGGTCTTTTCCCCGGAGAGTAGCACCTGTACCTCGGTGCCGGGACGCACGCGGCTGGCCTCGGCCTCTGGGGCGAAGAGGCGCAGGCGCAGCACACGCGGGTCGGCGACCGTGAGAACGGGGGTTCCAGGCTGGACAAGTGCTCCTGTGTCGAGGTGCCGCTGGATCACGACACCGGCAAACGGTGCACGAAGGCTCTGGTAACGGGCAAGCTCGGCCATTCGGGTTGCGGCACTCTCGCCCGCCGCGCTCTGGAGGGCTCCCTCACGAATCTTCAGCGAGGCCGTCGCCTCTTGTCGTTTTGCCACTTCCACATCGCCGCGTGCCACGCTGGTCTGCTCACCGAGAGTCGCTTGCTTGGCCTTGGCTCCCTGGAGCGTGGCCTCAGCCGCCTTCAGGCTCGACTCGCCCTGAGCTCGCTTTGCCTCCACGGCTCCGACTTGTTGCAGGAGTGCCTGCCCCCGCGCCTGCATCGCCCGAACCTGGCTCTGGGCGGCACGGACTTTCCCTTGGCTTGCATCCCGCTTTGCCCGTGCGGTGTCGAGCTCCTGGCCCGCCAGAAGCCGCTTGTCCTTGGCCACAATCGCCTCGTAGCGCTCCAGGGTAAGCTGAGCGAGCTTCTGCTCCGCCTCCGCTTGCACCAGGTCCGCCTCCGCGTGCTCCACTTGTGCCTTTGCCTCTTCGGTACTGGCCTTGGCTCCCATCAGGCTCGCCTTTGTCTCCAGCAAGCCCGCCTGGGCGCGCTCAATCTGGGCCTTGGCTTCGTCTATACCCGCTTTGGCTTGCTGCTGCTCCGCCTGCGCTCTCTTCACCTGAAGCTGGGTGCGCTTGGTCTGCGACTGCGCCTCTCCCAGACGAGCCTGACTTCCCTCGACACCGGCCTGAAGTGCGGCGGCGCTCTGCTGGGCTTGCTGGCGCTCGGCATCCAGCTCGGGCAGGGTGAGCGTTGCCAGCACTTGCCCCTGGCCCACGCGGTCACCCTCACGAACCGTGACGCTGCCCAGGTAGCCCGCGATTTTTGCGGCGAGCGTGGTCTGCTCTCCCGCGACCAGTTCCCCGGTGAGTCCGAGCTTACGGCTGATATCGCGCTTCTCGGGCGTGGTGACCTGCACTTTCACAATCGGTGCTGGCGTGGCGGGGCTGCCGGGCTGCGCTCCGGTGGGGCTGACACAGCCCGTGGTAAAAACCGTCACCACCAAGGGAGTCAGGGCAAAAAGACAGGTTGCAACGGGTCTCATAAGAGATCTCATGGGGTTTCGTTCTCTCCGGTGAAGTGCTCGCTCTCGGGGTCGTCCGGGTCGAGTGAGGCGGATCTCTGGCGGACGCGGCCCTGAAGCAGCGTAAAGACGGCGGGGACAATAAAGAGCGTGGTCAGCGTGGCGGCCAGCAAGCCCCCGATCACGGCGCGGCCCAGCGGAGCGCTCTGAGCGCCCCCCTCCCCGAGTCCCAGTGCCATGGGGATCATGCCCGCGATCATCGCCAGGCTCGTCATGAGGATCGGGCGCAGGCGGCTGGCGGCCCCTTCGACGGCAGCCTGCGCCGCACTCAGGCCGCGCTTTCGGGCCTGCTCCGCAAACGTGACTAAGAGAATCGCATTGGCAACCGCAACGCCGACCGCCATGATCGCGCCCATGTAGGACGGGATATTGAGGGTCGTGCCCGTCAGAAAGAGCATGAGCGCCACGCCGGCCAGAGTCGCGGGAACGGTCACCAGCACGACAAGCGCGAGCCGCACGGACTGGAAGCTCGCCGAGAGCAAGAGTAAGATCACGACCAGCGCGGCCAGCACCCCACCCCGCAGGCTCTCCAGTAGCTCCCCTAAGACCGGCACTTGGCCACGCACGGCCACCGTGACTTTGGGTGGGGGCGTCCCGGCGGCTTTGATCGCCTTCTGGGCGGCAGCGGCTCCACTAGCCAGATCCACGCCGGGCGCGAGATTGGCCGTGAGCGTGATCGTGCGCTGGGAGTTGTAGCGGGCGTACTCGCCGGGCACGCTGCCGGGGGTGACTCTGGCCACATCTCGTAGCAGCGCCATCGTGCCGTTTTTCCCGGCCACGGGGACGCTCTCCAGTGCCGCCACGGAGCTCATCTGCGGGATCGGCAGGTCCACTTGCACCTGGTAGCTCACCCCGGACTTCGCATCGGCCCAGTAGAGCGGGGTCGTGAAGCGGCTCGACGAGGTCGCAGGAACGGCGGAGCGCACGATATCGGCGGCGGTCATTCCCAGTGCGGCGGCGCGTTCGCGGTCAATATTCACCGCCACGGTGGGGTAGTCCAGCGCCTGACTGTACTGCACATCGCGTAGGGCGCTTACCTTGAGCAGCTCCGCCTTGACCTGATCGGCAAACTCCCGTGTCACGGGCAGGGTCGGCCCGGCGAGTGCGACCTCAATCGGGGTGGGAGCGCCAAAGCTCATCACGCGACTGACGATATCGGCGGGCTCAAACGAGATGCCCACGCCGGGAAGCTCGCGTGCGATCCGTGCCCGGAGTTTTTCTTTAACTGGCTCCAGAGACGCGCCCTTGAGCTGCGCCTGGAGCACGGCCTCGTGCGGGCCGCC
>NZ_JANNYP010000611.1:0-3796 GCF_031410135.1 Armatimonas sp. | reverse complement strand
GGTGCCTTGGAGTGACTGCATGAGCAGTGTCGCCACTTGGGACGAGAGCGTGGCCTCACCGCGTGCGGCCTTACGGATCGCCTCGACCAGCTCCTCAGGGGGAATGTCTTTGAGCAAGTACGAGAGCGCCCCGGCACGGATCGCCGGGAGAATGTGCTCGTCCTCGTGGTAGCTGGTGAGGACGATCACGTGGGTGCGTGGGCTTGCGAGCTTAATGCGCCGCGCCGCCTCCACGCCGCCGATGCCCGGCATGACGAGGTCCAGTAGCACCACATCCGGTGCATGTTGCTCGCAGAGTGCCACTCCCTCCTCCCCACTGCCCGCCTCTGCCACCACCTCAATCTCAGGCCGCGAGCGCAGGAGCGCCTTGATTCCCTGTCGAATGATCGCGTGATCGTCTATTAGTAGTAGCCGGATAGGCTCACTCATGACTTCTTTTCTGCCTTTTCCTCACAGCGCACCGTGATGGTTGTTCCCTTGCCAGGCGCACTTTGCAGAGAGAACACGCCACCGGGCAGTGCTTCGGCGCGCTCGCGCATCGTCGCCAGCCCGAGCCCGGCATCTATATTGGTGCGGCGTGTGACATACTCGGGGACAAACCCACGGCCATTGTCGGCGATACTTAAGAGAGCCACACCCGGTTCTTCTTGACGCAAGCTCAGGTGCACTTCGGTGGCACCGCTGTGCCGAGCGATATTGGCGAGAGCCTCTTGCGTGAGCCGTAACAGTGCATTGCTGGCGTCGTCGGTAAGCCGGGGAGGACTGGCGAGCTCCAGGACGGTATGCACGCCCGTTCGGCGGCTCCAGTCGGCGATATGGCTCTGCAGCAAGATCGGCAGCGAGCCCTGACCGGGCGTCACGGGGCGTAGCTCTTTGAGAACACTGGTCAGCTCTTTTTGGGTTTGTTGCGCCAGCTCCCGCGCCGTGTCCAGGCACTCCCGCGCCGCCTCTGGGGCACTCTCCAGCAGATCACGGGCGGCGCTCACTTGCAGCGCGGTGGCAAAGACCTGCTGCTTGACCGTGTCATGCAAGTCCCGTGCGAGGCGATTGCGCTCCTCCAGCGTGGCCACGTCTTGCTGCAGCGCCATCCGGTCTTGCAGATCCCGCGCCATGCGATTGAGCCGCCGCGAGAGCTGCCCCAGCTCGTCGGAAGACTCCGGAGCATGCAGCGTAAAATCTCCCTCGGCCCAGGCATCTGCCGCGCCCGCAATCAAGCTCAGCCGCCGTGCCATCCGCCGCCCCACCCAGGCTCCCGCAATCCCACCTGCCAGCCCCGCACAGATCGTCACGACAAGCGCACTGGGGAGTACCGCCTCCAAAAAAATCTCCCAGAGCTTCTCCCACGGCTCCGCAGGCCCGGAGTGGTAGAAAAAATGCCCCACCCTCTGGCCGCTCTTGCTCTTAATCGGGATGCTCGCCACCAGCCCAAAGCCCTCCCAGCGGACTTGCGCTTTCCCGGGCTGCGAAAAACTTGCCTGCTCCCCCAAACGCCAGCGCCCCTCGGGAAACCCGGCGATCAGCTTGCCCTGCGCGTCGGTCACCGCCGCCACAGTCTTCGCATCCTCAGACGTAAAGTTCACCGTAATGCCGGGCAGCGGCTCCGAGGTCGCGTGTACCTGAGCAAGCCACTTCTTCACTTCTTTAAGGTCGCCTTTTTCCAGAGCCGTCGCATGTTTCTGCACTTCCGTACTCAACCCCACGCCGATTGCCTTGCGTACTTTGGGAGAAGTAAAAAAATAGGTCGTGAGCCCGGCAAGCACCAGCACTTCCAGCGCTAGGGTGGAAAAGAAGCTAACGGTTAAGAAGGCCAGGGTCATCTGCCATTGGAGCCGAGAGAGTTTTTTAAGCATACAGAGCCTATTGTGCCGCAGAGTTTGCCAATGCGCCTCACTCTCACGGGGGATTTTGCAATCCTCCCGGAGGACGAGTCAGATTCCCTCTCGCGCCTCAGCCAGAATCTTTGGCAAGGCCGTAACCTAAGAGGCATGGAAAAAACATCACAACTCTCGCTTCTCTTTTTTGCCTCTTTTGCTCTACTAAGCATGAGCAATGCGGCGCATGCCCAGAGCATGAGCGCTTCGATTAGCACGGGTGGCAGCTCAGACACCCCCAAGGCGGGGGAGAACATCAGCATCTACCGAGCACGCTCCCAGACCTATCTGACTGCCGTCTCTGCCGATAAAGCTCTGGGCATCAACGCGACGTTTTTGCCGCGCACCACCTATGTCTTCGATTTCTCGGAGGCGGCGCAAGACAAGCGCGAGAAGTACAAAAAATACCAGACTGCGGAGCGCCTTCTGCTGCCGACAATGGGCTTTTTTGTGGAGGCACTTCGACGAGACAGCAGCGGCACTCAGGGCTCGACACTGGGGGTGGGGCTGAGTTTCCGTAGTATTCAGACACTGCGTGAGGGGGGCAACGGCCAGCGCGCCGCGCTTGCCGCCTATGCCGGGACGGCCTTTGGTTTCTGGCGCACGGAGTCCGAGGGGCGCCGAGCGAGCCGCCTAGGGAGCCGGGTCTTTGCCGGGCTAGAGACACGCAACGGATACGTGCTAGAGGCAAGCTACAGCGACCGCCCGAGTGTTCAAGGCTTCTCGCCTCGGGGCGCAAGTCTTAGCCTTGGAGTCCGTTTCTAGCGACACTTCTACCCCAGCACCAGCACTTTGCAGCGGCGGCGTCCCACCAGCGCCGCTGCCTCGTCGGTGTTGTGGCCTAGGTCAATGCGCATGCCTTTGATGGCGCCTCCCACATCCAGCGCGATACAGAACCCGTAGTCCTCCACCCAGAGGCGCGAGCGCAGAGGAATCACGCGCGGGTCCACAGCCACGGTGCCATAGCCGACTGTCGTCTCCAGCTTGGTCTGATCGCCCCATGCACCGTTTTCGCCGGGGCCATAACCCGTTGCTGTCAAGGTAAGGAGGCGCGTGCCCTCAATGCAGGTGCCGTCTTCCAGCGTGATGGTGGGTATGGGGGCTGGCACTGTACTACGGGTTGCCTCGCTCCGTGCGATGGGTGTGCCTTGCTCCCAGCGTACGGCTTTGAGAGCCTTGCCTCGCCCCAGATCCATACCCGTCACACAAAGCCAATCCCCGTCGTCCAGCACCGGTGGATCTTCGAGCTCACCCAGCTGAATGCGCTTGGCCCGTGGCGGATGGAGGGAGATCGCCTCGCCGCCTTCGGGGAGCACCTCCGTCACCCGCAAGATCAAGTCAGGGCACTCGCTGTAGGAGTAAAGAACCGTCCCGGAGAGCTGGATTGTTTTCTTGGTAGCACTAAGGCAGGGCAAAGGAAGCAGGGAAGCGGCAGAGGCCAGCAGTAAATCACGCCGAGTCATCGCTTCGCATTTTACCGTGGATTTAGAGCTGGAGGCGGCCCATGAGCGAGAGGCGGCGCTGGCCTTTCTGCGCGGAGGTTTCTAGCGAGAGGCGCAGTGCTTCGAAGCTCGGTGGGGAGTAGTTGATAGCTCCGACGGGATAGGGAGAGAATGCGCCCCACTCGATGCGGCCCGTAAAGGCAAGCCCTGGTGTAGCGAGATGCTCCGCTTCGATGGAGGCGGCTCGTAGGCGCTCCCCCGGCGCACTTCCCGCTGTCCCCACGAGCAAGAAACGAGAGTTTTCCCCGAGCTGGTAGGTTCCCAGCGCACTCACCAGCGAACCGGAGCCGCGGCTGTAGCCAAAGAGCCCCACACTGCTGGCCCCCAAGCGACGGAAGGCATGGGCATAGATACCGTTGCTGCCACCAACCCGCGCTTGTTTCCGCAGACCCAGTGCTCCCTCAAACGGAACGCCGACCGAGA
>NZ_JANNYP010000610.1:0-7699 GCF_031410135.1 Armatimonas sp. | reverse complement strand
CGACCTTGTCGTATCATACCAAGGCGGTGCCTTTCATCCTGTAGAAATTACCAGTATTTTTTGTCCTGTACTGAGGCCGATAAGATCAAACAGACCTGGCTGACACCAGAGTCACAGCCAGGGGATCGCCTGCCGACCGAGCGTGCTCTGGAGGTGCATTTCCAGGTGAGCCGTACGACGATCTCCCGGGCACTTGCGGCACTTGAAGCAGAGGGGCTGATTGAGATGCGGCGTGGCAGCGGTGCCTATGTTCGAGAGAAAACCCTGGCTCCCCCATCAGAGTTTCAGATGATCGGCTTTATTGCGCCCCATCTGCCTCCCAAAGAGGAGCTACAGAACCCGGTTCTTCAGCGCATTGGATTTGGGGTGGAGCGACGGGCAAGTGAACTGGGCTACCAGGCCCTCATGGCCAGCTCACAGTTCTCCCTGACGCATGAAATCCAGCTCATTGAGCAGTTTATCCAGATGGGAGTCGCCGGGATTGTGCTCTATCCGACCCGTCATCTGAGTGATAGCACAGACCCGCTGGAAACGCGCTGGAGAGAGTTTCCCCTTGTGCTCGCCGATATTGGCTCAGCCACTTGGGGGCGCTCCATGGTGCAGATCGATAACTTCCGCCTCGGCCACGATCTGACCAATGTGCTCTTACGGCATGGACACCGCAACATCGCCTTTCTCCGCAGCCATTCCGCACATCTCCATAACTCCGTCACAGATCGCCAGCGGGGCTGGGAGGTCGCCCACACCCGAGCCGGTCTCACGATCCCTGAGAGCTACCATGGCTGGCCCGCTTCACTAGCTCTTGCCCAAGGAAGCTCGCAAGAGGACTGCGCCGAGGCTATCGTTGAGGAGCTGCTCAAACTCTCGCCTCGTCCTGATGCAATCATCGCTTGGGACGATCCCATGGCCATCGCTCTGATTGGTGCTCTACAGCGCAATGGTATCGCGGTGCCCGAGGAGGTTCGTGTGGCGGGCTTTGATAACTACGAAGCAGGCCGCTTCTTCCAGCCGCCGTTTCCAACCACCGCGCCAGAGTTCATCCGCCTGGGTGAGACGGCGGTGGAGCTCCTCGACGAGCAAATCCGGGGCCTCACCACGCCCCCACGAACGATACTGCTATCCGCAACCATTCATCCCCGAGGAATACTATGATAACACTTCGACTTAGCTTTACTCTTATGAGTATTGTCTCTTTTCTGGCCCTCACCGGCTGTCCATCCCCGTCTACGAAACCGGAAGACACCAAAGTAGACGGCGTCTCTGCCAATGAAAAGCTGTCTAACCTTAACTCCGGTGCCACAGCTCCGAAATAACATCCCCGAAAGGATAGAAACTATGAAACCACGTGCGTTTACCTTAATCGAGCTTCTTGTCGTCATCGCCATTATCGCGATTCTTGCTGCCATTCTCTTCCCCGTCTTTGCCCAGGCGCGTGAGCAAGCACGCACCATCGCCTGCTTATCGAACATGAAACAAATCGGGACTTGTGTCCATATGTATGCACAAGACTATGACGAGCTATTCCCCATGGGAACCTATGGAGGCAATGTTCAGGGAAGAAACTGGGAAGTGAATCCCTACCAGCCCGCTCCGGGTGCCGACTGCGCCGTTGGTGTCACAACGGGAGCAGGCTGGGTCGGTTTCAACCCCGGCGACGGTGGCGCTGCCTTGGGCGCTTGCTCCTACGGCCCACAGTTCTACCGCGCCCTGATGTCCGTGCAGCTCTTCCCCTATCTGAAGAACAAACAGGTCTGGTACTGCCCCTCCGATAAAACCCGCAGGTTCTCGGATGCCAATGTCGCCGCAGGCAGAGAGTCCTACTTCTGGTTCCCGAACTGGGTCTACAACGTAGACAATACCGCAACTCCTGGCCGGTACTCGGATGGTCAGTTTCGCTATTTGGGAGCAGGAGGAGCCGCAATTGGAGAGAACACAGAGTGGGTCTCGGAGCGCACCCTCTTTGCAGAGTACGGCATGCTCGGCTGGGACGGTCAGGACGCCTTCAACAATACCCAGAAAAATGGAAACTCCAACCACAGCCGGGGCTATAATATTATCTACTTTGACGGTCATGCGAAGCTCGTTCCTTGGGGCAATAAGTGGAAGAGCACTCCCATGACGGGCTGGCCACAAGCGAGTCGCCCACTCTAATTTAGAGACAAGCTCCCCGCACGATGTGATCGTGTGGGGAGTTCTATTTTCGCCAGTGGCTCGGTGGCACGCCCATCACGCGCTTGAAGGCGGTGGAAAACGCGAAGGGGTTGGCGTAGCCAATGGCACCGGCGACTTGCTCGATATTGGCCTCGGTGGAGAGTAGGAGCGCTCCCGCATGGCGCATTCGCAACAGAGTCACTTGCTCCAGCGGGCTGTTTCCCGTCTCCTGCTGACAGACCACGCGGAGCTGCCCTTCGGAGAGGCAGGCCAGTGCCGATAGCTCAGGGGCTGTCCACGGATGGGCAAGGTTGCTCTCCACCGCATCCCAGACAGAGCGCAGGCGCTCGGGGCGCGCACCGCCACGCAGCAAGCGCCGTGCTTGTAGCAGCGTGAGCTCCGACCAGACCGCCAGATGCGCCGCCTCTGCCGCCGCCCGCGACTCGCGCCAGAGCCCTAGAATTGCATCGTGCAGGGGCTCCGGGTCGGCACGGATGAGGCTTGCGCACTCCGGCCAGGGAAGCTCGGTGTCCGGGGTGAAGATCACCCAAGCAAACTCCCAGAGCACATCAGGGTAGCGCGGGCGGAAGGCATGCGGAACGCTCGGCGGGGAGAGATAGGCCATTCCGGGTGGTACCGGAAGCCACTCGCCACTCACCCAGGCAAGTCCCTCACCGCCGTAGCTTACTAGAACTTGCCCTTGTTGCCAGCGCGTGCGTACCATCTCGTAGGGCGAAAAGGCTTCCGAGAGCCCGGCTACCCGCAGGCCCCGTGAGACCATCGCCGGGCCGGCAGGGCGATGGGTAATGCGCTCTCGTGTTCGCTCCCCGATAATTCCGGTATCGGTCAGCTCGGCAGCGGTTTGGCGAAGGTCTTCCTGCGTTTCACTCATGGCAATAGGGTACACTTCCGTTGTACCATACGCTGATTCACAAAGGCTAAGGAACCCATGCGGAAAGAACTATTGGGAGTGATTGGTGTGCTCGGACTGGCGGCAATGGCGATGGGCCAGCAGCAGCAGGCACCAGAAAAACTGACGGCGGAGCAGACGGCATTTTTTGAGAGCAAAGTCCGTCCTATGATCCTCGCGAAGTGCGAGGGTTGCCACGGAGAAGCCGGCGCGTCTGCGGGGCTACGGCTCGACAAGACAGTTCCGGCGGATAAGCTTGCTCTGATAATGCAGCGTGTCAATGGACTGGGCGGCAAGCCGCGAATGCCGCTGAACAATGCCCCACTCTCCCCCGGCGAAGTCGCCACGATGGCGGAGTGGACCAAGCAAGGCGGGTTCTGGCCCGCGGGTACGGTAGCTCCCAATGGGGTTGGGAGTGCACTCTTTGAGATGGGCAAGACCCACTGGGCCTTTCAACCGGTGAAAAACGCCGCGCCTCCCAAAGTAACGAGTGCGGCCTGGGTGCGCAATCCGATTGATGCGTTTGTGCTAGCGCGGCTGGAGAAGAAAAACCTCAAGCCCAACCCCACGGCAACCCGTCGCGAGCTGATCCGTCGCGTGAGCTATGACCTGACGGGCCTACCGCCCACACCCGAGGAAGTGGCCGCGTTTGAGGCCGATAAAGCGCCCGATGCCTACGAAAAGCTTGTGGATCGGCTCTTAGCCTCGCCGCACTACGGCGAAAAAGCAGGGCGGCAGTGGCTCGATCTGATGCGCTACGCCGAGACCAATAGCTATGAGCGCGATAATCCCAAGCCCAATGTCTGGCGCTACCGCGACTACGTGATCCGCAGCTTCAACTCGGACAAGCCCTACGATCGGTTCGTCAAAGAGCAGCTCGCAGGCGATGAGCTGCCCGATGGGGGCAACGACGGTCTGCTCGCCACGGGCTTCTACCGCCTCGGGATCTGGGACGATGAGCCAACGGATCGCGAGCAAGCCCGCTACGACGGCCTAGACGACATTGTCACCACGGTCGGCCAGACCTTTATGGGCCTGACCTTTGACTGTGCTCGCTGCCACAACCATAAAATAGATCCGATTCTCCAAAAAGACTACTACAAGCTCGTCAGTTTCTTCAATGGCGTCAATCACTTCCGCAACGGTGGCCCCACCGATGAGAAGCCCCTCTTTGAGAACGAGGCGCAGCGTGCGGACTATCTGAAGCGCCTTGAGGAGAAAAAGCAAAAGCTTGATGCCCTTCAGCTGAGGCTCAAGGAGCTCGAAAACGCCGCGCCGAGCACAGCCCCTAGCGCCGCAAGCGATCTTGATGACCTCACCTACAAGTACTACCGCGACACGTTCGAGAAGCTCCCGAACTTTGACACGCTGAAGGCAGAGCGCAGCGGCCCGGTGCCCAGCAAGCGCTTTGACATCACGCTCCGCGACCGCGATAGCGCCATTGGGTTTGTCTTTGAAGGCACACTGATCGTCCCCAAGTCCGGGCGCTACACGTTCTTCCTAGACTCCGATGACGGCTCACGCTTAGTGGTCAATGGCACCGAGCTGATCAAGCACGATGGCATCCATGGTCAGGGGCAGGAGCAGAGCAAGACCGTTCCACTAGAGGCAGGCCGCGTCCCGATCCGGCTGGAGTACTTCCAAAATACCTTTGGAATCGGGCTGGCGGTCTCTTGGGCTGGGCCCGGACAGGGCCCGAGAGCGCCCCGTCGCCTGCTCTCCACCAGTGCCAGCAATGGCCCGGAGGGGCAAGCGAGTGTGGCTGTTTCTAACCCGGAGTACGCCCGTACTAAGAAAGAGCTGGAAGACCTCAAGAACCGCCCCGTGGAAGTAGATCGTGCGCTTTGTGTGACAGAGCTAAACCAGCCAATTGAGACCTTTGTCCTGCTCCGTGGCTCCGCCGCCGCTCCTGCGGATAAAGTCGTGCCGGGCTGGCCAGAGATTCTCGGCGGCGGTGATGCCAAGCTCCCCACCGAGCGCTTTGCCGTCACGCCGTCGTCGGGTGAGCCCATTAAAGCCGGACGGCCCAGCTTCCCTCCCGCAGAGCTGAGCGAGAGTAGTTCAGGCCGACGCTTAACTCTAGCCAACTGGATCGCAAGCCCCA
Source organism: Armatimonas sp. (assembly GCF_031410135.1). Classification (GTDB taxonomy): domain Bacteria; phylum Armatimonadota; class Armatimonadia; order Armatimonadales; family Armatimonadaceae; genus Armatimonas. The sequence goes on along the minus strand of NZ_JANNYP010000610.1, from coordinate 2,534 downwards.
GCAACAAGCTCACCGGTCGCGTAATGGCCAACCGCGTCTGGCAGGGGCACTTCGGGCGCGGGATCGTCCGCTCCTCCAGCAACTTTGGCCTCGGCGGCGATGAGCCGACGCACCCCGAACTTTTAGATTTTCTCGCCTCCAAGTTCACGCACGAGCTGGGCTGGTCGGTCAAGAAGCTCCACAAGCTGATTCTGCTGAGCAACACCTACAAGCAGAGCTCACGAAGCAGTGCCGTTGCACTCAAGGCTGACCCACAGAACAACCTCTTCTGGCGGATGGACATGCGGCGCTTGACGGCAGAAGAGCTACGCGACTCGGTACTGGCGGTCAGTGGTAATCTAAATCCCAAGCTCTACGGGCCGTCGGTCTACCCCGATATTCCCAAAGAGGTGCTCCAGGGCCAGTCCGTGCCGGGTAAAGACTGGTACCCGGATCGTATGACGCCTGAGGACAAGGCGCGCCGCAGTGTCTATATCTTTGTGAAGCGCTCGCTGATCTTCCCTCTCATGGATGGCTTCGATGCCGCCGAGACGGACCGAACCACCCCGACGCGCTTCGCCAGCACGCAGCCAACCCAGGCGCTCACCACGCTCAACGGTAAGTTCTTCCACGACCAGGCTAAGGTGCTGACAACACGCCTAGAGAAAGAAAGCGGCGGCTTAACCGAAAAATTTGTTGCCCGTGGCCTGACTCTCGCCACACAGCGCACGCCAATTCCTGCCGAGGTGCAGCGCGGTATCAAGCTTATCAAGACGCTGGAGAGCCAGAAAATGTCAACCGAGCAAGCAAAGGCGACCTTCTGCCTGCTCACGCTCAATCTCAACGAGTTTATGTACTTAGACTAACCCATCCCCCCGGCCCCCTTCCCTCTAAGAAGGAAGGGGGAGGCAAAAGGGAGAGTCAGGAGAGGGTTTTCTACCCTCCTTGCCCTGAGGGAGGGTGTCAAGGGACGAGGCGGGTGGGTCTGACAGGTAGGTTCGAAAGAATAACACTATGAATAATTTCTGCAAGCGAACACGACGTGAGTTTCTTTGGGAGGCCGGAGCCAAGTTCACCGGCCTGGCCATGACGGGCCTGCTCGCCAAAGACGGTTTTGCCTTCGATTCCCCCGCTGGCGAGGGGCAGGGGGCCAAACTCGGCAATCCTCTTGCGCCAAAGCCACCAATGTTCCCCACTAAGGCCAAGTCCGTGATCTTTCTGTTCATGTACGGCGGCCCCAGCCACATAGACACGTTTGATTATAAACCCACGATGTACGGACGAGACAATCAGACCATCGAGGTCAAGACCTTTGGACGAGGCGGCAAGCGCAATCAGGGCCGCCTGATCGAGCCCAAGTGGAAGTTCAAGCAATACGGCAAGAGCGGCAAGTGGATCTCCGATCTCTTCCCCAATGTCGGTAACTGCGTGGACGACATGGCGTTTATCCACTCCATGACGGCAGACTCGCCGATTCATGGCTCCGCGATGCTCCAGATGAACTCTGGTAAGATCCTCTCGGGTGCGCCGTGTCTGGGCTCGTGGGTGAACTACGGCCTGGGCTCTGTCAATGAGAACCTGCCTGGCTTTGTGGTGATGCTGGATCAGTCTGGCGGCCCGATCTCCGGCGCGAAGAACTGGAGCAGCGGCTACATGCCCGCCACCTACCAGGGAACCGTGCTGCGCCCCGCAGGCACGCCCATTCTCGATCTGGCACGCCCCGCCGAGCTCTCCAAAGACGCCCAGCGCCAGCTTTTGGACTCGCTCCAGGAGTACAACCACGAGCACCTGACGCCCCGCGCGGACAACTCGAATCTCGCTGCCCGGATCGCCAGCTACGAGCTTGCCTACAAGATGCAGGCCAATGCCCCCCAGGCCGTGGACGTGGACAGCGAGCCGGAGCATATCAAGAAGCTCTACGGCCTTGACGATCCCAAGACGGCGGACTTTGCGCGCAAGATGATCCTCACCCGGCGCTTAGTGGAAAAAGGCGTGCGCTTTATTCAGGTCTACTCCGGCGGCAGCCACAACGATGCCAACTGGGATGCCCACGGCGACCTGATGTTCAACCACACGCTCCACGCGGGCCGCACGGATAAGCCTATCGCGGCGCTGATGCAAGATCTTAAGCAGCGTGGGCTCTTGGACTCGACCCTGATTATCTGGGGCGGCGAGTTTGGCCGTCAGCCGGTCGCGGAGTACGCCGCAGGCACAGGCCGCGACCACAATGCCTACGGTTTCACAATGTGGATGGCGGGCGGCGGCATCAAAGGCGGTGTGAGTGTAGGAAGCACCGATGAGCTGGGAAGCCGCGCCGTGGACAGCCCGTTTCATGTCAAGAGCCTCCACGCCACCGCGCTCCAGCTCATGGGCCTCGACCCCAACAAGCTCAGCTACTTCTACGGCGGCTTGGATCAAAAACTCGTGGGCGTGGAGCACACCGACCCAATCAAAGAGATTATTGCGTAGGCGAAGTGTCTCATGAAACACTTCACCCTACTTGATCCCGATGCCACGGAAGCCCCAGATTGGGAGGTTCTTCTTCAGGCGGCGGA
>NZ_JANNYP010000609.1:0-5979 GCF_031410135.1 Armatimonas sp. | reverse complement strand
CCTTGCTGGCGCTGACCACACCGTCATGGGGAAGCTATGGGGATCACCTTGCCTCGGTGCACTTTCATAGTGCACAGCCCGATTTTGGCATCGCCCCCCGCCGTGGCCGTGTCTGGAGTCGTGAGGACGACGACCGTCCCGGCCATTATACAGAAGGCTTGGATCAGGTTCGCCACCAGGAGCTGAGCGTGGAGCGGGATGAGGAGCGTGCCGCAAAGCGGCTTCGCGCACTTGGGAAAACACAGACGCTGGCAAGGGTGGTGGTTGGAAAAGACGATTTTGTGGGTGCCCGGCAGCTCTGGGAGGGATTTGTCGCACGCTTTGGAGCCAGTGGCGAGGTGCAGGATCGGCTTGAAGTGCTGGCACACCCCAACCCACCTGCCGAGCCGGTGCGGCGCTATCTGGCGGCGCTGGACAGGCTGGAAGGCTCCAACACGGGCTGGAATGAGGCGCGGGATGCGTTTGCAACGCTTCATTCCGATAACTCCCTGCCCCGCTGGCTTCGCGAGCACGCTGCCTACCAGCACGCTGCTGGGCTGGCGCAGTGGCTCAACTACAAAGATGCCGTTGCACTCTGGCAGGCGCAGGTTCTCCAGTTTCCCGACGGCGAGAAGCGTGAGGCGGCGCTTCTGATGATCGCCCGTGCGTGCCTGCTCCATAAAGCCATCCCCGACGGTGTCCGCACGGGCCGCGCCGCCACCGAGCAGCTCCTGCGTGCCTTCCCCAAAACGCGCTTTCGTGTCGCCGCCCGTGGCTTGCTGGCCCGTGCAGACCTAGACGAGGGGCACTACGAAGCTGCCGCAAGCACCTACTGCGCCCTCAACGATGGCAACTCGATTGTGGACGTGCGACGACGGTCTGAAAACTCGCCTTTGGAGCCGCGCCTGCGCACGCTTCAGCTGATTGCTTACTTGCATGCTCTCAATGGTGCAACGGATCATCGGCAGTACAGGCACGCGCTCCGGGGGATCTCCCGCTCGCTTGCTCTCTTCAAGCCCGATACGGGTAAAGTATTTCTGGATCGCCTGGTGAAAGACCCATCGCTGGCCACGCCCTATTTTTACTTCCGCCTCAATCACTGCGACAACAAGCCCGAAGACTTTCTCCGGCTGGCAGCACTCGCGGATCGGATTGCGGAGCGTGAGGCACTACCCGCCGTGCTACGCGTGCGCTTGGCAGAGATCTACTACAAGAACGACGACTTCCGCCGTGCGGCTCGCTGGGCACGCACCGCCACCAACGATCCCGACGAGAGAGTGCGAGGCCGTGCGCTCTATGTTCGTGCCAGTAGCCGCTACCGCCAGAGGCAGCTGACCGCCGCACGCAAAGATCTGGAGCACCTGCTGGACACCTGTCCCCGTAGCACGGTTCGCCACGCGGCCCGTGAGCTTCTGGCCGTGGTCGCGGAGGGCCAAGGAGACTTTCCCACGGCGCTGGACCAGTACTTGGCTATTAACTACCGCGACGACTACGCCTATCTGATTGATGCTCGCCTGCCGATTGCGACTCTGGAGAGCTACCAGCGCACTCGAACGTACCACAAAGACCTTCTCGCCTACAGCCTCGCCCTGCGGCACTTGCGGCTGGAGCACTGGGACGAAGCCCGCCTCTGGCTGGCGCGGGTACCCGAGAAATCCTACGCGCTTTTTGTGGGCGGCACGACGCAGGACTCCGACTGGGGCCAGAGCTTTGCCGAGCAAGGGGCCAGTCCCAAGAAAGTCCTCGCCACTCTCTCGCATCTCTGGCGGGCAGCGGAAAAAGCACGCGGCACCGAGGCAAGAGCATCGGCCCGCTACGACTACGCCCGTGCCTACTACACCCAGGGGCTCCTCCAGCTCTACAATGCTCCACTTTGGCAAGGGGGGCGGATGTTCAACTTTAATAACTACTGGAACAAGGCACTCGCCACGCCCGCCGATGATAGGGCCGTCCAGCGCTACATGTACCAGCACGAGGTCTATGCCCACACGCGCCAGATCTGTCTGGAGATCGCGCAGGACTACCCCCATACCAAGATCGCACCTGCCGCACTCTACCGCGCCGCCTGCGCTGCTGATCGCCTAGATGGCCTCAACGAGTGGTGGCGGGCAGATGCCGAGGGGCGCTTTGAGGAATATGTGGGAGACGGTGAGAAAAAACGTGAGCGTCGTCAGCGCCCTTGGCAGGATCACAGCAAAGAAGCCTCTCTACTCATGGCGCGGCTGGTGAAGCGCTACCCCAAGCACCCGCTTGCCACTCCCGCCCGCAAGTATGCCGATGTCTTTGTGGGCAGAGGAGACTTCTCCGAGTAGCTAGCGCAGACGGTAGTGCTTACCTTGGTAGGCAACCATCAGCTTCCCCGTTTTCTGGCTCCAGCCGATGCTGATAACTGCTGATGGGGCAGGGGCGGCGGCAATATTGTGCAAGTGATCGCCCTTGGCATCGCTCACCCAGATTTCTAGCACTCGGTGGGGCGGAAAACGTTCGGCGAGGCCCGGAAAGAAGCGCCCGAGCGTAGCCACTCCTGGACGGTCGTAGGAACTGGTGAGAAACCAAGCGATCTGCGTTCCTTGCGGCGAGAGCACCGCGTCTTCGAGGGTCTGAACGGTCTTGGGAAGACGCAAGGTGCTTGTCTTAAGGGAGAGCTCGCGCTCCCCAATGCCAAAAGTCGTGATGGCTGCCACCGCCGGATTCTTCGGGCGCAACGTGGGAAAGCCTGGCTCGTAGACAACGGCGCGAAGCGTGGGGGTGATGCCCAGCAGATGCCCCGTGGGCTTATTGATATGCGTCGCGACCGCTTCTTCCGTGTGCACTAATCGGTAGAGCCCGCCCGGCATTAGCTGAAGCCTGCGGCCCGAGCCATCTGGGAGGGGCTGCTCATTGGCTGAGATGAGCCAAGGCCCATCCCCCTCACAGAGCCCCATGTCCTGAGGGATACGCGCCACAGCATAGCCAGCACGCAGGGCCATCAGCGAGGCGGCCAGCACCAGAGCACTCAGAAAAAGTAAAGCACGGTAGTGGCGGCGGAGCATACCGCAATTCTACCGCGCCCACGCTTTGGGAACAATCTCACCTACGAGACGATCAGAGTGACTATAGTGCGAGCATATGGATCGTCGTAGCTTTCTGCAGACAACGGCCCTGGGGGTCTGGGCGATGAACGAAGTCGAGCCGGATCAAGCACTTCCCCACGTCTGGGAGCTACGCCGCGAGGGCGCAAAAGACTGGCGACCTGCCACCGTCCCCGGCTGCTGGGAGAACGACGGCATCCCTTCCACATTTTCCGGCCCCGTTTGGTACCGAACCACCGCCCCCCCTGCCCCCAATAATGGGGGAGCCCGAACACGCCTGTGGTGGGAGTTCGATGCGGTCTCCTATTACTGCGAAGGCTTTGCCGATGGCAAGAAGCTTGGGGAGCACACGGGGCTCTGGGATGCGTTTGCGTGGGAGCTTCCCGCAGGCACGCGCGAGCTGACGCTACGAGTGGAGAAGCCGGGCAGTGTGCGTTTTCCGCTGAACCAGACACTGGCTGTTGAGGCTCCTTGGGGCGGGCCGTGGCAAGAGGCTCGCGTCCACACCACCGGCCCGGCAAGAATTGCGCAACTCTGGGCTCCTGCCGATAGCCAGGGAAACGTCGCGGTAGAGGCGGAGCTTGATCTCGCTTCGGGCACACGGGCGCTGGTGACGTTTTTGCTCACCGATCCTGAGGGCAATCCCGTGGCACAGGCGCAGGCCGAGGCAACGAAGTCGGGAGTGGTGACAGTGGTGAATCTAACGGTCACTAGGCCGCTGCTCTGGAGCCCGGAAGCGCCCCACTGCTACACCCTGACCGTCACGGCAACGCAAAACAATCTTCTCTCGGATCGCCAGACACGCACCGTGGGCTTCCGGAAAGTCCAGCGCGACGGTGAGCGGATCTTGCTCAATGAGCAGCCGATCTACTTTCGTGGCCTGCTCGCCAATGATGGCTACGAGAAGACGCGGGCTCCCAACCCACCGCCTGAGGTGTTTGAGGCGGAGCTCAAGCGGGCAAAGGCGCTGGGCTTCAATGGCATCATGCTCTCGGGCTGGGTTCCGCCCCGTGCCTACTTCGAGCTCGCGGCTCGCCTCGGGGTTCTGCTCTGGGTGGAGCTACCGTTGGGGCCGTTTGCCAAAAGCGAGGCTTTCACCAAGCAGACTCTCTTGGAGTACGCCCGGATCGTGCGGCAGATTGGGGATCATCCGGCGATCTTGCTCTGGACAGTGGGCGGCGCACTGAGCCGAGGGAGAGATGCCACGCTGACCGCGCAGCTCTACGCCGTGGTAAAGAAACAAACCTACTCACCCCTTGTGCGAGACTGCTCCGGCTCCGCCGAGCTAGACAGCGACGTTTTGGAGGCTCCGCCAGAGCTTGCAGACTACAGCGAGCTACTTCTCTCCTGCGACCTGCCCTTTGTTCGCCCCACCTACGATGCCCTCGCGCCCCGCTGGCGCGCGAGGCAGCCCACTTTAATTACTGACCTGCGTGCGTCTTCCTCACTCGTTGCAAAGCACATGGTCGAGCTTGCCCGCGCCTCGCCCTTTACCGCAGGCTACACGCTGGCAGGGCTTCCTGAGCCGGGTGAGTTCAATGCCGACACCGTACTCTTTATCGAGCCCGACCGGCGGCGAGAGCGCATTGCGGGTGGGGATCGGGTGGTGTGGACAGACCGCGTGGGAGCTTGGTCGAGCGAGAGGATTCGACGGCATGTGGGCGTCTCGCACTTTGGCAAGACCTTGGGGCCAGGAGCCGTCCTACGCTGGAAAACCTCCACAGGCCAGAGCGGCGAGCTGACGCTGGGGCCACTGGAGGCAGGCGAGGTAAACGAGCTGGGTGTGATTGAGTTTACACCCCCTCTGCCCCCCGCAGGCGGAGGAGCCCTGAAGGCAGCTCTCATCGTGGAGCTGACAGCGGCGGGCAAGACGCTCTCTAAAAACACTTGGCCGCTCTGGGTGTTTGGAAAACGCGTCCCAACGTCGCCGGGGGCGATCACCAATCTCTACGACCCGGCGAGGCTTCTGGCGGGCTTTGAGGAAGTAACGGGCTGGAAGACACTTCCCTCCCCCAATCTAGGGCTGGGTGGGCCGGGGATTATCGTTGCCACAGCCTGGAGCCCGGAGCTGCTGGGGTTTGCTCGCAACGGCGGGCGCGTTCTCTACCTTCAGCCCTCGGCCTTTGGCGGACTGCCCGCACTGGGCCTGCCGTTCTTTCGTGAGGCCGCGCTGCTCGCCCATGATCACCCAAGCTGGGGCAGCTTTCCTTATGAAAAAAACGCGGATGTTCTCTTGTATGGTGTGGCACCCGACTGCGCCTTTGAGCCTGAGGCTCTGCAACAGCTGCTCGGCGTGCCACTGAGTCCAGTTCTCACACGAACCGACGCCCGTAGCGCCCAGGTGCACGCCTATGTGTGCGAGGTACAAGTCGGAGCAGGGAAGCTCCTGCTCACGACATTGCGTCCCTATGGGGGACTAGGGGACCAGCCCTCCGGCCTACAGCACGCGGTTTGCGGGGTAAGTTTACTACGTGCCTGGCTGGAGTGGCTGATCCGTTGACGGGCTACATTTTTTTCTTGTCGCCCGACATCTTGGACTTATCGCCCATTTTAGACTTATCGTCCATCTTGCCACCCATTTTGTCGCCTGACATCTTGGACTTACTTCCCATCTTGGCTTTCTCAGCGGCATGCATTGTCTTACAGTGGGCACACTCCGTCGTCTTGCCCATCTTCTTGGTGAGCTTGGCGCACTCGGCGCACTGCATCTTGCCCGCCATTTTCTTTTCGCCGCCCATTTTATTCATCTTGCCCATCTTGTCTTGAGCAAAGCTTGCAGTCAGTGTTGTTCCAGCGATCAAGGCCACCGTGGCCAGGGTGAGTAGTTGTTTCATGGTTTTTCTTTTCTTCAGGGTTCGGGAATCTCCCGTCTGCTCAAGAAACAAACCAGAAACGAAGAAAGTTCAATGACATCCCTCCTCCCCCTGCC
>NZ_JANNYP010000608.1:0-16208 GCF_031410135.1 Armatimonas sp. | reverse complement strand
GGAGAGCAGACGTAGCGTCGCCGCTGCGAAGTCCTCCGCCGTATCTGCCAGTAAGATATCCTTGCCGTCTGTCACCTCTATTCCTTCCGCACCAATTGTTGTCGAGACTGTCGGTAGCCCCATGGCAAGCGCGTTCAGGATCTTGACCCGCATCCCTGACCCGGAGCGCAGTGGGACAATAAATGCTCCACAGTCCGTTCCATAAGGACGAACATCAGGTACGGAACCTGTCACGGTTACGGCGGGAGACTCCGCAAGCGCGAGTACCTCCGCTGTTGGTCGTGCTCCCACCACTATAAGTTTTGCCTCAGACTCTCTCTCTCTGATCTTCGGCAGAATCTCCCGACAAAACCAGGATAGAGCGTCAATATTTGGTGGCCAGTACATGGTTCCGATCGAAACCAGTGTCTTGGAGCGAGGGGAGCGAGGGGAGGCGGAAAAATAATCGGTGTCTACCCCAATAGATAGTGTCCGTATTCTACCCAACTCTGAGCCGACTAAATCCTGTAAAACTTTCCTATCTTCGTCGGAGACTGCCAAAGTGAGATTGGCACGGCGGAGAGCGGCTTGCTCAAAGCGGCGCAGGCGCTTCCACTCTCCCGCTCCGTAGAGGCGGATCGCGGGATTCTTGGCGGTTTGGGCAATGCGCTTGGGTATGCGATATTCCACATTGTGCTGATCCAAAATCACACAAATTCCGGGCGTTTGTGTGGGGACAAATGCAGCCATCTGCAGATGATCGACATGAAGAGCCTGGTAGCTCCCCGTTGCCAGCTCGCGCTCTATAGCCTGTTGCATTTCGGGGGTATGGTCACGACTCACGATAAACGAGCGCCCCGTTAGCAGTGCACTACCCGCCGCCAGGAGATTGGTGAGCTTGGTGCGCCGCAGGGGAATCGTCTCAATGCCCAGAGCACAGTATGGCCGCAGTGGCTCGGCGTTTTGGGCTTCCTCTGGCTTTCTGATCAGCGCCAGGAGCTTGATGTCGTAGGCCAGCGAGAGCTGTCGTAGAGTATGATACGACTTAATCTGCCCACCGCCTTCTAGGGGCCAGGGAAGCAGGTGAGCGAGAAACAAAATACGTGGCTTACTCATGCGGCAATCTCCCGCCAGAGGGAAAGCGTCCCCTCCGCCATCGCCTTAAGAGAGTAGCGCTTTGCCTGGGCGATCCCCACATCGGAGCGCTCGGCCCACTCGCCTGCGTTGGTGAGCAGGCAGCGAACCGCAGCGGCTAGCTCGGCGGGTTTTTCCGGGTCAAAGTACAGGGGGGCGGCTCCGAGAATCTCCGGCATCGGGAGAGCATTCGAGGTTGCGACCGGGGTTCCTGCCTGCATTGCTTCCAACGGCGGGAGCCCAAAGCCCTCCAACCGTGAGGGAAACACAAAGACACTCGCGGCGGCGTAGGTGTCTGAGAGTGCTTGATTGTCTAAATTACGCAAAAGCTGGACGTTTTTTAGCCCGCGCCGTGCCACTTCTGCCTCGGCAGCCTCTGCCGTTCTCACCGAGGTGCAGACCAGCTTCAGGGTGGGGGCTAGATCGTCTAGGCTCGGCAAGGCATCGTAGAGCGCTTCGATATTTTTCCGAGCGTCGGGGGCGGCAATGGCCAGGATCGTACTCTGGTCACGAAAAATTTCGGGCTTGGGGAGGGGGAGCGAGACGGCATTATAGACCACATGAAAGTCGGAGAGAGGCAGGCTAAGGGTCTGAGCAAGCTCTTGAGCGGCCCCGTTTGAGATCGTCAATAGGCGGGTGGCCTGCCGGGCAGAGCGCACTGTCATCTGTGTCCAGTAGGCATTGAGCAGGCGCTGACGAAGCGGGCGAGAGACTTTGGTCTCCCAGGGGTAGCGCTTGAGCAAGAGCGCATCGTGGAGGGTGAGGCTCGTCTTGCTTTTTAGACCAAGCGGCAGGTAGTTCACCGTTCCATGGACGAGATCCGGCTGATCCTTCTTGACTTGCTGGGCAAACAAGTAAAAATCCGTTTTGAGCCGTGAGCTACTGAGAATGCGGGTCTCAAAGGGGAGACTAATATCCACAGGCCGATCCAAGTAGAGCAAGATCTCCACATCGGAGAGCGCAAGCTCAGCGAGCCCCTGCACCAAGGCGTTAACATATGAACGATACCCACCTGACTGCGGGTGGGAGAGAGGACGGGCATCAAGCACGACTCTCATGTTCCCTGCTGTCTTCGTAGCGGAGACAGAAAGAAACGCCCCGTAGCGACGGCGCTGGGAAGAAGCGCCCCAAGAATCCCCTTGGTCAGAAGGAAAAAGCGCAGGCTGGAGCGCCACATCCGCTGACGAGTGGCCTTCGGAACTGCCCGGCTAGAGCCACCCCCCAGATGTGTCACCGTGGAAGCAGGAACCAGAATCGTCGTGCCGCCCGTGACGCGTTTCAAGCGATGGCACCACTCGGTCTCTTCGCTATACATGAAGAATTTTTCGTCGAGGAGCCCGGCTTTTTGGGCCGCGCTGGCTCGTACACAGTAGACCGCGCCACCCACCCAGTCGCAGGCGAAGGGGATGAGCGTCTTTCGTCCCATCTCGTTACTCAGCTGGGCATCCGTGTAGGGGCACTGGCCACGGTTCAGCTCGCCTGTCAGCTCGCTGTTGACGTTCGGGAAGCGAGCCCAGCTTGGCTGAAGCGAGCCATCGGCATTGAGGAGAAGTGAACCTGCCACAGCTGCCTCAGGATGCACGTCCAGCGCGGCTACCAGTGCTTCGAGGGCACCCTCGGGCACGAGTGTGTCGGAGTTGAGGAGTAACCAGTAGCGCCCTGTGGCTTGCTTGAGCGCTAGGTTATTGGCCCTCGCAAAGCCGAGGTTCGCTCCCGTCCGGATCAATGTCACCTTGGGAAACTCAGCCTCAACCAACTCAGGGCTGCCGTCCGACGATGCATTGTCAGCGACAAAGACTTTGGCATCTAGGTTGCGAATGCTCTCCAAGCAGTCACGAAGGAGCGCCTTGGTGTTCCAGGAGACGATCACAATCGAAAGCTCTCTCACAAGCGTGGCTCCAGCGGGCGCGCCCAGCGTGGCTGAGGAAGCACACGCTCACTTTGCTTTTTCTTACCACTCACGTCGTCCCAGCTCAGTCCTTTAAGACGCACCAAGCCAATACTAAAGCCGACAAATAGCCAGAGATAGACCGTTCCCCCAAACGATGCCATGCCTCCGTTGTGGTAGCTCGGGAAGATATAGTCGCCCAGGAAGGTGGAGATAAACATCCCCCAAGCTCCTCCATATGTTGCCAGGAGCCAGGCCTTTTCCCACGTGCCGCTTGGGAGTGCTCTCCAGTAGCGGTAGAGAGTCACCAAGGTTGCGACTTGTAGCCAGAACAACGTCAAAATACCCGCCCAACCTAGCTCCGAGAGGGTCTGTGCATAGGTGCCATGCGCCGATGTGAACGTCGTCGAGTTCCAGACTGCGGGAGAGCCGTAGTAGAGGTTGAAGTTCTTGTAGTTTCCTAGGCCGATCCCCAGGGGGAATGCATCTGCATACTGAAAAGCGGCGCGGAGCATACGGCTACGGTCGTTCTCCAAGGCTCCGATTTCCTCGCCCCGTAGAGAAGCCAATCCCCAGTTCATGTGGCCACCGGCGTAGAAGTTCATCTTGTAGAACTTATCCCAAAAGTACTCAAACTTCAGCAGGATAATAAAGGCAATCAGCCCGACCCCCATCCAGAACCAGCGGCGCTTGGTATTGTAGACCACGATAGCCAGCGCAACTCCACCCGTGATCCAGCCAGAGACCCACTCTGCATTTTTGATAAATGCCCAGGCAAAGATAGTGAGTGCTACGAGCCCCATCCCGAGCTGTTGCCAGCGCTTACCTTTGCCTGCTAGTGCCAGGGCGGTCATCGCTGCCATCGCCAGCATCTGGGGAAAGGCACCATAGCCCTGACCTGGTGCAAAGATCGAAAGTCCGTGGGGACGGTCCATGGCACTGGCCCCACCCTGAAGTGAGAAAACAAATAAGAGGCAGCCTGCGAGTAAGAACATCATCGCCATGCGTTTTTTGCCCCAGCCGGTGAGTGTGTTTGCCACGAGCAAGAGCCCCCCCAGCGCAAGAAACCGCAGAATGACTTCGAGAATGTTGACGGGGAGCGGTGTTCGGGAGACAAGGCCCCGCTCAATGGCACTGTCTGTGAAGAGAACGCTATGGGCGGTTGACCAAAAACAGACGAAAAGATAGGCGGCAATGGGTGCTGTGAGAGGGGAGCGATAGAGTGGCCCCTCTTTTCGAAAGATGCGGCGCAGGAACCAGGCTGCCAGGAGGAGTAGGAGGCCCAGCTGGCTCAGGGCAAGACCCTGCTCTCCACCGCCGCCTTGGCCTTGGGCAATTCCGGGGGTTTTAAAGAGAAACCAGCAAAGCGCCACAAAGATCGTCATGCCAACTTCGAGATAGCTAGCAACAGTGACAATGCCCACGATCCCCAAGACAACAATCGCAAGCCAGACCAATCCCTTGACCCCCGCATCGGCTGCGAGGACACTACCAAACCCCAGGGCGGTTCCCAGAACTGCTGCGCTCCCCAGTAGCTTTAGCTTAAGCTCCGCCGCGTTACTGATGAGGTCCTTGGTAGGACTCTCGGAGCTGTCGCTCCAGATCGTCAGCTCATCGTTAAATTCGTTGCTTGCCTTGCTCATTTTGTCACGAGATCCAGTGCTCTCTCCAGTCGCTCCACAATCACATCCCAGTCAAAGCGCTCCTCAGCCAGCGTGCGCGCCTGCCCCGCAATCTTCTGACAGAGTGCTTCGTTTTGCAGCAGCAGAACTGTCTTATGGGCAAACGCATCGGGGGTGTCGGCCAGAAGCAGATGCTCGCCGTCACGGCTGCCTTCCAGCCCCGCTGCGCCAATCGTCGTTGCGACCACAGGAATCCCTGCTGCCCAAGCCTCCAGTATCTTCAGCCGTGTCCCGCCCCCCGAACGAAGCGGAGTCACACAGACCATTGCCTCAGCGAGAGTCGGTTTCAGATCCGGCACAAAGCCGGTCAGCTGCACCTGAGGGTGGTTGACCAGCTCGATGGGCGCTGACTCGGACCGCCCCGTGACGATTAAGTGGGCTTCGGGCACTTTCTCTGTAATCTTCGGCAGGATGGTCTTCACAAACCAGAGTACCGCGTCTTTATTAGGAGAATAGGAAAGTGCTCCGTTGTAGATAAGCCTTCCGGGAACCCCTTTCGGCTTGGTCTGAAGGCAGAAATCTGCCGTCGCGACACCGTTGGGAACGACCGCGACGGCCTTTCCCCCTCCGACAATGGCTTCTACCGCCAGTGCTTCCGCTTCCGAGACGGCGGTGAGGAGATCATAGCGTGCGAGCCGCTGTTGCCAGTAGCTCTTCCCTTTATGGTACGTCAGCCAGCGTGCCGCCCGTTCCCGACGGCTCATCGCACGCCGCCAGGTCTGCTCCATGCCCGAGAGCTCCACTTGATCCAAGATCACGGGGCAGGGCAGGGAATCGGGAAGATAGGCATCACTGCCAAGCTCCATGGCAAGAACGGCCTCAGGTTTTCGTGAAAGCTCCTGAGTGATTGCCTCGACAAATGCGGGGTTGGGTGTCTCCAAGATCGAGCGTGGGATTGCGGAGAAAAGTGCCTTGAGCGCACCTTGTTTGCCCGTCGCACCCAGTTTATGCCAGAGCCAAGGGACTATCGTTATAGGAACGTCCAGCGGAACCTCACGGCCCAAGGCGTCGTCTTGCTGGCCCACCACCAGGCGCACCTCGTGGTGCCGTGCCAGACGCTTGATGAGGTGCCAGGCACGAAGCCGGGACCCGTTATCTGGTGGATAGGGAAACCAGGGTGAGACAATCAGCAGACGCATTCCGCTCCTATTGTCGGTCACAAAGTGCCTATCCTGCAACAATTACCAGGAATTATTACCGGAAGTGGAAGTAGAGAACCGCGATGTCGTTGCCTAGCGAGATGAAGTAGTGCATCAAGAAACACGGCAGAAACGACTTGTAGCGGATCGCGATAGGAGCCAGCAAGAGGCCGCCGGCAAGCGACGACCAGAACTCCGCGGGGGGCTTGCCCAAATGTAGGATAAAGAACGGAATCACCTGCACAATAGCAGCGGCCCAAGTGGGCATGATCTTGCGTAGCCCAAAGAGCAAGTAGCCCCGGAAGAACCACTCCCAGGCCAGCATGTACATGCACATCACCAGCTCGTGCTGCACAAAGCGCCCGTAGTCTATCTGCCCCCCGGAAAGCTGACCCTTGGCCCAACCCACTCCAATCAGCACGCGGTCGTCCATGAGCACACGAGTGTAGTAGTCCTGGAACGCTCTCTGGCCGGAGAAGAGGGCAAGAACGGGAATGTAGGCCACCCCGACAATCAGCGAGAGGATCACCGCGCCCCGTGCATTGCCCGGCGTAAAGCCAAAGTCGCTCACCTCGCGACGCAAGACGATCAGAATCCAGGTGAACGGAACAGCGAGGAGCATGCAGATGTTAAAGAGATTGAACTCCATCACGCTCATGCCTGTGGGGGCGTGAAAGACTTTCCAACCGCCGTTTTTCCACAGGAGCAGGGTACTGATTGCAAACCCAATGGCAAGCGTGCTCCAGCCGACAAGCTCATCGCTCGCGCCTTTATGTCCACTCCCGCCACTACTTTCGCTGCTGGTTCGCTTCGCCAAGGATCTTCTCACCTTCTGTTCGTACTTTCTTTCGGGCCGCACTCACGCTCTGCCGGAGCCGGGCCACGTCCAAGGTGGGGAAGCGGCTGTGGTCGTAGACCGCCTGGCCGTCCACCAACGTTAAGCACACGTCGCTGGCCCTTGCGGAGTAGACTAGAGCCGCTTCGGGACTATCGTCTCCCGTGGGCGCATGGTGAATCCCATCGAGCCGCACCACACACAGATCCGCCCGCTTTCCGCGCTCTAAAGAGCCAATCTCCCGCTCCCGGTGCAGTGCCCGCGCCCCGCCAAGAGTTGCTAAGAACAAGGCTTCTTTCGCCGTAAGTGCCTGCGTGTCCTGCTCGCGTGCCCGTGCGCCGTAGACCGCAGCCCGCATCTCCTCGAAAAAGTCCACGGAGTTGCCCGAGACCATCGAGTCCGTACCCAGGCCAATGCCTAGGCCACGCGCTCGGAGTGCCCGTAGCGGAGCCAGCCCCGCCCCTAGCTTTCCGTTAGAACGTGGACAGTGCGCCACCGATGCTCCCGCGTTGGCAAGGAGCGTAATGTCGTCGTCGGTAGCATGCACACAGTGAACCGCCAGAGTGGAGGCGGCGAGCGCACCGGACTGCTTGGCGTAGGCAATCGGGGAGATGTTTTTTATCTCCCACGGAATACCACGACGGTCAAACATCTCTTTAAAGGGCCCGCCCCCGATCTGAAAAAGAGCCTCTTCGGCGGGGGACTCGGCGAGATGGATGGTCTGCAAGTACCCACTCTGATCCGCAAAGTCTGCCAGTGCTTCAAAAAGCTCCGCCCTTACGGTGTAGGGCGCATGTGGCGAGATTCCCAGCTGGACACGCCCCTCGGCCCCGCTCCGCACCAGCGTGCTGGTCATCTGTGCGAGCTGGCGCTTAAGAATATCGAGAGTCTGGGCCACGGGCGGCGAAGGCTCAATCCCAAAAACCTCCCGAAAGACCGTGCCACGCAGCCCCGAGCTCGCCAGAGCGCTTACCGTAGCCCCCGCATCGCAGGCATCGCCAATCGTCGTCACCCCTGCCGCCGCCATCTCTGCCGCCCCCAGGCTCGCCGACGTGATCCAGTCGTCGGCGGTCAGAAAAGCTTTTAGCGCGGTAAGAGAGCGAATCCACGGGAAAAACGGCATGTCTTCCAGCAGGCCACGCAGAACCGTGTACTCGATATGGGCATGGACATTGACAAAGCCGGGCAGGATTGCGGCAAGTCCCATGTCCAGTGCGCCCGCGTCTGGGCGAGCACGGCCCACATAGGTGAGCGTGCCGCCTTCAAACGCCACCTCACCGTCCTCGAAAAGGGGGCCTGAGATCGGCAAGACCCAGCGGGCCTTGAGGCGCACGGGGCCGTCAGCGTTGCGCAAGAGATCGGTGAGGTCAGGCATCTATTGACACGGGTTGCTACTCGGGGCGGCGAGCTGGATGCTCCAGGCCTTCTGGTAGTCGTCGTTGGTGAGGAACTTGACATGGCCATCAGCGAAGAGGGTGGTGTAGCGCAGGCCACTCCGATCCCAGCCGAGTGGGTCGAAGCGCAGGGGACTGGCGTGCCAGCTTCCATTGCCATCGAAAAGGATGTTGAGCTGGGCCATCCCGACTTCCTGGCCTGTGCTGGTTTGCGCGGAGACGGTATCCAGGTTCAGCCGACGAAAAGCTACCTCGGTGCGGAAGAGATACGACGCGCCGTAGCGCTCGTACATTGAGGGGCGGGCTTTCATGGGGCAGGGGCCACCACAGTTGAAGTTATTGTCTAAGACATCAAAGCCCGTGTCGCCCGCGCAGCGCCAGACCTGCCGGTTCTTGACATAGGGAGTCAGCGAGCCGGTCATCCAGTTGTTGGTAAAGAGCACAGGGGAGTCGTGGAGAAAGGGCATGGCATCAATAACGGCCTTGCACTGCGGATAGGCTGACCAGATCTGGGAGACATAGGCATCTGAGGCATCTTTGGCATACGGCGCGATCCCGTCGTAGTCCTGCGCGTACATCTGAATCGCCATCCCGATCTGGCGCAGGCTACTCTGGCAGCTTGTCTTTCGCGCCTGACCACGTGCCTGTGCAAAAACAGGGAAGAGAATAGCGGCCAGTATCGCGATAATGCCGATCACCACGAGAAGCTCAATTAGCGTGAAGCCACGACGCAGGTTCATAGTACCAGTGTACCCTAACCTGAATTTACACGCCTCTGGCACCGAAAATGCAAGTTATGAATTGCGAGGATTGCAACAATGCGTGATAAATGGGATACAGCGTTTGCGATATTAGTCGCCGTCGCACTGGGAATCTTCTTCGGACAGCCCCTTGGCCGCCCGACCCTAAAAGGCCGAACGGCTCAAGTTCAAGCGCGTCAGTGATCGTCGCGTAGGGTGGCACCGTTGCCCAGGATGAAGGCGAGCAGGTCGGCTTCTCGGGTTTCCAGTGCTTCCGGGGTGCGTGCCTCAACATTTAATCGCAACACGGGCTCGTTCTGGCTCATGCGGAGATTACAGCGCCAGTCTCCCTCGGCGAGCGAGACACCGTCAATCTGGCTCAGCTCGGCACTAGGGTGGCGAGCCTGAAGCGCCGCGATAATCCCCTTGGCATCGGGCGTAATGAAGTTCATCTCCTCGCTGGCCGGGTAGTCTTTTTTATAGGCATCAAGAAGCTGCGAGACCGTCCCGCCGCTCTTGATCTGCTCGGCGAAGAGTCCCATCACCGTCAGGAACGTGATAATCCCGTTGTCACAGTACCAGAAGTCGCGGTAGTAGAAGTGCCCGGAGTTCTCACCGCCGAAGATGGCGTTGGCCTGGCGCATCGTCGCTTTGATAAAGCCGTGGCCCGTGCGGCTTGTGACTGCCTTGCCCTGGCCAGCTTGTGCGACCGCCTCGGTGGCCCAGATCTGGCGCGGCTCGATCACCACAGCGGCTCCCGGCTCGCGCTTCAGAAAGTGCTCGATGAGAAGCGCGTTGATGTAGTAGCCCGCAAACGCGCGGCCTTTCTCGTCGTAGAAGAAGCAGCGATCCGCATCGGCGTCCCACGCCACGCCAAAGTCGGCGCTCTCCGTGACAATGCGCTCACAGACCTCAATGCGGTTCGACGGCAAGAGCGGGTCGGGGGTGCCCTTGGGAAAGCCGCCGTCCTCATTCCAGTTCAGGCGGATCATCTCCAGCGGCAGCTTGGCAATTGCCGCGTCCACGAACTTGCCGTTGGCTCCAAAGTTCACATTCCCAACGACTTTAAGGCTCGGGAGATCTGCCGGGACATACTGCTGGAGATACTCCGCGTACTGCGCCAGTAATGGTGTCTCCGTGATCGTCCCCGGTGTCGCGACTTTCTGGGGCGTGGCGGCATCGGCATCGGCGTAGATCTCTCCGAGCTTGCCCTCACGCACCAGCGGCTGGCCTTTCTTGCCAACAAACTTGAAGCCGTTCCACTCACGCGGGTTGTGGCTGGCCGTCAGCGCAAAGCCGCCGTCAATGTCAAGAGTCCCCGAGGCGAAGTAGAGCATCTCGGTGGAGATCACGCCCAGGTCAATCACCTCTACCCCAAGATCCACGAGGCCCTGCATCGCGGCCTTTTGCATGGTCGGCCCGCTGAGGCGCACATCACGCCCCACGGCGACCCGCTTGGCGTTCATTACACGAGCAAAAGCCTGGGCACAGATATAGGCAAACTCTTCGTTGATCACACTTGGGTAGATTCCCCGAATGTCGTAGGCACGGTAAAGCGATGGATCAAATGGCATTTTCTTTTACTTTCTATCGTCCCAGTGCGTAGCTTAGTCCAAGTCCACCGAACGTGCCATTTTTCTCGATAAAGGTACGCTTGCCGGTGCCCAGAAACGCCTTTAGGCTTAGTCCCTGGCTTAGCTCACGGTTGGCGACCACGGTAAAGCTATTGCCCAGATCCTGGTGCGACGAGTACTCCACGTAGAGATCTAGATCACTGGTCTGGTAGATCCAGGGGAAGTAGGCTCCAAGCGTGACGATTCCCGCTTTGTCGGGAGCGACCCCCACCTCGCCGTAGAGATCTAGCTGAGTTGACCCTTTACCCGAGGGAAGCGAGCCACTCACGGAGTAGCCGGTGCCGTTGTTGAGGCTGCCGACGCGCAGCGCTTGGACTCCCATCGTGCCGCCCCCGACTTGCTTGGTCGCCGAGGCGAGAAAGCCACTCTGTGCACCACGAACATCCGGATTGGAGTCGTAGAGCCAGGCAGCCTCGGCCTTCACGCCACTCTTATTGAGTGTTGCCCCGACCGCACTGTAGCGCTCTCCTAAAAGCTGGGATCGGTTGAACGAGAGAAGCGCGGGGCCGCTATAAAATCTGCGTCGCCCACTAAAGACCGTCAGGTTCGGGCTCACATCATGCTCGATAGAAGCAACCGAGAGGGCACTAAAGCCACCTGTGTTTGACCCGGTGAGCAAGTTCATACTATTGCCCTCAAACATGTAGCGGGACTTGCCCAAGGTTCCATGGAGCCGTCCACGTGCCCCAATCGCCTGAGGATCTGCTGTGAATCCGAAGGCATCACCGTCCACGTTAAAATCCGTCGCCTTCGCCCCCTTGCCCAGTGCCGCCGCCGCCACTGCACCGAGGAGCACTAGGTTGTTGGAGCTCTGCGCTCCATCGAAGAGCGGGAATTTGGAGTTGCTCGGCCCTTGCCACGCCGACGGGCGATAGACGGAGCGGTTCGCGGTCGTTCTGCGAGAGCGCAGATCCACGCCAAAACTTGCTCCCGAGGCATTGAGTGCATCGAAGAGACTCCCGACATTACCGATTCCCTTGTTGCGGAGGAAGTTTAGATCCGTGCCTGGGAGCGAGAAGGCTTGGCTGATATCATCGCCGCCAAACTTTTGCCGGTAGCCATTAAGGGTCAGCGTGCCATCCGAGGCGAGTGTCCTCTCGATGGCAGGAACTACAGAGGACTGTGCAATGGAAAGCAAACGCGCTTTGTCGGCAGGGTTCTTGACAATCTCACCGGGAGCGGGCGGCAGGTTCAGGGTTGCTTGAATCGCTTCCGTAAGAGCCGACGAGCGAATCGCCAAGCCTGCGCTACTTCCGGGAAGGGTTTGTAGACCCCGCTCCGTGTTGAGAATCTGCCACCACGCTATCCGTGGCCCGTTGTGGTCACTCGGCAGCTGATTGCCTGGGATTGAGGCGGCGGCATCTAAGGCGACTTGCGCTCCGGTCACTTTCAGTCCGGCAAACTCGCTGGCTTTGATCGTCACCGTACGCGTGTCACGCTTGAGCTGCACGTTGCCGTCGTAGCAGAGAACCGTTGTCTGATTGTCGGTGACGGTGACCTCAAAAACGGCCTGCGTTGCGGTCACAACTCCGGTGGGGGTATCTACCTGGACAGGCGCACTCCCGGCCCGCACCCAGATCGTCCCGCTGACTAAGTAGACGCCGGTGCCGGGTTTCTCCTGGCGGACAATCGCTTCGGTACGGTCTTTCAGGCGCACGAGAGAGCCATCTTTAAAGCTCACCTCGGCAAACGAGCGCTTGAGGGTGCGGATTAGCTGCTCGGAGAAGACACTCTCACCATGCGTCGCAGGCTCACGCTCCACACGCTCCCGAATCTGTGGTGTGGCCCTGGTTCGGGTAACCTCCACCTGACGAACAATGGCAAGGGTTCCCACGGTCGTGCCCTGAGCCCAAGCCGAAGCGGAGAGGGCGGTCAGAGCGAACATCGAGACAATCACAGAACGGGTCAAAACGAAACTCCTTCTCTAGGTAAAACTAACAGACGGAGCATTCGCCAGGGCAGTCATGAATTCCTTCTTACGCCTGCCGCAAAGGTCGCACGGACATATTCGAGATACCCTGCATCGTCTGTCATGGCTTTTCCCGGTGAGTCGGAGAGCTTAACAACGGGCTGGTTATTGAGGCGCACGAGTTTGAGAACGATTTGCAGTGCTTTTTCTCCTAGATCGTTGGTTAAGTCGGTACCGATTCCAAAGATCGTCCGAATGCGGGTGTCAAAGCGCTCGGCGAGCGCAATGGCCTTTGGGATACTCAGACCATCGGAGAAGACGGCAGTTTTATGGCGGGGGTCTACGCCAAGGCTCTCGTAGTGCGCCAGCAGCTTCTCCCCCCAGACAGCCGGATCGCCTGAGTCGTGGCGGCAACCATCATAGGCCTTGGCAAAGAGCCGATCAAAGTCGTTTAGAAATGCGTCGAAGCCAAAGACATCCGAGAGCGCAATTCCTAAGTCTCCGCGATAGAACTGCATCCACTCTTCGAGCATAAATCTCTGAGAATTGAGCAGGGGCGCGAGTGCTTGTCCCGCTTGCAGAAACTCATGGGCCATGGTTCCGAAGGGCTTGAGGCCAAACTTGTGGGCAAGATGAACATTGCTGGTTCCAATCAGGTGCGGTGCAAGCTGTTCCACCACACGCTCTTGCCACGCCTGACTATAGCGCCGCCGTGTCCCAAACTCCATGACTCGGACGGGAACCGACGCGCTTGAGAGTTGCTGTATTTTTCCTTCCAAGCGTCGCAGTCCCTCGGTTTCGCGCTCGGTGGTTAAGGGAAAGTGGTGACGAGACCAGATTTCATTGATTGTGGCGAGAACGGGAACCTCAAAGAGAATGCTTGCCAGCCAAGGGCCACGAATCCGCAGCTCAAAGCCATCTTTCGTGTAAATCTCGATGAGACTAGGGTCGAGGCGAAAGCTCTCCAGGAAATCGACAAACTCCGGGCGGATATAGCGAATCGAGCGCAGAAACACTGCCTCGTCCGGCTGGAGACGCAGCCCGGCGAGCTTGTCCAGCTCCGCCCGAATCTTGGTAGCAAAGGGAGTCAAGTCGGTGTCTGTGCTACGGCACTGGAACTTGTACTCTGCCTGTGCCTGCGGGTAGCGCCCCCAGACCACCTGCATCATGGTGAACTTATAGAGATCGGTATCGAGAAGTGAGGCAATCATACTATTTCTTTTTTTTCTTTCGTGGTCGTGAGTCGTGCACCGGCGGCTTGAAGCTCAGCGAGAAACGCATCCTGGAAGTGCGTAAAGCCCGGTACCGGCGAGAAGGCATCCGTAAGGAGCGTCAGTTTTTGAGCGGGAATGCCGTTGGTAACCAGGTCGCGAACCGTGTTGGCGACACAGTGACTTCCCGCCTCCCCACAAACAACAACCTCGTTGGCCTGTGCGAGCGTGGCCAGGAGAACTTGGTTGGGCAGAGTTGCCGGATCATTCGGATCGGGGACATCGGCGGCGACTGCACTGTAGTGCTCGGTAAAAGGGTTCTCACCTTTACGGACATAGTTCACACTCTTGCCCGTGCGCCTCTCCCAATCACAGAGTACGGAAAAGAGCCTGGCTGCGACCGCATGGCCCGCACTGCCGATCAGGCAGTGCGGTGGCCAGATACAGAGAGGGTAGCGCCCATTGCATGCCAGGGCTTCTACATAGGCCTCACTACGTGCTTGGTGCGCTGGGTCGGTTGCATGCCACTGGTTCAAGTCCTCGATTATCGTAAACGGGGCGGGATGAGTTCCGCCCAAGTCTTTCCACCAGAGCGGGTGGGCGATATCGAGGAGGTGGTGCGTATCGAGGGTCACGTGTACGGCATCGAAATCGCAGGGCAGGCTCAGAAGCGTGGCAGTGCGAGCCATATCGGCCTCAGCACCAGGGACATAGAGTGCGCCGGATGTCGGATTGCAGAAGTCTTCCTGCGGGTCAATAATAAGAAGCTGTCGTTTCATAGTTAATTAGTGTTATTAAAACACAAAAAGTTTCACATTTTTTCGATAGTCTACCGGATATACTATCGGAGTCTATGCAAGCACGACGTGACCCCCGAACTCGATTTTATGTAAAGCCAACTCGAATCGTCGCGAAAGAGGAAGCCCGGCTGACCCAAGCGCTCTTAGAAGACAACGACGAAGTCTGTCTACTACCACCCGGTAGCTGGGTGATTTTAGATTTTGGGCGTGAGCTTCACGGGGGCGTTCGCCTCGATATTCCGATCACGCAGCCGAAGGGGAGCCCACTGGTGCGTGTGCGCTTTGGCGAGTCGGTTAGCGAGACAATGGGACTGCCCGATCAAGACCATGCCATCCACGACTATCGTCTACCGGTGGCCTGGATGGGGCGGACGGAGATAGGAGAGACAGGCTTCCGGTTTGTGCGCCTAGACAATGTAGACCCCGGAATCACCCTGTCCCTACGCTCGGTCGAAGCGGTTCACCTGATCCGCGATGAGCCGTGGCAGGGCTCGTTTGAGTGCTCCGATGAGCGGCTGAATACGATCTGGGAGACGGGGGCTTATACGGTCCATCTCTGCATGCAAGACCATGTCTGGGATGGCATTAAGCGGGACCGTCTTGTCTGGATAGGGGACTTGCACCCGGAGGCGATGGTAGTCGCGACGGTTTTTGGCAACCATGAGATCGTCCCTGCGAGCCTAGACTATGTCCGCGACCAGACGCCACTGCCTCAGTGGATGAATGGAATCTCGTCGTACTCACTCTGGTGGCTCCTAATTCAGGCCGACTGGTACGCACGCTTTGGCGATCAGCTCTACTTGGAGCAGCAGCGACGCTATCTCATGGGCTTGCTGGAGCGGGTTCTGGTACAGGTGCGCCCAGACGGCTCTGAGTTTTTAGGCGGGCACCGCTTTTTAGAGTGGCCCACGTCGGAAGACCCCGATGCGATCGCGGCAGGCTTGCAGGCGCTCGTCGTGCTCACCCTCCAGCGCGGTGCATGGCTCTGCACCGTTCTCGGCGAAGATGGACTTGCTAGGCGGTGCAAAGAGCGGGCTGAGAAGGCAAGTAGAGTGGAGCGGATGACCTCTAGTAAACAAGCACAGGCTCTCGTTGTCTTGGCTGGGATACGAGATGCCCAATCCGCCAACCGGAACGTGCTCGCTGTAGATCCCTACCGAGGACTTTCGACCTTCTACGGCTACTATGTCCTGGAAGCGCGGGCGCAGGCGGGGGACATTACAGGGTGCTTGAACCTGATACGAAACTACTGGGGAGGAATGCTCGATCTGGGAGCGACGACGTTCTGGGAAGGTTTTGAGCTCGACTGGAAAGAGAATGCCACCCGAATTGACGAGATCCCCGTCAAAGGCAAGCACGACATTCATGCAGAGTACGGTAACTGGTGCTACAAAGGGCTACGTCACTCCCTCTGCCACGGCTGGGCTGCTGGCCCCACCGCTTGGCTCACCCAGTGGGTTCTAGGAATCACACCCGCCGAGCCAGGCATGGCTAAGATCCACTGCAAGCCCCGTCTTGGCGATCTTACCTGGGCACGGGGAACGGTTCCGACGCCCTACGGACTACTCACCGTAGAGCACCAAAAACAAGCCGACGGAACAATCGAGACAACACTCACTCTGCCCGATGGTGTGGCCGCGATATAATCGAAAACCTATGCGTCGCGCCGTTCTCCGTATCTTGATCTATGCAGTGCCACTACTTCTGTGGCTTGGCATTGCGGCACTCTTGGCAACGGAGCTAGGGAGCTACCAACAATCCTGGGTGATCCTCCATAAGCTCTTTGATAAAATTGAACCTGGTTTTTTCAATCCAGATCCACAAATTGTTTCCATGTACCAGATCACTCAAATGGTTCGGAAA
>NZ_JANNYP010000607.1:0-20558 GCF_031410135.1 Armatimonas sp. | reverse complement strand
CTTGACCCTCTGGTATGGCACGAGCGATGCACCCGCGCCGGTCTCCGCGAATGGTGAGTTTTTGCCGTCGCCTCAGACCCTCACGGTCGGCGTCTCACCGATCAAGCCGGGAAACCGAGTTGTCGTCCACTGTCGTATTGACAGTGGTCGGACACAGACAATCCCCGCCGTCTTAGTGCGCACTGACTATGCCAGCGCCACACAGTACTACCAGGCAAGCTTTCCCGATGTCGGCCAAGAGTGCCTTGTGGAGTACGTACCTGTCTTTCACTGTGGCGGTCGCCAGGTGCCCGACATTGCGACCTATCAGCAACTCCCATCGTCGTTTCAAATGAAATCAGAACTGACGACAGCCAGAGAAAATGAGCTTACTTTACGGACTCCTACGCAGACACGTTTTCCCTTTCACCTGGACTATCTTTTTTCCTTGACCGTAAATTTGACACAGAACCTGGAAGTCTTTGGTGATACCCCGGAAGGCCTGAAAGTGAACTGGTTTGTGGAAGAAGGTATATTTTCCGGGCCTTTAATACGAGGTGTCGTGAAAAAGCACGGGGGAGACTGGATGACCATTCGCAGAGACGGCATTGGTGATCCTGATATACATGCCTGTCTTGAGACAGATGACGGTGCTTTGATCTATATGACGGCAACAGGCGTTTTTGAATTAGGGATTAATGGATTTAAGAATTTTATAGACAATAATTGGCCTGAAAAGCCGACTGCTCGTTTGAATTGTCGGTTTTTAACATCGAATAGGGACTATATTTGGATGAATAGGCTTTTTACGATTGCAATAGGCGTTGTTTATAAAGAATATTTTGTTATTTCGTATGATGTTTATGCGGTTCGGTAATTCTTCCTAATCGCTTTGGTAAGAAAGAAAGGCGTAAAAGCTATGGAGAGTCCTAGTCGGCAAATTGAGTGGTCGCAAGATCAGTGGAACCAGATCAATCAGACGGTTCAGGAAGAAGTCACTAAGTCCAGCGTGGCGGGCTCGTTTCTTCCGTGTTATGGCCCACTGGCAAAGAGTGCGGAAGTGGTGCGGCGTCAGAACCTGCTGGAGTTTGACGAGGCGGGTACCCCCCTGCGTGTGGATGATGTGGAGACCTTGACGCTCTGCTCGCTCACGGTACATGTCTATCTCAAGCAGCAGCAGATGGCGCAGGAGCGGATCGAGGATGCCTTGCTGGCCTTTCGACGGGGGGCCAATATCCTGGCACGAGCCGAGGACGCGATTACCTTTCGGGGGCTGCCTAGGCGTAACCCGAGCCGTGAGGAGCTCAACGATATTTTAGTACCCAAGCAGTGTCTTGTCACGAGTGGACAGAAGATAGAGGGGCTATTCCAGGAGGGCTTGAAGCTTCGACCCACAGGCTATCGGATACCCGTCGCGGAGCCCCCGTTTTCGGAGAGTATCGTCCGCATCATCGTGGCCGCGATCACCGCGTTGGAGCAAAATGGCCATCTCGGGCCGTTTGCCTGTGTGCTGGGGGATCAGGCCTATGTCGAGGCCTTTACGCCCGAGCGTGGCTCGCTGGTGCTGCCCAGTGATCGCATCACCCCGATGCTGGGGATGCCGCTCCAGCGCTCCGGGATCTTGCCGCCTCGCTGTGGTGTGGTGGTCTCCCTCTGCGGCGATCCCATTGATCTCGTCGTCGCCACGCCGCCCACGGTTCAGTTTCTCAATATCTCCGACGAAGCCCAGTACCACTTCCGTGTCTACGAGCGCTTCACCTACCGAGTTAAGGAAACGGAAGCGATTTGCTCCTTTGAGCTGGCCGACCCTAGCACCAAGCAAAAGTGAAGAAGAAAGTCGTCATTTTAGGCGGGGGAGTCGCCGGGCTAAGCGCTGCGCACGAGCTGATCGAGCGGGGCTTTGCCGTGGAGGTCTACGAGCGCCAGAGCATTCCCGGTGGCAAGGCCCGGAGCATCCCGGTGCCGGGCTCTGCGACGACAGGGCCTGACGGGATGCGAAAAGACCTGCCCGGTGAGCACGGCTTCCGCTTCTTCCCTCGGTTTTATAAGCATGTTATCGACACGATGAGCCGCATCCCCTACGGGGCGAGTAGCTCCGTGGTAGATAACTTGGTAGACACGACCCGCATTGAGATGGCCCGCTTTGAGAGAAACTCGTTTGTGCTCCCCTCACGCTCGCCGCGCTCGCTGGAAGACATTCGGGTGGTTCTCGATGACTTGAGCTTGCTCTTTGGCAACGACTTGGGATTAACGCCCGAGGAGCTGACGTTCTTTGGCTCGAAGATCTGGCAGATTATCACATCCTGTCAGGAGCGGCGCTTCGACGAGTACGAGAAGCTCGACTGGTGGGACTTTATCGGAGCGGAGACGCGCTCGGTGGCCTACCAGAAGTTCTTAGGCTTTGGGATCACGCGCTCGCTGGTCGCGGCTAAAGCGCGCCTCGCGAGCACAAAAACCATCGGGGATATCTTAGTACAGCTCCTCTTTGATGTGGTGGAGCCCGGTACCAGTAGCGATAGGCTTCTCAATGGCCCGACCAACGAGGTCTGGATTGGCCCTTGGCTTGCGTATCTGACGCAGCGCGGCGTGGTCTACCACTTTGAGTCCGAGCTTCAGGCGATTCGCTGCACCGATGGCAAGATCACCAGTGCACAGGTCACGCAGCACGGGCGGACGTTTGAGGCCGTCGGGGACTACTATATCTGCGCGGTTCCTGTCGAGCGCATGGCCCAGCTTCTTACCCCCGAGTTACTTCACGCCGATCCATCGCTGGGGAATCTCCTTCCCTTGAGCCAAGGCGGTGTGGACTGGATGAACGGTCTCCAGCTCTACCTTACCAAAGATGCTCCGCTCACACACGGCCACACGATCTATATTGACTCGCCGTGGGCCTTGACGTCCGTGTCGCAAAAACAGTTCTGGCCTGAGATTGACTTGAGCCACTATGGCGATGGCACGATCCAAGGCATTCTCTCTGTGGATATCTCCGAGTGGGAGGCGCTCGGCTTCAATGGAAAGACCGCCAAGCAGTGTACGCGCGAGGAGATCAAGGCCGAGGTCTGGGAGCAGCTCAAGCGCAGTATCAATATCAATATCAACGGCCAAGAGATTCTTCAGGATCGCCATCTGCACGGCTGGTTCTTAGATCCTGATATCAAGCGCAATGCCAGCGGCGTGCTGGAGAACAAAGAGCCGCTTCTGGTGAATCTGATCAATACCTGGCGGCTGCGGCCCGAGGCAGTGACCGCGATTCCCAATCTCTTTCTCGCCTCCGACTACGTGCGGACCTACACGGACTTGGCGACCATGGAGGGGGCTAACGAAGCCGCCCGTCGTGCCGTCAATGGAATTCTTAGCGCCTCGGGCGTAAGCGCCACACCGTGCCAGCTCTGGAAGCTTCATGAGCCGGAGCTGTTTGAACCCTGGCGTGCCCTAGACCGCCTGCGCTACCAGCAGGGCCTGCCGTGGGACGACTCCCAAGTGCGCCTCGGGCTTGCCACGATGTCGCTGATCGAGAGCGCGGTGCAGGTCTTCAATCAAGGCACACCCGGAGCCGCCCCGCTAGCGCCTACTGCCGTGAGCCAGCAGCTTTTAGCTCATCTCAGCCAGCTTGGTCTTAATAACGTAGCGCCCAAGAGCCGCACCGGACGCGTGCATATCCTGCCCCTGATGCCTGAGGATGTCCTGTCGTGACCACGGAGCTTCTACGCCAGCGGCTTGCGCACTACGGAGAGCTGATCCAGGCGGGCCTGCTGGCGGCGCTGCCCACACGCGAGCCCCAGCGCTATCTCTATGGCCCGATGGCCGAACACCTAGCGCGGAGAGGAAAGGGCCTGCGCCCGGCACTCTGCCTGGCGACCTGCGGGGCATTTGGTGGCTCTGAGGAAGAGGCACTCAAGTCCGCTGTGGCGCTGGAGATGCTCCACAATGCGTTTCTCGTCCACGACGATGTGGAAGACGGGAGCGAGTTTCGGCGCACCCAGCCCACGATGATGGCACAGTACGGGATGCCGCTGGCCGTAAACGCGGGCGATGCGCTCAACATGCTCAGCCTCAAGCTGGTGCGAGAGAATCTCCCGACGCTGGGGGGACCACTGACCTGGCGCATTATCGAGGAGTTTGAGCACCTTCTCTTGCAGTCGCTGGAAGGCCAGGCACTGGAGCTGGGCTGGATACGCGACAACGACATCACGGTCACCGAGGCCGACTACCTGGAGATGATCCTCAAGAAGACCTGCTGGTACAGCTTTATCCATCCGTGTCGCATCGGGGCGCTGATCGCTCGCAAAGATCGGCTAGACCTCAATGTCTTCAATCGCTTTGGCTACTTTATGGGTGTGGCGTTTCAGATCCAAGACGATGTGCTCAACTTAGTGGGCGATGACAAGAGCTACGGCAAAGAGATCGGTGGCGACCTCTGGGAGGGGAAGCGCACGCTGATGCTGGTGCACTTGCTTCAGCACGCAAGTCGCAGTGAGCAGGAGCGTCTTGAAGGCTTTCTGGCACAGACCCGCCCACAGCGCAGTGCCGACGATGTCGCGTGGATTCTGGAGCGCATGACCCACTACGGCAGTATCACACATGCCCAGGCCGTCTCGGAGCGCTTTGTCCAGGCCACCCTGGATGCCTTTGAGCAAGCCTTTGCCGACGCTGGCCCCTCGGAGCACCGCACGTTTCTCTCAGACTTGATCGGCTACATGATCTCACGGAACTCTTAAGATGCAGACCTACCGACGAAAACCCCTCGACGTTTGTACCCCTTTGGCTACCTACCGGAGCCGCACGCTGGTGCCTCTGGAGCCTAGTGACGCTATCGAGCCGACCGAGCCTGCGGCAGCGCCCGAGCTTCCGCAAGATCTCTTGGAAGTGGCTTCCTCCATCTTAGACACCGAGGTCGCACGAGGAGCCTTGCCGACCTTGGCACGCCACAGCCTCATGCCCGCTCTGCCTGTTCGTGCGGGGGAGCACGTTGCCTTGCCCTTTCGTCTGCACAACGACCAAGCCGACCCGGTGACGTTTATCCTGCGAAGTACGCCGCTGCTGAGCGCGGCGGGAAATCGTATTGAACCCGAGCAACTTCTGCCCTCTTCAGCGGTTTTTCAGCTAGCGCCCGATGCCATTCAAACTGTACAGTTGATTCTTCAAGTGCCTCCTGGAACGCCACCGGCCCTCTACTCAGGGATACTCACCTCGCCTGAGCTACCGTATCTTCAGCTACCCGTGCTTTTAAATGTACTTTCGTCGCTTTAGACGATTTGTTTTTTAGAAAAAAATAAAAATAATTTGAAGGAATGAACTTTCCTCGTGTCCAATTTGTTTAGAATACGAGTAGTAAACTGTTCGTATTTAGAAGATGAGGAAAAAAGTGAATTTTACCGGGAAATTTGCCGCTGGGGCGGTGTTATCTGCTATTGCAATTGTTCTTCCTATGAGCGCATTTGCACAAGAAAAATTAAATAATGTTACTTTTGACCTGCAAGACTCGCCCATTCGTTCTACGATTGAGGCTGCGTTCAAGCAAGCAGGCATTAATAACTATATCATTGACAATAATGTTGTGGGATTTGTCACGCTTAAGATTACAGAGCAGCCCTTTGAGAATGCACTGAAGCTGATCATGCGTGCAGCTAGTGTGCCTCTTACCTACACCAAAGAAAACGGTGTCTGGATTGTCAAGCCTCGTGCGATCAATCCTAATCCTCAGGACTCAGCACCTGCTCCGATAGGACCCGATGAAATCATTCGGCCAAATGCGGCCTACGAGCGCATTAGCCTCACCTATCTTGATCCGATGGACTTAAGCCAGATATTAGGAGGGATTATTAATGTCTCCTTCTCCAGTCGAGCTATGCAGGGTGGTGGTGGCATGGGCGGCATGGGCGGCGGCATGGGTGGCATGGGTGGCGGCATGGGCGGCATGGGCGGCGGCATGGGCGGCATGATGGGCGGCGGCATGGGTGGCATGGGCGGCGGCATGGGTGGCATGGGCGGCGGCATGGGTGGCATGGGTGGCGGCGGTATGATGGGTGGTATGGGCGGTGGTATGGGCGGTATGGGCGGTGGTATGGGAGGCGGAATGGGCGGCTTCGGTGGCTTCGGTCGCTAGCGGGTCATGATGCCTTCGCGCCATGCATAGACCGCCGCCTGCGTGCGGTCTGTGACATGGAGCTTAGCGAGGATATTGCTGACGTGGCTCTTGACGGTTTTCTCCGAGAGGAACAGCCTCTCTGCGATCTCGGTGTTCGAGAGCCCATCAGCAATCAGACGAATCACTTCCCGCTCCCGGACTGTCAACGGCGACTCCGGGCCAGGGGCCTCGGGTGACTTACGTTCCCCCGTGACTGCTTTCATCATCTGCGCGGCAATCGCCGGAGAGAGGGTGACTTCCCCCGCTGCTGCTTTGCGAATCGCCGTGGCAATCTCACCCGCCGCCACGTCTTTGAGTAAGTAGGAGAGTGCCCCTGCACGAATCGCGGGAAGCACGTGCTCATCTTCATGATAACTGGTTAGGACAATCACCCGGGTGCGAGGGCTAATCGCCTTTACCCGCCGTGTGGCTTCCACTCCCCCCATTCCGGGCATGAGTAGGTCCATCAGCACGATATCCGGGGCGAGGGCCTCACAGAGCTGGATGGCCTCTTCGCCACTGCCCGCCTCACCCACGACTTTAATATCCGACTGGGTCTCCAGAAACGCCCGAACTCCCTGACGCACAATCGCGTGATCGTCGGTGAGCAGAACCGTGATCTCGTCCATTTACAGCATCCGGATGGTGTCTTCCATCCCCAGAAAATCATCCATACGTGCGGGGCGTGCGACACCATCACAGCGCACCACGATGCAGCAGCCCGCGCCGGGAGTGCTCAGGAGCTGAAGCCGACCACCAGGCAGGTCTTGTGCCCGCTCACGCATCGTGTGGAGCCCGAAGCCCTCACCGCCACAAATTCGGCGCTGACGGGCATCGAAGCCGCGCCCATTGTCACGGATTAGCAGGCGAACCCCTCCCGCATCATCGCGCCTGAGAGAGACCTCCACACGAGTTGCCTCGCTGTGCTTGCTGGCATTGGCAAGAGCTTCTTGCGCGATCCGCAGTAGGCCATTGGCTGCCTCGGGTGCAAGCGGCGGAAGCTCATCGCTCTCGAAGGTGGACGGGATACTATTGCGGCGGCTCCAGTCACTCACATGGCCCTTGAGCAGAATCGCGAGCGGGGCACCCTGGGCGCTGACAGGCCGTAGCTCTTGTAAGACACTGGTCAGGTCGCGCTGGGCCTGCTGGGCAAGGTCGTTGGCGGTGTCAAGGCGCGTGAGGGCCTGGTCGGGCTGTGCAGGAAGCAGCGCCTTGGCGGCTCCAATCTGCATAGAGGCAGCAAAGAGATGTTGCTTGACCGTGTCGTGGAGATCTCGCGCTAGGCGGTTGCGCTCTTCTAGTGTGGCGACATCTTGCCGGAGCGCCATTAAGTCTTGAAGCTCGGCGGCCATGCGGTTCAAGCGACTGGCGAGCTGCCCCATCTCATCAGGGGCCTCGGGAGCCATCGCCGTAAAGTCGCCGCGTGCCCAGGCATCTGCAGCACGGGTCATGGCATCGAAGCGCCAGGCAAGTCGCCGCGCTGAGAGATAGCCCGAGATTCCCGCCACCACACCCGACGAGAGCGCGAGAACAAGCGCACTGGGCAGGAGGCGCTCCAGGAAACTGGGCTCGTTGGAGCCTTTGAGCAGTCCTAGCAGTACCAGTCCTCCCAGGGTTGCGAGAGATGTTGTCGCAGCGGCTTTGACATGCGACTCCCGGAGCTGAGTGCGTAGGCGCGATGGGGGGCCTTTGATCATAATTCTAATTGTACGTCGCCGTAGCGCATTTCCCCTCAGTCTAGGGACGGATTTTTAGCGATCCCCGGCGGCGTGGAGAAAGGCTTCTTCGAGGGGCGTGTCAGTGGGGACGATGAGATACTCTAGCTGGTAGCGCTGGGCAAGCTCGGCGAGGCGCTGGCGGATGTCGTCTTCGAGCCGTAGTCCGTGGCTGCTCTCTTGCAGCTCGGAGCGGTCCATCAGATGAACCAGCACCACACGGGCTTCACCCGTTAAGAGCGCAGGGGCACCCCACTCCCAGTTGCGATCCCGAAAGTCGGAGAGCAGGATAAACAGCGAGCGTCGCGAGCTACGGCGCATCCGCTTGCGGAGCGCCCAGGCAAAGTTGCGCGTCCCGCCCGCCCGGAGCTTCTCCAGATAGTCTAGGAGCTGGGAGATGTCCTCGGGGTGCTGGACAATGGGGCTCCGTGTGCCGCGCGCGGGAGAGAGGGCGGTGACCTCAAAGCGCAGGTCGCGCTGGGTGGTGGCATAGCCAAGCATGGCGGTGAAGCGCCGGGCAAAATCGAACTTTTGCGAGGGCTCGGGGGGAGTGTAGCCCGCGAACGTCATGGCCAGTGAGGCGTCCAGTAAAACATGAAGCGAGGTGGTCTCCAGCCGCAGCAGGCGAGCCAGCATGCGCTCAAAGCGGGAGGATTTTCGGGTGGGCTCGGCACGTCGCCCCAGCCGGAAGAGAGAGTCGCTTCGGGGAGTGCGGCGCGTGGTGCGGCTAGAGTGTGCCTCACCCGTCTCGCTGTTGGGGAGCACTGTGGCCAGCTTTTGCAAAAACTCGGGGTCAAGAAGCATTCTGGTTTTCCGTAATCAATCCTCGAACATGATTTGCCCACTCAGACGTGGGGTAGAGCCGTAGGAACTCCGCAAAGATCGCTAAGGCGTTGTCGCGCTGTCCTAGCTTCTGTAGGTGCAGTTTACCCAATTTTAGCATTCCTAGCTCAGCATCGGTGGTGTGGGTGAAGTCGCGGCAGAGATTGGCCAGCGCCTGACGGGCCAGCTCGTACTGCTGGGCATCTTCACAGGCGCTGGCCACCCGCTGCAAGAGGCGCACCGGAAGGGAGACGCGCAACAGATTGGTCTGAGCATCGCTGTAGATTCGGGCCACCGCGGCGGCGTTTCCTTGCTTGGAGAACAAGTCCAGAGCCTGCGTGAAGTAGCGGTGCGCCGCCTCTTGCTCCCCGAGGCGGACATGCACCAGCGCGAGTGTGTGGGCCAGGCCGCCGTCTGTCGGCGTGCGGACGAGTAGCTCGCGGTAGTAGCCTGCCGCCGTGGTCAGGTCGCCCGCCGCCAGTGCCTTCTCGGCGTCCTCGATCCCGTACTCACGGGCGCTCTGCTCCAAGACGCGGAGAGGGAAGGCGATCCCAAAGCCGAAGAAGAAGCCAATCAGGTGCGCGGCATAGGCCACCTGGTCCGCTCCATGGTCCACTAAAGAGCGAATCGCCATGAAGATCTGGAGAACCATCACAATCCCGACTGCCACGGCTGCCGGAACCGCTGGAATCCAGAAAAGCCGGACGCGAGTTCGCCAAAAACGCACGGCAAAGAGCCCTAAGACACAGAAGATCGCCCCGGAGGCACCGACCATGGGAGTCCCTGCGGAGCCGGGAAAAAAGAGCAGAACCGCTCCCGCGTGCCCGAGTCCCGCCACCAGCGCCCCGGCCAGGTAGGCCAGTAGGTAGGGGAGGTTGCCCAGCGCTTCCTCCACGTGCACTCCGATCACATAGAGCGTGATCAGGTTGCCTAGGAGATGAAAAATATCGCCGTGGAGGAAGGCATAGCTCAGGAGGGAAGCAAGCTGAAGGTCGTTGGGCACCAGTGCCCACTGCCGGATAAACTCCTCGCCACTGCTCATGCTCCCGAGGAAAACAATCGTGTTGATCGCCAGAAGCCCCACCGTCACGAACGGAAAACCCGCCACACCCCCACGTCGCCGTCGCATCGGAAGGATCGGCGTAAAGAGCAAGACCAGCAAGGCGATCAGGATCAGCAGAGCCAAAAACAGCATGGATGCTGCTAGTATACAGCCTCTTGGCTAGCCACGGGAGGGGCGGGTCTTGGGCAGAAGAAACGCCGCTCGCGCTACTGCGCTGTCTTTCAAGAGTCGCACAGGCATGGCCAGCTACAGCGCGTCTCGCAGCTACACCTACGACGCGGCTGATAAACTGTCGCCTCTATCCAGATGAAGCAGTGCAGCCTACGCGGCTTTCTTGGGGACGATGGCAAAGTCCATCCCGAGTGTGTTGAGCGCGGCTCGTACGGTCTTGAAGTTCGGGTTTCCTCCTAGCGAGAGCGAGCGGTAGAGGCTCGTGCGGGCTACACCCGCTGACTCCGCGATCTCAGGCATTTTCTTGGTGGCGGTTGCGATCTCCCGCAGACCCTCGAAAATCCCTTCAGCACCTTTCTCTTCGTAGAGAGCCGCCAGAAACTCCCGCTGGAACTCTGGGTCACTCAGCAGGGGTGCGAAACTCGCGCGAAAATCTTTCAGCATCGTCTTTATTCCTCTCCCACAGTGCCACTGCCGACACAATATCGCGCTGCTGGCTTGCCTTGACTCCCCCGCCCAGCAGAATCACCAGCGTATCGCCCTGTCGCACAAAATAGACACGATAACCGGGGCCATAGTCTAGCTTTAGCTCACTCACCGCACCGCTGATCCGCTCTCGATGAGAACCAAAGTTGCCTTGCTCGGCGATCCGCAGAAGTCGTATCAAGAGCCGCACCTGAGCCGCACGATCCCGCAAGCCATAGAGCCAATCCTCGAACGGGCATGCTCCACTAGCCTCAACCAGCACGACGATGCGAACTTTCTGTTCAGGCGAGTCTTGCTGGCTTGCTTCGGCGGCGAGAGTGTTGTTATCCTCGGGCACTACGTATTGTAGCATAAAAGCGACAAACTCGCGATCTTTATTGCGCTCATGTTGTCTGGGGCCGTCTCAAGACCGTCTTGAAGTTCGAGTTGCCCCTCACTATCTCCCGCCGGACCTCGGAAATCCCTTTGGCACCCTTCACCTAATTATCCCTACGTGTTGCTGAATGAACCTTTTGGCCGTTGCGGAGGACAAAAGCGCAGGAGAAAACAATTCGATGCGCCTCACTGCCTTTGCCCTATCCCTCTGTGCCCTTGCGGCCACAACACAATTTGCGCCTGCTGCGCACCAGCAAGCGCCGCCGCTTGCCCCGATTCAGTTTACGGTGAAGGGCGAAGAAAAAGAGACGAAAGAGGCTCCTGTACGGCTGGAGCGGGCCGATGTTCAGATCACGGTGGTAGGGTCGCTAACGCAAGTGACGCAGACGCTCACGTTTCGCAATCCGTCCAAGCGCGTTCTGGAGGGTGAGCTGATTTTTCCCTTGCCCGAGGGCGCGGCGGTCTCCGGGTTTGCGCTGGATGTCAAAGGCGAGCTGGTGGACGCAGTGCCGGTGGAGAGAGAGAAAGCCCGCGTGGTCTTTGAGAAAGAAGTGCGCAAGGGCGTAGACCCCGGCCTTCTGGAGCGGCTGGAGGGCAATGTCTTTCGGACGCGCATCTACCCGTTTCCCGCCGAAGGTGCTCGCACGGTGCGCATTACCTACAGCACGGATAAGAAAACCATCCCACTGCGCTTTGGAACCAATATTCCCGAGGGGAAAGTGACCGTGGAGGTGTTGAGCGCACCTCAGGCCCGTGTGCTTCTGGGCAAGCGAGCACTGGAGCTCGGGCGCGTCGAGGGGCACCTGACTGCTGAGGCCGTTCTGGAAAACAGCGCCGAGCAGGATATAACGATCACGGTTCCCGAGAGTGGTGAGCCCATGGTGGCAAGCGAGAGCTTCATGCGTGCCAGTAGCCCGCGCCCGGAGACGTTTTTCTGCATCGCCGACACGCCGCCGCAGGTGAAGCTTGAGCGGGTAGCGCCTCGTGACATCGGGATTGTCTGGGATGCGAGCCTGAGCCGCCACAAGGCCGATATTGGCAAGGAGCTGACGCTGTTGGGGCAGCACCTGGCCGGAAAATCCGTTGCTGTTGAGGTGATTGTCTTGCGGGAGCGGGCCGAGAAGCCGCGCAAGTTCAAGATTGCCAACGGCGATGCCCGTGAGCTGATCGCGTTTCTGAAAGCGCAGCCCTTCGATGGGGGAACGGCACTGGGGGCTCTGAACCTGCCCCACCGCGACTACTGGCTCTGGTTTACGGATGGTTTTTCCAATCTTGGGCAGGGACTCCCGACCATTGCGGCCAACACGCCTATCTACGCCATCGCCACTGCGTCGGGAACAAACTTTGGCCTGCTACGCTACTTCTGTGAGCAGACCGGCGGTGCGCTGAGCGACGGCACCCACCCCGAGGCTCTTGGCAGACCAGGCGTGACGCTACTTCGCGTGGAGGGCCAGGGCGCTACAGATCTTCAGTGGCAAGACGGGCTTGTCACGGGCCGCTTGCTCACGGATAGCGCCGACCTCACGCTGGTCTATGGCATGGGGGGACAGCCCGTCTCCCGGCGCACGGTGACGGTCAAGCGCACCACTACCACGGCTCATGGCCTCATCGCCCGCCAGTGGGCCGCGCAGCGTGTGGAGCGTCTGGCGCTGCTGCCCGATGAAAACCACGAGGCGCTACTGTCGCTGGGCCGAGACTTTAACCTGGTCACGCCGGGAACGTCGCTGCTGGTTCTGGAGTCCCTGGAGCAGTATGTCGAGCACAATATCACCCCGCCCCGCACCCGCCCCGCGCTCTACGATGCCTGGCTGGGCCGAGAGAAAACGGAGAAAGACACAAAGCGCACCAAGGACGAAAAGCAGCTCCAGAGCGTCTTGGCGCAGTGGAACGAGCGCATGGCTTGGTGGAAGAAAGAGTTCCCGCGCACTGCAAAACCAAAAGACGAGAAGAAGAAACATGCCGCCTCCCCAAGAGTCGGAAGTGGGAGCAATGGACGAGGTGGCTCGGATTTAAGTGGGAGTCTGGGCGGAGTCGTCGCTGATCGTGCCGTAACACGAGAAATTCGCCCCGCCGCTCCCGCTCTACTACCCCTGGCCACTTCTGCACGTGAGGAAGTACGCCTTCGAACCGCACAGCCAGAGCCAACACCCGCCTGGGATTACACGTTGAGCCGACGGACTCAGGGAGTTATGGTCGCTAAAGATGGTAATATTCTCGCCACTGGTTCTGAGGAGAGTGGTTTGGGCGTCACCATTAAGGCGTGGACACCCGATGCACCGTATTTGAAGCGGCTCAAGGCGGCGGGGGCGACGGGAGCCTATGCGGCCTATCTTGCAGAGCGCGAGAGCTACGCGGCAACACCTGCGTTCTATCTGGACTGTGCGGAGCTGCTCTTGCAGCTGGGCCGCCGCGACGAAGGCTTGCGGGTGCTGTCGTCGCTGGCGGACTTGCAGATCGAGGACGCGGCGCTGCTGCGCGTGCTGGCCCACCGACTGGCACAGCTGGGAGAGAAACAGATCGCTGCCGGGCTCTTTGGGAAAATTCTACAGATGCGCCCCGAGGAGCCGCAGAGCTACCGCGACTTAGCGCTCGTGCTCGCCGACTTGGGCCAGACCGAGCGTGCGCTGGAGCTGCTCCATACGGTCGTCATGCGCCACTGGGAGCGCTTCGAGGGCATCGAGGTCATCGCTCTCACCGAGGCCAATGCGATTATCGCCAAGTACCCGCTGGCTCGCCATCGCTTCGACCGCCGCCTGCTCACTAACCAGGCGTGCGACGTGCGCATTGTCATGACCTGGGACTCGGACAGCTCGGACATGGACTTGCACGTGATCGAGCCGACGGGCGAGGAGTGCTTTTACAGCTACAACTTAACACAAGTGGGTGGCAAGCTCTCGAAAGACTTCACCAGTGGCTACGGCCCCGAGGACTACATGATCCGCCGCGCCGTGCCCGGTGTCTATAAAATCCAGACCAACTACTATGGTAGTGGCGAGCAGAAGCTCACCGGCGGCACTACGGTTCAGGCGACGGTCATCACCAACTTCGGGCGGCCCAACGAGAAGCGCCAGCACCTGACGCTACGGCTCACGCAGAACAAAGAAACCGTGACGATTGGCGAAGTGAAGGTCGGCGGGTAGCCGCCCCATGAAATGGGGCGTCACCAATGGCACTGCGTGCCGCAAAGCCCGTGCCGGGCTCGGGAAATTTGTAGCCCGGCACGGGCTTTGCAGCCGAAGGCTACTGCAGCCGCCGGTTTCAACCGGCGGCTAAAGCGCGTCGGCGATGATCTTGCGAATCGTGGACTCTTGGCTCTCGATGCTCTTGCAAAGTGCAAACTGGACGAGGGCACGCTCCAGGTTATGGCCCCGGTAGTTTGCCGTGAAGTAGACATCCCCGGCGAGGTGATCCGTGAAGAAGCGCAGGCCCAGCTCGAAGGCGATCAGGCGGATCGCATCAAAGAGGTGCTCGTAGTCGGCGGGGGTGAGGAAGTGGTGGGCTTGCTCAAGGTAGCCGCTGAGAATCGCCTTGCCCAGCTCCGGCTCGAAGCACACCGAGTCGAAGTCCTTGGTCTCTTCTCCGAGGGGATTACACGCCGAGCGCAGGCCATCGCCAATGTCGTAGTGGACTAAACCCGGCTTGACGGTGTCAAGGTCAATGATGCTGATGGCTTGCCCGGTCGTGGTGTCCATCATCACGTTATTGATCTTCGGATCGCCATGAATCGGGCGCAGGGGGAGCTTTCCTGAGGCTTTCGCGTCTTCCAGCACACTTGCTAGACCGCGCCGCGTCGCGACAAAGTCTAGGCCGTAGCGTACCTCTGCGGTGAGCTCGGTCTTGTGGTTGGTGACGACTTTATCAAAGTGCGCCAGATAGCCCGGTGCGATATGAAAGCCGGGAAGCGTGTCGGCGAGCTGGTCGGCGGGCAGGTCGCTGATGAGGTTGTGGAACGCACCCAGCCCAAAGCCCACTTCGTAGGCATGGTCTTCACTCTGCGCGGTGTTGTAGGAGCGGGAGCGGGGGATAAAGCTCAGGGCGCGCCAGTACTCGCCCTCAGGATCGAGCCAGAAATCACGACCGTCTTGCGTGGCCATTACGCGGGGCGTCTCCCAGCGGCGGCCTTTGTCTAGCGGCGCGACAGCCAGCTTGCGCGTGACATGCTCTGAGAACGTACGGATGTTGCGCATCACCAGTTCGGGCTGTGTGAAGACTGTCTTATTGATCCGCTGGAGAATGAAGCGCTCCGCATCGGCGAGAGTCACGACATAGGTTTTATTGATATTGCCGGTGGTGTCCTGCTTGATCTCCACGATCTCACTGTCTACCGGAAACTGATGCGCAGCCTGCTGTTCCAAAGTAAATATCCCTAACGAATAACGATTGTCAGCGGGATTTTACCACACTATACTCTGCTGTTTGATTCTTGAGCGCAAACGCCGCTCGTGAGCGCAGCTTTTCATCGTGGTCGTGCTCCAGAATGCTCTCCAGCGCGGAGACGGCGCGGGGATCGTGGGGCTGAAGACCGAGCTGGTGCACGGTGACGCGTCGCACCCGGATGCTCTTGTCATGCAGCGCACGATCTACCAGCAGGCCCACAATGTCGATGTCCAGCGGCGCAGCTTTACAGTCCTGGCAGCCCAGCGCGTGCACCGCCAGCCGCCGGACATGGGCAGAAGGATCGGACAGGGCTTTGGTGAGTGGTACCACGCACGCGTCCGTCGCTAGGTGATCCAGCAGCCCTGTGGCGTAGGCGCGGATGCGTGGGTCGGGATCGGCCATGCCGCGCAGGGCCTCGGCTCGTGTCTCATCTTCCGTTGCCATAGCCCATTGTGCGCGGCTTGAGAAAGCTCTGTCAAGGTAGGGGGAAGTGGGCTACTAAGGTTCGGTTTTCAACCAGAAGAACGCGATGCATTCCACGCAGGGCGCTCTCGCGGTGGGTGACGAGCAGCACCGTCCGGCCCTCCATGAGGCGCTCCATGGCGCTGAGGACCTCTTGTTCAGTCGTCGCATCGAGAGCGCTGGTGGGCTCGTCTAGGAGTAGGATCGGGGCATCGCGCAGGAAAGCACGGGCGAGGCCGACGCGCTGGCGCTCACCGCCGGAGAGGGCTGCGCCGCGCTCGCCCACTTTGGTCTGGTAGCCATCGGGGAAGCGCTGGACAGCCTCGTGGAGCTGCGCTGCTTTGGCGGCGGCCTCGATCTTGGTGAGTGTCGCGCCCGGCTTTCCCACCGCGATATTCTCGGCGAGCGTCCCCGGCAAGAGAACCGTCTCTTGAAAAACTACCGCGAGCTGCGCCCGCAGCTCTGCAAGTGCTATTTCCGTGAGTTTGATGCCGTCTAAGAAGATCTCGCCGCTGGTGGGGGAGTAGAGGCGCATCAGGAGCGAGAGCAGCGTGGACTTGCCGCTGCCCGTCTCACCGACAATCCCGATACGCTCACCGGGCGCGACGGTGAAGCTGACGTTTTCTAGAACGGGGCGGCGTGGGTCGTAGCCAAAGGCGATGTTCTCAAAGCGAAGCTCACCGCGCACGGGCTGGGGAAGTGGCGTGGGGTTTGGGTGAGTCGGCACCTCCGCAGGCTCCGTCAGAAGCGCTGTTGCTCGCTCCAGCCCGGCCATTTGGTTTTGCAGGCTCGCCCATTTCTTTCCCAGAGTCTTCAGCGGGCTGTAGACCTGGTTGAGGTAGTGCAGACCTAGCAGCACCTGGCCGACGGTGAGCACTCCACGCTGCGCCGCTGCCACGCCGATGTAGAGCGCCGCCGCCGTCCCCAGTGCCGT
Source organism: Armatimonas sp. (assembly GCF_031410135.1). Classification (GTDB taxonomy): domain Bacteria; phylum Armatimonadota; class Armatimonadia; order Armatimonadales; family Armatimonadaceae; genus Armatimonas. Next base: position 4,047 of record NZ_JANNYP010000607.1, on the reverse strand, counting down.
CAGGGTTTGGATTCCCATCCCAAAGAGCCCGTCGAGGAGTGCGATGCGCAGGCGCACCTTCACCGCCTTCTCCGATGCCTCCGCGAAGCGCTGCGTCTGCGCGTCCTCAATTCCGAAGGCCTTCACACTGGTCAACGCCCCCAGCGTGGCCTGCACAATGCTCAGCGCCTCGCTCTCTTTCTGCTTGGCATCACGCGAGGCCGCTTTCAAGCCAGGGCGAGTAGCGCGCGCAGCTAAGAGCAGAGGAGGCCCCAGCGCCACCCCGACCCAGCCAAGGCTTGTGTCGAGTCGAAAGAGCGCGGTGAGCATCAGCGCCAGGGTCGTGATGGCTGTGAGCACCGGAAGTGCTCCATCCAGCAAGAACCACTCAATAGACTGGGCATCGGACTGGATGCGGTAGAGGGTGTCGGTCGTGCCGCGCTCAATATGCCGCGCCAGAGAGAGCCGCTGCGCCGCCGCAAAGAGTCGCGCCCGCAGATCACGAATGAGCCGCTGCCCGAGGCCCGTGGAGAGCAGCGCCGTTGCCAGGCCTTGGCCCTGGGCAAGAAGTGTCACCAACAGGCTGCCAGCACACAGTGCGGGCAGGGCGCTTCCCGAGAACGGCACCAGCCAAGCGGGGGCGGCGCGTTTTTGCAGCACCACATCCAGCGCGGTCTGGAGCGGGATGGGAGCCAGCACGGCCAGCCCCGCCCCGAGCAGCTCCAACAAGAGCAAGAGCAAAAGCTGCGGCCAGAACCGCCGCGCCAGCCGCCAGACTTCGGACACGCTAGCCCCCTAGCCCCCGTCCGACGGGGGGATTTTCTCTATCGCGGTGCGGTACTTGGAGAACGACTCCGGGAGCAGGCCGAGCTCCGAGGTGAGCTTTGCCAGCTCTGCGGGCAGTGCGAACTCGTACTTGATCTCTAGGATGCGCCCCTCGGTGAGGGGGAATCCTACCCCCTGGCCCCCGTCAAACGGGGGGAAGTGGAGGCTCTGATGGGAGCTTGCTTGGACGGCATGATCCAGTGTCAGGCGAACTTCCTCGCCCCCCAGCTCCCCGACAAAGGCATCTCGGGTGTAGGTGACGAGGCGTGTGGGAGAGAGGCTTTGTTTATGGATCGCTTTCTGAAACCAGCCGGGGAGACTCGCCGGGAGCTGATCTGACGAGAGTGCACTGCGGCGCTTATGGACTTTTCCTGGCTCCGGTTTAGCCTTGAACTCTGCAAAGACCGTCTCGGTGGTGCTATAGCGCCGTAGCCGCCACTTGCCCTGCACCTCGCGGCGATAGGAAGCCAGGTCAGGAGTATCGAGATAGAGGCTTGCCACCGAGTAGCGTCCCCCGTACGGATCGGGAGGGAGGATCGCTTGCACGGCGCTGAGCAGGCTCTCCGCGAGGCTCTCAGGAACCAGGTACTTGCGCTCAAAACCGGCGCGGACAATCTCGCCCTCGATGCTCATTTTTAGAACCCTCCTCCGGCGTTGGGTGGGGGAAGTACCTGCATCAGGCCCGCCCCCACCTCCGAAACCGTGAGTTTCCCGTCTTTGTTGCTATCCCAGCTTACGCCCCACTGCGCCATCGTTGCAGTGAAGGTCGCCACCGGAACGCTATCTTTGGCTTTCAGAGCGCTCCAAATCTGCGGCCCTAAAAACTGCCCTGGCCCAAAGCCACCGCCGAGGACGGAGCTCACGCCCGCGTTTAGCTCTTCTTGGGTCAGCTTGCCATCTTTATTCTTGTCGCAGAATGCCGCGCCTTTCTTCCAGGCATCGTTGAAGGCCGTGAGCGTCGGAGCCTCACCTGCCCCCGTGAGCTGGAGGAAGCTTGTTCCGAGCATCTGGGCGGGATCGAAGCCACCCGGGCCGCCTGGCCCTCCGGGGCCGCCGCTTTGGGGGATAATGCCCTCTTCTTTGCCGTCAAGCTGTGCAATTACAGAGGCAGAGCGCTGCGCAAAGAAGGTCTTGAGGTCGTTGGTGCCACCCATGCCGCCTGGCCCTCCGGGGCCACCCGGCCCACCGCCCCCACGCCGTCCCCCGCCCGGGCCACCCTGACCTTCGGGGCCACCGCCGCCTGGCCCGCCGGGGCCTCCTCCACCAGGGCCTCCTGGACCGAAGCCTCCGCCAGAGTCTTTAGGATCGAAGGCCATGATGGGCTTGGCTGCTGCTGCCGTGGAGTCATGGAGGGCATCTAGCTCCGTCATGATCTTGGCACCCTCACGACAAGACTTGTTGTACGCCGCTCGGAACTCGGGGATCGCCAGAAAACGATCCGTGAGCTTGCTCTCGCCGTTGTAGGGCTTCTTTACCGATAGGTGAATCGGGTCGCCGATGGGGAAGCCCCCAAAGGCCATGTTTAAGTCCCACGGCAGGTAGACAAATTTATTGGTCTTGGGATTGAGCCAAAGATAAAAATTATGGCCCATCGCAAACATATTGTCGCCGTTAGATGTCACCGCCGTGGCGGCTAAAAACTTCGCGAAGCCCTCGGTGTCCAGAAAATTGCCGATCTCTTTCTGGAACGTTGCCTCGTCGGACTGGTGAACGAGCTTGGCAAAGGCGATCAGACGCGTTTTCTCTTGTGGGGTTGGTTTACCCTTTGGGTCGTAGCCTGTCTCGTAGCGCGACCAGTCGTCGCCCAGATAGGTGATTCCCCCACGGGCTCCCTCCGGCTTGAGGAGCATGCCCTCGCCCGTGCCATAGTGCTCTTTGAGAAAGCTGGAGTCCACTTGCTGCACCAGGGTGTAGAGCCCCAGGGATTTTTCTTCCCCGCCTAGCGTGATCCCCACTTTTGCCATGGTCGTGCGCGGCGAGGGAAGACCCATCCGTCGGAAGATCTCGTAGGCGAGGGTCTCGCGAATCTGGGTGCGGTCCGAGAAGTTGTTATTGAGGTTGAGCTTGGTGATCCCTTCGTGGCTTTGGCCCTTGACGTGCTGATTAAAGTCAATCTTAAAGGGGCGCTTGAGCCCACGGGAGCTGCTCATGTAGCTTGAATTGCCCTTAAAGCGCAGCCCGACGACATACTCTTTGCCATCGACGGCGATCGTAGACTTGACCTCAGGGAACTGCAAGTCCATCGGCCCGAAGCCCTGTGGACGGGTGGGGCTCATGCCGTCCCACTGCTCTTGGGTGAGGGCAATATGCACCACATGCACCTCCGTCTGACCGAAAAACGTAGCACCTGTCTGTGCCTGCGCCAGAGCAGGAGCCGCTACCAGCGCGACGAGAGAGGTGAGAGGATAGAGTGTGTTCATGTGGGTAGTTTAGTTCGGCAATATTAAGACATTGTGAACTGTCGCCCGCCGCTTTCAAGCGGCGTTTAAATCGCAAGGGTGACGGTAGTAGGCGTGCCCGTCAGCGTCCAGCTTACTTCGGAGCGCTTGCCTTTGTGGACAGCGGCGATCTTATAGGCACCATGGAAGCCGCGCACGGCGAAACTACCCTGTGCATTGGTGGCACCGCTGGCGTTGGTGCGCCATTTCTTTGTGGTCAGATCCACCCAGACCTGGCCGTTGGGCTTGATGCTCCAGTCCGCACGCCACAGCGCGGCCTTGGGGAACCAGTGGCGCTTCTCCCAGAACCCCCAATTGATAATCTCCGAGACTGACGGGTGCGAGAAGCAGGCGGTGAGAAAATCGCGGGTGTAGTCGGCCTGGAGCTGCTCGTCTTCGGTGTTGATATCAAACTCGGTGATGGCAATGGGCACGCCGAGCTTTCCAAAGCGATCCAGGCAGGAGAGCACCCGAGCGGGGGGAATCGGGGAGGCGCCAAAGTGCCCTTGGAAGCCGAGCCCCTGGAGCGGTGCGCCGCCTTTTTGCAGGAACCGTAGCGTGTCCTCGAAGTGGTTGAGGTGCGCGTTGCCCTTGTCGGTGCCGTCCATGGGCGGGTAGTCGTTGAGAAAGAGCCGCGCCTTGCTATCGTGTTTTTGAGCGAGCTTGAACCAGCGGATCAGCGAGTCGCGGCCCAGAATATCGGTGATGTCGTGGTTGTCAAAGGGCTCGTTGATCACGTCCCACTCAACCACTTTCCCCTTACACGCTCCTGCCACTTCCGCAAAGTGCGCCTCAATACGCTTGG